>CBKWLJ010000314.1:0-10892 GCA_966675205.1 uncultured bacterium
AGATGCACAAAATAGAAATTAGGTTTTAGTAGATGCTACACATTAATAAGCAAAAGCACGGCTAAGTTGACACCCTGATGATAGGGCTGCGTCTTCCTCATACAAAAATGCGATCGCAGGTTTATTAATGCACAGCGATGGCATTTGCGTCAGCAACTGACCTTCGCTATAGACTGCAACATCAAACAAATCAATAAAACTGCGCGAATTGTTGAGAAAATCTGAGAGCTGGCAGTAAGAATCACCTAAAGGCACATTCATTCTTAATTCTCCCAGAATTTGCAGGTTATTCTTCGTCAAAACCTTAACCCTCATCGGTTTCATTTCGGTCATCTCCTATAAGCCTTCATTGTGTTCTCCGGCAAAAAGAGCCAGTTTTACGTAGACTTCAAGATTTAGTTGCAAAAATTTACAAGGCTCATGAAGAGCCTGTCACCCCATCACCCCATCACCCCGTCCCCGACCGCTAAAATTTCTAAAGTTCAGTTGTAAAACCAACCCTTGCGAGTTCCGAAACTGGCAACACCCGCAACCCTGCACTTTTTTTTGTCACCATACATCATGGGGAGAAAGAAAATCTCAGCCTAAAAACAGTGCCAACTGCTTAGCGTTTTATGAATCAGGTCAATCCTTTCGTTCTGCTTGTCCAGCCTTTCGTCGTCCGGTTAAAACAGCCGCGATGGCGATCGCTTATTTTGGCAATTCTCACGGCTACAATCCTTGGGTGGGGAATACTGCCTGCCCCTGCTTCGGCTAGAACCGAGACACCGACACCCCCCCCAAAATCCATTCAGCCGTACCTAAATCGAGTCATCGAGCGAGTCACAGAGTTTCGCCTCGATAACGGCATGAAATTCATTGTCTTAGAAAATCATCAAGCGCCTGTTGTGTCCTTTGTCACCTATGCCGATGTCGGTGGCGTTGACGAACCAACCGGAAAAACGGGTGTTGCTCACTTTCTAGAACATTTAGCCTTCAAAGGCACCACCACCATTGGCACAGAAAACTATCAGGCCGAAAAACCCCTGTTAGACCAATTAGATCAGTTGTCAGAACAAATCAAAGCGGCGAAAAAGGCAGGGAAAGAAGACCAAGTTGCCCAATTACAGAAACAATTTGCTCAAGTAGAAAGCAAAGCAGGAAGCTTGGTGAAGCAAAATGAGTTTGGTCGCATCGTGGAACAAGCTGGGGGCGTTGGTTTAAATGCCGCCACATCCGCCGATGCAACGGTATACTTCTACAGCTTCCCCTCCAACAAGCTCGAATTGTGGATGTCCCTGGAGTCAGAACGATTCCTAGAACCTGTGTTTCGAGAATTTTATAAAGAAAAAGATGTCATCTTAGAAGAGCGTCGGATGCGAACCGAGAACTCTCCAGTGGGTCAGATGATAGAAGCCTTTCTCGATACCGCCTTTGAGAGGCATCCCTATAAACGTCCGGTGATTGGCTATAGCGAAGATCTCCGCAACCTCACCCGCGAAGATGTGCAGCAATTTTTTGAAACCTATTACATTCCTAGTGAATTAACCATCGCAGTTGTCGGTGACGTTCAACCCGAACGAGTCAAAGAACTAGCCCAAGCTTACTTCGGACGCTTCCAAGCGCGACGGGCCCCATCTAGGGAACTTCCCGTCGAACCCCCTCAGAAACAAACACGAGAAGTCACCTTACAGTTACAGTCCCAACCCTGGTACTTAGAAGGCTACCATCGTCCCGCTCTTACCCATCCTGATGATGTGGTTTATGGCATTATCAGCCGTTTGCTGAGTGATGGCCGAACCTCTCGCCTCTACCAGTCTTTAGTCCAGGGAAAACAGGTAGCACTTTCTGCTCAAGGCTTTAGCGGTTTTCCGGGAGATAAGTATCCCAATTTGATGTTGTTCTATGCCCTCACCGCACCGGGACATACCGTGGATGAAGTCGGGACTGCATTGCGGAGTGAAATTGAGCAACTCAAGACAGAACCCGTTTCACCCAAAGAATTAGAGCGAGTGAAAACTCAAGCGCGTGCTGAACTTTTGCGATCGCTTGATTCCAATATGGGCATGGCCCGCAGCTTAGTAGAGTACGAAGTAAAAACCGGCGACTGGCGCAACTTATTTAAAGAGTTAGACCAAATTGCCTCTGTAACCCCAGCCGATATTCAGCGAGTCGCCAAAGCAACATTCACACCCGAAAATCGCACCATCGGACGAATTTTAACCAAAGGAAATTAAAGCTTCTGCGTCATAGTCATTCTTCATTCGTTAGCAACGCCTTAACAAGGATTCTCAACCTTTTGACTAATGACCCATGACTGACTAATGACCCATAACCCATGATTAATGACTAATGACCAATGACTAATGACCTGTTGATCAATCTCAAATCCAAACTCCAAAAACTAAAATTTTTTAGCTGGTTGGGTCTACTGATGGTGACAATGCTACTCGTAGTTGTGTCACATTTACCCGCAGTTGCTGCTACCCCCAAGCCTTATACGGAGTTAGAATTTCCCGCCTTACCAGAAATTCAGCTACCAGAGTACACCCGCTTTCAACTCAACAATGGAATGGTGGTGTATCTTATGGAAGACCACAAACTCCCTCTAGTTGGCGGTAATGCACTCATCCACACAGGCGATCGCCTTGAACCCGCTAATGAAGTCGGCTTAGCTTCGTTAGTTGGGGAGGTAATGCGTACTGGTGGTACTACAGAACACACTGGCGATGAACTCAATCAACTGTTGGAACAACGAGCGGCGGCTGTAGAAGCAGGGATTGGGACAACTTCTGGGAGTGCCAGTTTCAGTGCTTTAAGCGAAGATTTGGACTTTGTGTTCGATCTGTTTGCCGAAGTGATTCAAAAGCCTGTTTTTGCCCCAGACAAGATCGAGTTAGCTAAAAAGCAAACAGCAGGACAAATCGCTCGTCGTAACGATGACCCTAATGCCATTGCGGGACGTGAATTTCAGAAATTGATTTACGGCAATAATAGCCCTTATGCTCGCACGGTAGAGTATGAGACGCTCAACAATATTTCCCGTGAAGATATGGTGGCATTCTATGAGCAATATTTTCATCCTGAAAATATGATTTTGGGCATTGTTGGAGATTTCGATTCTGCCAAAATGCGATCGCTGATTCAAGAGAAATTCGGCAACTGGAAACCCGCCACAAAGCCACCCAAAATTGATGTGCCATCCGCCTCTCAAGCTAAGCAGGAAGGCATCTTCGTCGTCAATCAGCCCCAACTCAACCAAAGTTACGTACAGATAGGTCATTTAGGCGGTAAGCTCAACAACCCGGATTATCCTGCCCTAGATGTGTTAAATCAGGTGATGAACGGGTTTGGCGGACGATTGTTCAACGAAGTGCGATCACGCCAAGGTCTTGCTTACTCAGTCTATGGCTTCTGGAATCCTGCCTATGACTATCCGGGTACCTTCGTCGCGGGAGGACAAACTCGTTCCGATGGCACAGTCCCCTTTATCAAAGCTATCCTTGCCGAAATTGAGCAACTCCGCACCAAACCCATCACCCCCGCAGAACTTGCCTTTGCCAAAGATCAAATTCTCAACTCCTTTGTCTTCAACTTCCAAGACCCCGCGCAAACGCTATCACGGTTAATGCGTTACGAATACTACGGCTACTCGAAAGACTTCCTGTTTGAATATCTAGAAGGGGTTAAAGCCACAACGATTGAGGATGTCCAACGAGTTGCCCAAAAATATCTACAACCCGATCAACTCGTTACTCTAGTAGTCGGTAATACTGCTGCAATTGTGCCCCCACTCACCAACCTTTCCAATAATGTGACCTCCGTAGATATCACCATTCCAGAAGCAAGAAACAGTTAGTAATGGGCAATACCCTAAACACTGTTTAAACCCACATTCGGCACCCTCAAGTGTCACACTACGAATTTTAGGCAACAGGCAATAGGGAACGGGGAACAGGGAATTCAAGAAAACCTCAATTCGGTATTTCTATGTATCAAAAATCACTTGCCACCCGTTAAACATTCCGAAAATACCGATTGGGTCAGTTAGGGGTGCGGAATGTTAGTTTAAATGATTCAACCACAGATAGACGCTTTTTTGACGCAAATAATCATGCAATTTATCTGCGTTTATCCGTGTTTATCTGTGGTTTTCTAATCTAACAGCCAATCATCTTGTAATCCCAAATCCACTGCTATAACTCCCTATCAATGCTAGGAATTTTTCTTCCCCAGCTTCCCCAACGCCTGGGAACTCGTCCAGATCTCCTAAGAAGGGGTATTTAACTCGGATTTGGTATGAAAGCGAACACAAGTCAAATGATGAAAATTTTGATAGTTCTTACATCTTTTAAAAAAATCTCAATTTAATTGATGAAACCGATGTAGAAAAATCCTGTTATATTGTTTAATTTTAATAAAAAATTGCACTTCTTTATTTAAGATAGAGGAATCTTAAGGTAGAGTAGTAGATTCTCTATAAACCAGAAACAAATACGTTCTGTTATTTTTTCAACCTCAATCCTGATACCCAACGCAGGCTTGTATACGAGCGAGTCAGCTTGAATCAAAAGCAGGAATCTGAATATGAGCCTCAATCCCCCACCGAGGCAGAGTAACACTGTCACTGGTGACACCTCCTCGGACTATCCATCTCAAATCGCGACCGGAAAGCATCAGCAAACTGAAGCGATTGTTAACAAAATACCCCCAAAACAAGAGGGGTACAATAGTCTCGAAGAAAGTCAAGAGTCTATTTATTTGACCTTAGACTTACAAGGAAGGCTGCTAGCTGTTAATAGTCTAGGCGCAACCTGCCTGGGATATACCTCCGAAGAATTAATGGAGCGATCGCTTTTTGGCTTAGTTGCTCCAGAAGACCGAAACAATCTACAAACCAAGCTGGCGCTTTTAGCGCAACACCCTTTGCAGGTGGTGCAGGAAAAGATGCGTTTACTGCACAAAGAAGGTCGTTGTTTATCGTTCAAAGTAACGCTTCAATCACTTGTAAGCATTGATACCAAGTCAGTATTTCTATTAGCTGGAGAAAGTTCAACTCAACTCCAATTTCCAGAAATCGATTGGGTCGAGAGGCAAACCCCCGTAAAGGAGAGGCATACACCAGAATACTCTTCCCACCCTACTTTTGCTAAGCAACCAGCCTGCATTGAGATAAATTTTTGCCAACGGATCGAAGAAGCGCTCCAAAAAGAAGAACATCTTGCCAAGATTAATGAGTGCTTTTTAAAGTTTGGTTCGGATGCGATCGCAAATATTAACAGTCTTACAGCTTTATGTGGCACCCTCTTGGGAGCGACTTGCGCTTTATATCGCCGCCTGGAACAAGGAAAACTTTGTACTGTAGGACAGTGGCAAGTTCCTTCAGATTACAGTTCTATAGATAGCCCAAGCGGCCACATTTGCTGGGATGTGATCCAGCAAGCAAAAGATGAACCGTTTTTTGTCTCTCACCTATCCCATACCCCCTATGCTCAAACCGATCCTAATGTCAGTCGGTATCAGTGGAAAACTTATATGGGACAGGCAGTTAAATGTAATGACGCTTATCTCGGTTCCCTCAGTGTTGTTTATCAAGATCACTTTGCTCCTTGTGAAGCAGATAAACGATTGCTAGGAATCATTGCGGCAGCGATTGGTGTGGAAGAGACGCGCCAACAAGCCATTCATGAAGCTGAATGCAGTGCAGAGGCGCTGCGTATGAGTGAAGCGCGATTTCGATTGGCGGTAGAGAATATTCCCGATACTTTTGTGATTTATGATGCCGATCGCAGACTTCAATTTGTTAATGCTCAAGGTATCCGTTTGAGTGGATATGCCGAGGAAGTACTGCTAGGACATACCGATGAAGAAATTTTCCCACCCGAGGTAACGGATTCCTATTTACCGTTCCTCCGCTTAGCTGTAGAGACGCGTACTCCTCAAACCGCCGAATGCACGATCACTTTACCTGCTGGTACTTACACGATTGTCGTTTCCTATGTTCCACTGCTCGATCAACAGGGGAACATCTATCAAATTTTGGGCATTACTCATGACATTAGTAATATTTACAATGAGCTTCGCTTACGCCAGCAAGCAGAAGCAGCACTGCAACAACAAATTCACAGAGAAAGATTGATTGGCTCAATCGCGCAACGCATTCGCCAGTCTCTAGAGTTAGAGGAAATTCTGAATACAACGGTAGCTGAAGTCCGGCAGTTTCTGTGCTGCGATCGAGTGATTATTTTCCGCTTCAATCCCGATTGGAGTGGGATTGTGGCAGTGGAATCGGTCGATCAAGGTTGGATTTCTATCTTGGGAACAAAGATTTACGACCATTGCTTTGAGTCAGCTTATGTTCAGCCTTACAAAGAAGGTCAAATTCAAGCAACAGCAGATATCTATGCTGCGGGTCTGAGCCAATGTTATATTCACTTACTCGCTCAGCTTCAGGTTAGGGCGAATTTAATAGTACCTATTTTACAAGGAAAACAGTTGTGGGGATTACTGATTGCCCATCACTGTAGCGCCCCCCGACAGTGGCAGCCATTTGAAATTGATCTGCTTGAGAGTCTTTCTACTCAGGTGGCAATTGCGCTCCAACAAAGTGAACTTTACAAACAAACTCAACACCATGCGTTAAGAGAACGAACGATCAATCGGGTGATTCAATCCATCCGTAATTCCCTCGACATCAAGACAATTTTCTCTGCTGCTGCTTCTGAAATTGCCCGACTTCTAGATGCTGATAGGGCAGAAATTGTGCAATATCTGCCACAACAAAAAATTTGGTTGAATGTTGCCGATTATCGTAAAAGGCCAGATTTACCCAGTACTTTAGGCTTGGAAATTCCCGATAAAGGCAATAAAATTGCCGCCCGACTCAAGCGATTAGAAGTGGTTCGGATTGACGATGCGAGTACTTGGACGCAGAAAATTAATCGAAAACAAGCGAGAACTTTTTTTGGAGCTTGGTTACTGGTTCCATTACAGGTAGGTTCTTCTGTTTGGGGAAGTCTGAGCTTAGTCAGAAACACGCCTTATTCTTGGCAGGACTGTGAGGTGGAATTGACTCGTGCTGTTGCTGATCAATTAGCCATTGCCATCCAACAATCAGAACTGTTTCGGCAAGTTCAGCGCCTTAATGCAGAATTGGAACGTAAAGTCCAAGCGCGGACAGCAGAATTAGAGTTGGCCTTCGAGTTTGAAGCCACACTCAAACGACTTACTGACCGAGTGCGCGATAGTCTCGATGAAGGTCAGATTTTGCAAACTGCCGTGCAGGAGTTGGGAGTGGTACTGGGAGTACAGTGTTGTAATGCAGCGTTGTATGACCTTGACCGCGGTACTTCTACCATCTGTTATGAGTACACGACCTCATACTCCCCGTCGATTGGGCGAGTATCCCAGATGTCAGACTACTCTGAACTTTATACTCAGCTTTTACAAGGTCAGTGTTTCCAATTGTGTTCTTTAGCTCCCAACCCAGTTCGCGGCCAAGTGGCAGTACTAGCTTGCCCCATTGTGGACGATCAGGGAGTAATGGGTGACTTGTGGTTAATTAATCACAAGTACTATGGCTTTCATGAGCAAGATATCCGACTCGTGCAGCAGGTAGCCAATCAGTGTGCGATCGCAATTCGCCAAGCTCGTCTCTACCAAGCCACACAAGCTCAAGTTGAAATGCTCGAAAAGCTCAATCATCTCAAAGATGATTTCCTCAGTACCGTGTCTCACGAATTACGCACCCCCGTGTGTAACATCAAAATGGCGGCTCAGATGTTGGAAATTGTCTTGAAGCGAGCAGGTGTATTAGACACTGAACCCAATAAAGCAACTCAATACTTTCAAATTTTGCACGATGAGTGTCAACGAGAAATTAGCTTAGTCAATAACCTACTAGATTTGTCGCGCCTTGAAGCAGGGACTGAACCTTTGCTGATGACCATTATTGACCCAACCATTTGGATTCCCGGTATTGCAGAACCGTTTATCGAACGGGCTAGAGAGCAGCAGCAACATTTAGTCGTTGAAATTCCCTCTCAATTACCGACTTTGATGACTGACTTAACAGATTTAGAGCGAATTCTCAGTGAACTGTTGAATAATGCTTGTAAGTATACTCCTCCCGGAGGAACGATTACGGTGTCTGCTCAAGCTACAGATAAAATCTTGCAGTTGTTTGTCAGTAATTCTGGTGTGGAAATTCCCAAACCCGAACTCGCTCACATTTTTGATAAGTTTTATCGCATTCCCAATCACGACCCTTGGAAACATGGAGGTACAGGATTAGGATTAGCATTAGTAAAAAAATTGGTAGAACACTTGGGGGCTACAATTCAGGTAAAAAGTTGTGAAAGTCAAACTACGTTTACTTTGGAATTTCCAATTACCCCATAAACACAATTCAGAATATCAGAACGGACACAAAATTCAACGAATTCTACTATCTATAGCGATCAAGTGGAAATTACCCACTCTACAGCAGTCGCCAAAGTTGTTAGGATACTTTTCTATTCCCTGTCAAAGAGTTCCTTTTCAAGCCAAATATAATGTCCTAACCCATATGTCCGTTGCTATAAGTCTTGGTTTATAGGAATTTACAAGTTGACGGTTCTGAAATGCATACCATTTATCCCCTCCTGTCTGAGAGATAACAACTGTAGAAATACTAGTACAGCACGGCAGAAATAACCCACCAGTTAAAAAAGGTTGAAAAGCTTACTGTAAAACCTTTTTTCCCTTCTGCCTTCTGCCTCTTTACTTCTGCCTTCTTGCACTAGTGAGTGCAGGATGGCAGAAATAACCCACAAGCAAGGGAGCAGAGAACTCTCTAAGTGGGGGAGTCAGCTTTTACTTTATTGAAGGGGTGGAAAACTTTTGCCGAGATGCACTAGTAGGATACTGATCAGATGGGTGGATGCAATCCAAACATTATGCCCAGTGCGTCACTGTTTAATTGAATCATCGCACCCACTAAATTTTAAGATGGGCACTGGGTAATTGGTCAATTTTTGTTCCACCTCTTACCCATTACCCATTACTTATTTATAAAATTTTAGTTACACTGACGGCCCTTAGAGTCGCACTCTTTAGTCCAACAGCGTTCTAGTAGCTTAACCCTGTAAAGATAAGCAAAAATACGGGGATTGAGAACCAATTTGGTTTGAGAACTAAAGACAGGCTGATTGAGATATTTCCACAGGGGGAATTTAAGCTTGATATCTTTTGGAGCCATAAGTAATGTAAGAGAAGCGTAGTGAGAGACGTTTCCAGCCTCCATCAGGGCTACCAATCAAGGGCTGGTTTACTTAACCTTGGCACATTGTTTGGTCAACTTTCCTGGTGAAGATCACGGAACATTGGAACAGTTTTCTGCCAATCTAGGTGATTTCCCGGAAGAAGAGGCAAGATTCAGGATGGGACCAAGCAGTCTATCAAGGGGGTGAGTTGATGCATAGGGTACGGACAAACAACTCTAACGAACGGTGGAAGCCGTGACAAGGGAGGTATGCGAATCTTAACGTGAACATCAACTATCTTAAGGATGAGGTTCTGTTATGGAGTCTAACATCGAGCAACGCCAGCAGAGTGGATTGTTAGTCGCGGCTGGTGTTTTAATTGGTGCAGGTTTGCTTGCTGGATTTGTCGATGGCATCTTGCTACACGAAATTCTTCAATGGCATCACATGATCACCACGATGCGACCGACAACAAATCTATCCAATCTGGAAATGAACACGCTATGGGATGGTCTTTTTCATGTTGGCACTTGGACGCTGACGGTGATTGGTGTGGCGTTACTATGGCTTGCAGGAGGACGTAATGATGTCCCTTGGTCCCCTAAGATCTTTGGTGGGTCTTTACTGCTCGGTGCTGGGGCGTTTGATTTCCTTGAAGGCTTAATTGACCACCAAATTCTAGGAATTCATCACGTTAAACCCGGCCCCAATCAGTTAGCTTGGGATGTCGGATTTCTAGCTTTGGGGGCAATCCTGGCTTTAGTGGGCTGGATTGTCTTGCGAAATGGGCAAAAGGAGAGTGTTCGCACAGTATGACTAGTGCAAGCAGGCAGAAGTCAGGAGGCAGGAGGCTCCAAGCCAAGAAAGCTTATACAGTAAAGTTTTTCAACTGGATAGTTATTTCCGCCACGCTGCACTAGTGCAAGAAGGCAGTCCCGATGAAAAAATTTCATAGCCATGAATGAAAGTGGCATTTTCCATTCCCGACTCCCGACTCCCCACTTTCAAGTCAGAAGAAGAAAGGCAGAAGGCTCCAAGGGAAGAACGCTTGTACACTAAGCTTTTTAACCTTTTTGGACTGGTGGGTTATTTTTGCCGCGCTGTACTAGTTAGCCATTAGTCATTTTTCCTCTCTATGGGGTTGAGTGAGGACATTTTATTCAATCCTCCAAGCTTATTCCTGACGCGCTTTTGCGATCGCAAAGGCAAGGGATTCATCCAACTGGTTTTGAGCCTCTGCGATCGCCGCTTCAATTTCCCGACTTTGCGCTTCAGTTAGCTGCACTTTTTCCCAACAAGCTAAGTCTTTTTGCAACAACAGTAAAGCCATGCTGCGCTGGGAAATTGGGGCGTTTTGGCATGATATAAAGCCAAAATCTTCTGAGAATTGGCATTTATAAAAATAATTTGATTTACCTTTTAACTTCAACTTAAGTACAATCCTGACAATATTTTATGATATATTTATAGTTGCTTATTGCTAAGAAAGCCGTCAAAAAAAAGGAACTTTAAATCCATTTTTTTGGGGTTAAGACTTGCTAAATAAGTACAAGCAAAACGCTGAAATTAAATGAAATTAGTCTCAACAATATTGACAATATTCTTAATTAATACGATTTCGTAGTAAATTTTTGAAGAGGGCAGAAGTAGGATAGCAAAACGAAATGTAGT
>CBKWLJ010000315.1:0-10882 GCA_966675205.1 uncultured bacterium
TCAGGTTTTTTAATCATTCGTCATCTCTGTAATTACTGCCTGCGTCAGCGGATGCGCCGACAACTCTCCCGCTTTTCCATTCTGCACGGCTTGCTCGTTGAGTTTTGCCTGAATTTCCTCAAAGCTGGTGATCGCTTCACGCTGCCCCCTTGGGGCAATCGCACTATCGCATTCGTCGGCCTCAATTGGGGTGAAAGTGCTGCCAACCCGCAGACCGCGTTTCATCAATTTGAATCAATTGAAATTGCTCTGTGGAAAATGCGGCAGATAGTTGCAGCATCGCTTGCTGTGCCTGGTATGGATTGAGGCGTTTGAAAAACAATGTAAACGTCTTATCTAGAACAAACGTAGTGGTGTAGATCAGAGTTTTCTGGGCAATCAAGGTTCGATACAAATCGGCAACGTCTTTGTGCCTTCGTTCGCCTGCATCGTTTAAGGTGAGCCAGCCCCAAGTATCGATGAATACGGTATTAGTCATAAAGGGCTTCATCGATCGCCTGGGCAAGGTTGCCGTGGGTGGTGGCTCCAATAAAATTGGCTAGCGGATCGATTGGCGTATCAGGCAGGTTAGGAATTGGTTTGGGTTGGAGAGTTTGAATAAATTGCAGAACAATCTGAAGCTGAGGATCGCTGAGTTTGGCGATCGCTTCTAGAAGTTGTTGTCGTGGGCTGGCAGAATACATAGTAGTTGGTGCTTCGTGGGCAGAGACAGAGATTTTCTCAAGGTAGCAAATGGTAAACCCAACACTTCCTATTCCCAATTTTAATAATGTGACCTTGTGAAGATGCGATAGCGCGATCGCTGCCGCCTGCCGAAAGATGCCCACAGAGCTGTAGGCAGATCGCCCAAATCAAGCAAATTCGCACTAACCATTCCTAACCCTACCCAATCAGTTAACATCCCCTATTCTCCACTCTACTGCTGCATTTTCTGCACAATCTCCTGCGTCAGAGGATGCGCCGACAACTCCCCCGCTTTCCCATTCTGCACCGCTTGCTGAATCAGATACCGGAAGTTGTTCCAAGCGGTTTGTGTGTGGGGATGGTTTTCGCCCAGGCAATTTACACAAATCTCCAATGCCCGCAGACACAAAGGTTCGGCTTGTTCGTACCGTCCTTGAGCATTGTAGAGTCCTGCCACATTGTTCAGGCTCATTGCCACATGAGGATGGTTGTCTCCCAGCAGGCGTTTGCACAGTTCTAAGGCTTGCAGATACAAGGGTTCGGCTTCGTTGTACCGTCCTTGAGCATCGTAGAGTGTGCCAGATTGTTCAAGCTGTTTGCCATATGAGGATGGTTGTCTCTCAGCAGGCGTTTGTGCAGTTCTAAAGCTTTCAGATACAAAAGTTCGGCTTGTTCGTACCGTCCTTGATCATTGTAGAGTAATGCCAGATTGTTCAAGCTGTTTGCCACATCAGGGTGGTTGTCTCCCAGCAGGCGTTTTCTTAGTTCTAAGGCTTGCAAAAACAAAGGTTCGGCTTCGTTGTACCGTCCTTGAGTTCTGTAGAGTACTGCCAGATTGTTCAGCGTAGTTGCCACATAGGGATGGTTGTCTCCCAGCAGGCGTTTACACAGTTCTAAGGCTTGCAGATACAAGGGTTCGGCTTGCTCGTACCGTCCTTGAGCATCGTAGAGTAATGCCAGACTGTTCAAGCTATTTGCCACATCAGGGTGGTTGTCTCCCAGCAGGCATTTTCTCAGTGCTAAGGCTTGCAGCAACAGGGATTCGGCTTGCTCATACCGTCCTTGAGCAGAGTAGAGTTCTGCCAGATTGTTCAAGCTGGTTGCCACATCGGGGTGGTTGCTGCCAAAGCGGGTTTCGGTCATTTGTAGGCAGTTGGTGCGCCACTGTTCTGCCTCTTGCCAGCGGCTTTGTGCCTCTGCTACTCGTGCCAAGCCGACAAACGGCCACGTTGCATCTGTACTGTCTTCAACCAAGTGCGTCAGCCGTTCTGCGACTACTGCCAGGTGCGGCAATGCCTCTTCCACCCGCGCTATTACTTCCAGCGTCACAGATTGGGGAATCGTTTTCGCCACTTCTGTCAGCACTAGGGCAAATCTCTGCTGCAACCCCTCGGCAACATCGCCCAACTCCCTCTCCAACTTCACGGCAAAGAACTCTCGAATCAGTTGATGCAGTTCATAGCGCCTTTGCCCTACCCGCGACAACAAACTCCGTCCCAACAGTTCCTCATCCCGGCAATCTTCCAGTTCCTCCTCATCCTCCTCCGGTAAACACTGCTCCACCAGTTCCCAAGGAATCGGAGCTAAAGCAAACAGACTCAACAACCCAGACAGCACCCGCGCCGCTTCTGGTAACTCCACCCAACTCAACTCAAATGCGGCAGCTACCCCAAGCTGTGCCGTCATTTCTTTTGCTTTGACTAACGCCTTCGCTTCTAGCCGTTTTGCCTGCAACCGCCCCAGCATCTCCAGCAAACTCAAATCTTGCTTGTTTGCCAAATACCGCCCCACCAACTCCAACCCCAAGGGCAAATAGCCCAACCATTCACACAACCGTTGAGCATCGGCAAGCTGGGAATTAATTCGTTCTGCATCATCCACCAACACCCGCAACAACTCCAGCGCTGCCCTTTCCGTCAACACCTCCAACTCCAAGCGTTTTCCAGGTGTCCCCAACTTCAACCGCGTCGTCATCAACACCCGAAAGCGCGAATCGAGTTGCTGCAAATAGGGCTGCACTGCCTCATAATCCACGACATCATCCAGCACGAGCAAAATCGGCTTACCCTGCCAGCGATCGCACACCCACTTTACCTGTTGCGGTACTGTATTTAGTAGTTCCGGCGGCTGCGGCAACCCCAATTGATTCCGCGCAAACTCTAGAATTCTAATCCCCACATCCTGCACTCTTGCCTGTACCCAGCAAATCCCACCCGGATAAGCTTCCTCCTTCAACTTGCTACAGGCATACTGCCACGCCAACTCGGTTTTCCCCACCCCACCCATCCCAGACACCGAGGAAATCGCCACCGTTGCGGCTTCTTGCAACTTCTCATGCACTGCTACCAATTCGTCCTCCCGCCCCACAAACTTCACCACCTCACTCAGCGGCAAATTACTGGGAGTTCCCGCCAAGGATGCATCTGGTTTGGGATAGTGGTGATGTTCACCGCCAAAGAAGTTGGTATTGTTGGCTCCAGTGTTAGTTTGATAGCCAGTGCCTTTTTCGTTTTTCTGGAACATGGTGGATGGGGGAGGCAATATATGTGAAAGCAAGAGAACAGACTATTTGCCGTGGTTGTGAGTGCCACCAAAAAAGTTAGTGTTGTTGGTTCCAGTTTTTGTTTGGTAACCTGTGCTTTGCTCGCGGACGATCTGGTTCATGTTCCCAAAATCGTTGTTTGTGATCTCAACGTGAATCTCATCCGCCAGTTTCTTCACTTCTTGAGCAAATTCCGAATTTTCATCCTTCCACAGCGAGTAGAGGTAATTCTTTAGCTGCTGCATTTCCTCTGGCTGTCCCTGTGCGGCTTTTTCCAACACCTCCACCGCCTTTGCATTCCCCTTGATGCGATTCCACACCACCATCCCCAGCTTCTGTACTTTCTCAGAGATGGCAATCGTCATATTCTTTCCCAGTTCACCCGCCCCGCCTTCCACGAATTTATCAAAGGCAATTTTTGCGATCGCCTGTGCCGCCGCTAAAGTAATTAATTCCATCATAATTAATTGCTGCTGATCGTCTATCTCGGTTATACTCAACCAGCTCTGCAATATCCGGGCATGGAAAAAGCCATTGTGCGTGTAGTAGCGACAATTGGCTATGCCTCTGGATATCCCGGTTCGACTGCCTTTCAGGCTAAAGATGCTCTACTGAAGGAACAACCTCTTTTGTGTCAGCCTTGACTGGAAGTTACCACATTTTCATGTATGGCTGTGAAATTTTTGCATCAGGACTGCCTTGGAGCCTTATTTTTTAAATAGACCGTGCGTTATGAAGAGAGCTAACACACCCTTCCCTTGAAAGTATTGCTACAATCTCTCAAAGAGGGAACATTTTTTTGAAAAGTTAATTCTAAAGCCTAGCATTAACAAAAGAGAAATATACCCTATCTTTACAAAATCATAACGAAATCATCCTGAGTTCGGGTGTTACCAAAAGAATATTGGTAAGTAAAGAGCTGAGAACTAGGAAATGGACTCAGTCTCACTTCAAGTGGCAGGTAAAGGATGAACCCGAAATTGTGGAGTCTCAGCATTGTGCCAATGCTGTTCATTGGCTCAAATCAAATTCTCGCCAATGTTAAGTTCAATCCTCCCGAAAACTGGCACTTCCTTAGATCGAGATTGAAAGTTTCCCAGGTTAAACTCGATACTCAGCAACCCCCTCCGTTGTCCCTAGCTGCCAAGGATGATCGACAAAAAGAATGTCTATGGCTAGGCATCTGTGATGACAAGGATAAAAAAAAATGACGGGGCATCTTCTTGTAGAGAGCTAGCTTTGACTTAAAAAGACAGGCAGGCTCAAATCCACCCAAGAAGGAAGATGACTACTTATGGGACTAGATCTACCAAGATTTTATAAAGCCTGTAATCCCAGCAAGCCTCTTGTGATGGGAAAGGTTGAAGATCGGCGATACTATATTGATTTTTCTTCAGTCAGAGGGAACAAAATTATTGCCACGCTCAAGCGAACGATTACTCTAATTTCGCCCGATGAGCCAACCTGTCAGCTATTTACAGGCCATATTGGGTGCGGAAAATCTACGGAATTGCTCAAACTTAAAGCAGAGTTAGAGCAAGAAGGGTTTCATGTGGTTTATTTTGAATCTTCTCAAGATTTGGATATGGCTGACGTTGATGTCACCGATATTTTATTGAGCATCGCCGGTCAAGTCAGTGAAAGTCTTGAAGCAATCAAAATTAAACTTAAACCCGGTTACTTTGCCAATCTCTTTACGGAGATTGCTGATTTTTTGCAAACCCCGATTGAATTTGAAGCGGAGGCGGAATTATCTTTGGGAATTGGCAAAATTACTGCCAAAACTAAAGAAAGTCCAAAGCTGCGGCGGCGATTGCGGGAATATTTAGAACCTCGCACTGCGGGAATTTTGGAATCGATTAATCAAGAATTACTCGGACGTGCCACGACAGAACTCAAGCGACAGGGAAAAGCTGGATTAGTGGTGATTGTCGATAATCTGGATCGGTTGGATATGCGTACCCTTCCCTCTGGCCGCACGCAACCAGAGTATTTATTTGTAGATCGAGGCGAACAGTTGAGAAAGCTCAATTGTCACGTCGTTTACACGATTCCCTTGTCGTTGATTTTCTCCAATGATTGCGAAACTCTGAGAAATCGCTTAGGGGGTGGCATACCCCCAACTATTTTGCCGATGGTGCCGATACGGCGACGCGATGGTTCAGTCTGCGAGGAAGGGATGGCGCTACTGCGGCAGATGGTGATGGTGAGAGCGTTCCCCAACCAGACCCAGGAAAAACAGCTAGAGTTGATCACACAGGTGTTTGATAGAATCGAAACCCTAGACCGTCTGTGCTGCGTGAGTGGCGGTCATGTGCGAAATTTGTTAGGGTTACTTTTTGGCTGTTTGAGGCAAGACAATCCACCCATCTCCCGTGAGTGCCTAGAAAGCGTGATTCGAGAAAGTCGCGATTACCTCACTTCATCCATTGATGAGAATGAGTGGAACTTGCTCCTTCAGGTCGTACAACATCAAACGGTAAGGGGAGATGCAGAATACACAGCCTTGTTGCGGAGTATGTTTGTTTTTGAATACCGCGACAAGGAAGGATGTTGGTTTGCTATCAATCCGGCTTTAAAGGAGACGCAGCAATTTCAATCATGGTTGAAACACTCTCGACATCAGATGTTGCAGAATACAACGATCGCTCTTTAAAAGCCCTCGATCGCGCGATTACATTTTCACAAGGGGAATTTTCTCTTGTGTTCGTTCGCTGTAACTACAAACGTCTGCGAGAGTGCATCATGCGTCAGTTGCGAGAACGCTGTGCCAACCGCTACGAAATTCGAGAGCTCGACCTCCCTTCATCAGTTACAACGCTCTACACTACTATTCAGGCTCTTGTTCAAGGGGAATTAGAAACGCGGGGACAAGGGGACAAGGGGAAAAGGGGACAAGGAGGACAAGGAGGACAAGGAGGACAAGGAGGAGAGTTTACCCATATTTCGCAGCAACTTTCTCCCTCATCTCCCCCAGCTTCCCCAGCTCCCCCAGCTCTCTTCATCCTGGGGCTAGAGTCTGTAGAAGCGCTTGACGACTTACTGACTTCTACCAATCAAGTCCGAGATGAGTTTCGCAAACGCTTGCCCTTCCCCTTGGTTTTGTGGGTGAATGATGAGGTGCTGCAAAAGTTGGTCAAGTTTGCGCCAGATTTTTCCAGTTGGGCGGCAGCACCGATTAAGTTTGAAATTGCGACGGGTGAGTTAATTGATTTTCTGCGACAGAAGGCAGAATCCCTATTCAAAATTATCTTGAATTGCTCAAAGGGTCGATACGCACCAAGGCAAGTTTGTACGCATCATTCCAACCTTAACCTGGCAATGGGTTGCCGTTCTCGTGCGGAAATTGATTCTGCTCTCAAGGATTTGCAACGTCATGGAGAAGCGATCGAGCCAGAGCTAGAAGCCAGTTTACTGTTTGTACTGGGTCAATATGACTATGCTAGCGACCTGATTGATTCTGCTATCACCCGTTATCAAAAAAGCTTAAAATTTTGGCGAGCGACGCATAAGCTAGAACGGCAGGGAGTTCTGCTATTTCATCTAGGCTTATGTTACTGCCGTCAAGCTGACTTGCATCGGACGCAGCAACACCGCCACTGGGAGGAAGCAAAGCCTTATCTTCAGGAATGTATCGAGGTCCTAGAGCAGGCAGAGCGTCTAGATTTAGTGGCACAGTTTATTACTCAGCAGACTGAAGTCTTAGAACGCTTGCAAGCTTGGGATGCGCTACACATCGCGGCTCAAAAGTCCTTAACTGTACATCAATCCTCTGGTTTGAGGCTGCAACTGGCTCAGGATTTTGGCTTTCTGGCTGAAGTAGCTTTGCATCAATTGAGATGGGAAGAGGCTAAGGTTAATGCGAAACACGCTCTTGCCGTTTTGATAGAAGTCTCAGAGCAACCGGGCAACCATGAGGGTTTACACCAATTTTTGTTAGCTCAGCTCTATCTATTATTTTTGGTGAAAGCACTGCGACAAGTGGGGCAGTTGGAAGAGGCTTATCAGCATTTGGAAGTTGCCAGTTTGGGATTGCAACAAGCGATCGCAAAAAGTGAACATCATTACGAACCCCAACGCTACCTACACTTATTAGAAGAACTACGTACTCTCTACTTTGAGCAAGGCAGATATTTAGAAGCGTTTCGGATTAAGCAAGAGCAACGGGCTGTTGAGCAACTGTATGGCTTCCGAGCCTTTATCGGAGCGGCTCGCTTGCAACCCCGCCGCCCTGTAATTCACCCCACACTAGCACCTGTTGAGCAGCAAGAAATTGTTGCCCAAGAAATTGAAGCGTCTGGGCGGAAGCAGGATGTGAATCGTTTAATCGAACGGATGACTCGTTCTGATTATAAACTTACGGTAATTCATGGTCAGTCGGGGGTTGGGAAAAGTTCGATTGTTTCAGCGGGATTAGTGCCCGCGTTGAAACACAAAACCCTTGGCGATCGCATTGCCCTACCGGTTGTCCTGCAAGTGTACACCGATTGGATGGGAGAACTGGGAAAATCGTTAGCCCAATCCCTCTTCGACTTTGGCACCAACGAAGGGGAAGAATTGATTAATTTGCGCTTTACCAAAAGCCAAGAGCCTGAAAAAAAGATTCATAATATCCTCGAACAATTACAGCAAAATGCCGAAAATAACTTATTAACAATTATCATTTTCGATCAGTTTGAAGAATTTTTCTTTGTCTCCCCCGTTTCTCAACGAATTCTCTTCTACGATTTTTTAGAAAAATGTTTAAATTTAGCCTTTGTTAAAGTTATTGTTTCTCTGCGCGAAGATTACCTCCATTATTTATTAGAAATTGAACAATTTAATTTAGAAATTATTGATAATAACGTTCTCGACAAAAAAATCCGTTATCCCTTAGGGAATTTTTCCTTAGAAGATGCCCGTTCTGTTATCGAACGCTTAACCGAGCGAGCCCACTTTTATCTAGAACCTGCACTCATTGATGAATTAGTCAGGGATTTAGCCGATGGGCTTGAAGCCGTTCGTCCGATTGAATTGCAGGTAGTAGGAGCCCAACTGCAAGTAGAAAACATTACGACCCTAGCTCATTACCAGCAATCGGGCCCCAAACAAAAACTCGTCGAGCGATTTTTAGAACAAGCCGTTAAAGACTGCGGCCCGGAAAATGAACACGCCGCTTGGTTAGTGTTGCACTTACTGACCGATGAAAATGATAGCCGTCCTCTCAAAACTCGTGCTGAATTAGCCGCAGAATCAGCGATTAATTCTGAAAAGCTAGATTTAATTTTAGAGATTTTAGAGAAGTCAGGATTAGTATTTCTGTTACCCGAAGTCCCAGCAAAACGCTATCAACTGATTCATGATTATCTGGTTGAATTTATTCGCCAAAAAAAGCAATTAACCATTCAAAAAGAATTAGAAGAGTTAAGAAAAAGAAACCAACTCAGCCAAGTTGAAATCGAGCGACTCAAAGCTGAACTCAGAGAAAAAGAACTCCGAGCTAAGCTAGCGCAAGCTACAGCCAAACAAAAGAAAGCAGAGGCACAGCTCAATCAAGTTCTGAAAAAAAGTCTGCGAGAGGCACGATTAATCGGGGCAGCGCTCTTTACCATTTCTCTGGTTGCTGCCTTTTTAGGGATGCGAGCTGCGATTAGTGAAACCAATGCTCAGTTAAATGAGTTAAGTGCATCTTCCGAAGCCTTAGCTGCTTCTAATCGGCAGTTTGATGCACTCCTCAAAAGTTTAAGAGCAGGGGGAGAGCTGAAGCGCTCGATTTGGGTGACGCCTGAAACTCGGATGCGAGTCATTACCGCTCTCCAGCAGGCGGTGTATGGAGTAAAAGAATATAAACGCTTGGAAGGGCATAAAGACTGGGTGAGTAGCGTGAGTTGGAGTCCCGATGGACAGCACCTTGTCTCAGGAAGTAAGGATGGCACGATTAAACTGTGGAACGCGGATGGTACTTTGATTCAAACCCTAACTACTAGTCATCGGGGTGGGGTTTATAGCGTAAGTTATAGTCCTGATGGCAAGATGATTGCGTCTGCGAGTGAAGATGCAACGGTGCAACTTTGGAGTGCTGAGGGTATCTTAGTGCATACCCTTCAAGGACATAGTGCGGCTGTCTCTAGTGTAGTGTGGAGCGCTGATGGAAAAGCGATCGCAACTTCTAGTTGGGATAAAACGGTGAAACTCTGGCGTCGAGATGGTACGCTGCTAACTACTCTCAAGGGACATAACGAGCGGGTTTTGGGGGTAAGCCTCAGTCTTGATGGTGAATTGATTGCTACTGCTAGTAAAGATCAGACGATTACGTTGTGGCGTCGGGATGGCACCTTCCTCAAAAGCTGGCAGGCTCATAATGGTGCGGTTACCAGTGTGAGTTTCAGTCCCGATAGCCAAATCCTAGCGAGTAGCAGTGAAGACAAAACGGTGAAACTCTGGCGTCGGGATGGTGTCCCTCTCAATACCTTGACAGGACATAACAATTGGGTGGTTTATGTTACATTCAGCCGCGATGGTCAGATGCTGGCTAGTGCCAGTGCGGACAATACCGTTAAAATCTGGAAAACGGACGGGACATTAATTGATACTCTCAAAGGGCATGGCAATTTAGTGCAAGGCGTGGGTTTCAGCCCCAATGGTCAAACGCTTGCTTCTGCTAGTGCCGATAATACGATTAAACTTTGGTATCGCGATCGCAGATTACTCAAAGTCTTGAAAAGACATACCGATGCCGTCAATAATGTCAGCTTTAGTCCCGATCGCCAAACCATCGCTACTGCCAGTGATGATAATACCGTAAAACTCTGGAGTCGAGATGGAGTGTTGCTAGCGATTTTGGATGGGCATAAGCAAGGAGTCAATCATATCAGTTTCAGCTCTGATGGCAAAATGATTGCGACAGCTAGTGATGACCGTACCGTGAAACTGTGGAAAGCGGACGGTACCCTGCTAAGAACTTTGGTAGGGCATGAGGAAGCAGTAACCAGCGCCAGCTTCAGCCCCGACGACACAGTGATTGCCTCTAGCAGTGCTGATGATACGATGAAGCTGTGGAACGCTGACGGCACCTTTGTGAAAACATTGAAGGGGCATGAGGCTGGAGTTAGAGGTGTGAGTTTTAGCCCTGATGGTGAACTGATTGCGTCTGCCAGTGAAGACAAAACGGTAAAGCTGTGGCGGCGCAATGGTCAGTTACTGGCAACATTGAAGCATAATGGTGCTGTTAATTGGGTGAGTTTCAGTCCCGATAGCAAGTTGATTGCTTCTGCGAGTAGTGGCGGTACAGTGAATCTCTGGAATCGGGATAACTGGTGGAATCGCGATCGCAAACCCATTGCTACCTTAAAGCATAATGGTGCCGTATATTGGGTGAGTTTCAGTCCCGATGGCAAGTTGATTGCTTCTGCTAGCGAAGACAAAACCGTGAACCTGTGGAGTCGAAACGGCAATTTAATTAAGTCGTTGGAGGGCCACACGGATGAGGTATATGGAGTGAGTTTTAGTCTAGATGGTAAGTTGTTAGCCTCTGCTAGTAAAGATCAAACCGTGATTCTGTGGAATTTAGATTTAGATGAACTGCTTAAACGCGGTTGCCGATGGTTGGATGATTATCTCCATAGTCCGAACCAAACGGAGAGTGAAGCTAATCCTTTAGATTTTCCGGAGTTGTGT
>CBKWLJ010000316.1:0-10879 GCA_966675205.1 uncultured bacterium
GGGAGTCAGAATTTAGGAGAGTGAATTTTTCATTTTTTCGTTGTGAGCGATGGCACATGGGCGGCTGTCTTGAAAGGCTCCAAGGCAAAAGGAAAGAAAAAGCTTTCATTGTCGATTCTGCAACTTTCTCATTTCCTCCTGCACACCAACGGCAATCTGCAAGGCTTGATCGAGTACCCGTCCATATTCGCTGGCGCGATCGCTCAGTTGCACGGCGGTTAAAGCCATCAAATTGATTGTAAATAGCTGAGGGTGCTTGGCAATAAACGTTTTATTCTCTCTTAGAATTCGTTCTGTCTTCAGCGCACGCTCTAAATCAGCTTTCATTACGCTCAAGGCCTGAATGACTTTTTCGCGATCGCTCAAACCCACTCCTGGGTTTCCTGCCTCTTCGAGTTGATCGCTAATATCTACAGCTTTAATCACGGCACTGTAGCGATCTACTTCTTTGACTAGCCTTCGGGTCGATTTTAAAGTGGCCCATTGAAATAGAGCAATACCGAACTTAATCAGAAAATCTCCAGGCTCTCTTGGTTTTCCTGCGGTATAAAAATATCTGACTTTGTTAGGATTCTCACCAATTAAATCGGTTAGATATTCCTCTGTTATCACCAAGCCCTGCAAATCAGGTCGCATAGCTGTCTGTCCGAAGGTAGGGAGTTCCTAGCCCCTGTTTTTGCTAGCGTTGCCCTTGCGTGTGGTAGCCAGTATAGGAGCTATGGGTTCTGAAAGGATTCGACTTCCTAAAGATGCTGTACTGTCTTTAATAATGACATATCACTTAACTTTCATCCAAAGTTAGTCCTACCTCGTTTGACAGGATTGCTTAAAAAGCCTAAATCCGATGGATTTCCATTTCCTAAAGTGTTCTGAACAATGTAAGCATAGATTGCATCTTTATTGGTTTCAGACACTCCACTGACTAAATGGATAGAACTCAAGAGCTTCTGATTGTCATAAAAGGTTTTGTGGAAGGTATTTAGCTGCTCAAGTGACCTACCATAAATCCAAAAGATGATTCCAGCAATGATTTCGATAACAGCCCCAGATGTAGTAGAGCAAATGAGAATGGCAACATTACGCTGTGCGGAAAAAGCAATAATCCCCGTAGCAAAAATGATAAAACCTAAGCAACAGGTAAAAAGAGCAGCAGAAAAGATATTTCTAACTTGCTGTTTGCTGATCACATAAGCTTCCCTTAAAAGCGTCAAATTTCGTGTGATCAAAGTTAAAATATCGCCTCTTCCTTCTTGGATTAGTCCTAAATAATAGTCAAGCTCTTCCTTGAGTTCTCTTTTTTCTTTGCTGATTTTATTTTTTTCGTAAACACTGAGTAAAGTTGCCAGCCCTATCGCAAATGCTACAATAATTACCATGAAGGCAATGCTAGTAGCGATCAGTGAGGTGAACGAAAAAGGTTCCATCACGATTTGATTTTTATATAAATCTCATCAATTTTATATCAAATCGTCTGCTCTAGGATTAAGTCATGTCAATTTTTTTTGGGGTTGCTGTCAGGGAAAAGTGGAACGGATTGGGGGTGAGCAATTGCCAGAGAATTCGATGCTCTTGGCTTGGTGGCGCGAACCTGTAGGTGTTTGTCAAGATGGGGTGATTTTTGGGGCTGCATTTCTTGTCTGATGAGGTTTGCAGCTCTTGAGGTCAGTAAAGGGGTTCGCGCCAATCCTCAAATGTTTATGGAAAGTGGACTCTAGCGTTTTTTTGAGAATTTCCTTGTCAAGTCTGGGAGCTGAAATGGTATTATGATTTCAGGTTCGCGCAACTGTACCTTGAAAACTAAATATTATAAGGGTTTCAGACGGTTGCCCTCGGAATTCCTCTAAATCCCTATCAGGGATTGAAACCAGAAATCCAACCTTTACAGCCTGTAAGTCCATACTCGGAATTCCTCTAAATCCCTATCAGGGATTGAAACTAAGTAGCTCGTTGAGAGCATCAGAAACACCTTCAACTCGGAATTCCTCTAAATCCCTATCAGGGATTGAAACTAATTTCTCAAACCTTGAACCCCAAAGCTCCTGCACTCGGAATTCCTCTAAATCCCTATCAGGGATTGAAACTTGTACGACCCCGTGCAGATGGAAAACTACTACACTCGGAATTCCTCTAAATCCCTATCAGGGATTGAAACGTTAGCTGGTTGCACAACTAATAGCGTTGACCTAAAACTCGGAATTCCTCTAAATCCCTATCAGGGATTGAAACATACAACTCACCAAGCGCACCCTGAATCATCCGTGCTCTCGGAATTCCTCTAAATCCCTATCAGGGATTGAAACTCGTCACCGGGCATCGCTCCGTACAAATAAGCCCAACTCGGAATTCCTCTAAATCCCTATCAGGGATTGAAACTCAGCGCATTTTTGACGACAAGGCGGCAACCCCCTCGGAATTCCTCTAAATCCCTATCAGGGATTGAAACCTGTAAAATCGGGCTTTGAAACTTCCGGGCTCAGCTCGGAATTCCTCTAAATCCCTATCAGGGATTGAAACAGGATTCGGCGGCAGGAATCGGGTTGGGGGGATTGGCTCGGAATTCCTCTAAATCCCTATCAGGGATTGAAACATTTTGCACAGCTTAAAGAGGGGCTTATAGAGGCCTCGGAATTCCTCTAAATCCCTATCAGGGATTGAAACATATTCTTTCGTTTGCAATAATATTTCCTTTCTCGGAATTCCTCTAAATCCCTATCAGGGATTGAAACACCTGGGCGATACTCTGCGATCGCTATTCAGGGGACTCGGAATTCCTCTAAATCCCTATCAGGGATTGAAACACTAGGAAACTTAATATCTGTAACTTTGTACTGCCTCGGAATTCCTCTAAATCCCTATCAGGGATTGAAACGTGCATCTTCATGTTGACACAAATATGCTAAATCCTCGGAATTCCTCTAAATCCCTATCAGGGATTGAAACCATTATTAGGAGATATTGTATTAGACACTTCAACCTTGCTCGGAATTCCTCTAAATCCCTATCAGGGATACAACAGAAGCACGACTAGCTGAAAACTGACAGCACAACTTGAAATTCCTCTAAATTCCTAGCAGGTTAATCTCCTGTTCCACCGTCAAACCAGCGAGAAACTTGCGGTCTTCACTAATATGAGGAAACTTTAACTGAGAATCAGGAATACCTCGTTCTAATTGACGCTGACGGATAATCGCAAAACTGCCAGGAGCAAGAATCCGCAGTTGAGGAGAGGGGATTGCATCTTGGCGAGAAATTTGATAATGGGTGTTTGCTTCTTGGAGTTTGCGATCGCAACTGGCCAAGAAAGCTAGAGCATTGGTTAGCTGGTAACCTGGCGCTAGCTCAATATTAATAACATAACGGGCTGGAAACTCATTTTCAGATAAAGTAATGCAAAAATCTTCAAACAGAATACCGAAATCCTGTTGTAGCGCTTTCATCACTTGAGTGGCATGAGCTTCGGTTGTCTTTTCCGTCGTCGAAGAAATTTGTCCAGCTTGCCGATAACGAAAGACAATTAACGGCGCTTGTTCGTAAAATCCTACAACCTCAATAACGTCACCAATATCATATCGATAAAAACCACCCAAGTTAGTGGTCAGGATGCGGTAGCGTTCTCCTGCTTTTACCTCAGTTGCCAGTAATGTTTTAGGTTGTTGGGCTTGCCACTGTTCTTCAGGAATAAACTCAAAAAATCCACTTTCAATCGCCAAAATACTACCATCTTGATTGACATCAGGATAAATACTAAACATTCCTTCTGCCGAGGAAAAGACTGCCCCAAAAATAGGGGTATCTTCAAAGTAGTTTGAGAATCGCTCAAAGTAAAAATCTGAGGTTCCTCCACGTCCACAAGCAACAAATGATAGCCCTGGAAATGCCAGTTTAGGAGTCAGCCGTCCTTGTGAGTTCAAAATCTCCCGCAACTGACGCGCACGTTGGGGATTTGCCAACCATTGAGACTCCAATTGCACTCGAATTTCAGGACTAATTTCTAACCAACCAGCTATTGTACCCTTGTCAAGGTCTTGAATTAAATCTTCAGCATATTTTTCTAAATAGTGACAGGTTCGCAAAATCAACATGGGGAAATTTGCTAACATCCCACGCATAAAGCGATCGCGCAAAGCAAACAACAGACAAATATAATGTCGTGCTAGGCTATCAGAAATTTGCAAGGCTTTATAAGGGTGAGCAAAAAACTGCTGATACAGGCGATTATCCATACGGAGTACACCTGCACTCGCTGGCCCATAATCAATGCCGCCATCTGTGCGCCCCCAGCGCTGCACTGAGTTTGTAACGAGCAATTTACCAAATTCTAGATTGCGATCGCTGAGTGCCTCCATTAAAAAACCCATACTGGTTAACGTTGCCTGTCGCACTACATTTTGCGATCGTCTAGTTGTAGGAATGAGCTTTTTGTTCCCTGTAGAACCACTGGTGAGCGTTAAATAAACAACTGGATCGGGGGTTAATATATTTTTTTCACCTGCGGCGATGCGCTCCATATAAGGTTCATAACTGCTATAGGGTAAGATGGGGATGCGATCGCGAAATTGGTCAATTGTTTTAATCTCACCGAGATGATATTTACATCCCAGCTCTGTATCTTTATGCATCAACAGCAACTGGCGTAATAAAGTTTCCTGTACAGCCTGAACTTTGCGAGTTTTGCCAACAAAGCTTGCCTTAGCGCTTCTAGCTACAGCCGTCAAAGTTTTTAAGATTAAATTTGCCATTCAACTGTGTCACGAGTTCAAATCAATAGGGATTCGTCGATAGCATTAAAAAACTCCAGAACTTCGCTCTGAAGTTTTTCTGTACTTGGTATTGATGAAAATTTAATCGTCATGAATTTGAATCATCTCACCGTTGGCAAGAGTAATACTATGAGCCTCAAATTCATTGTCGTCGTAGCGTCCAACCACAGTAACTTGCTCTCCTACAGAGAGGTTCATCGCTTGTCCCCAACGAGGTTCTGCTTCTATGATGATTTCTTCTGTACCATTACTAAGAATGAACTCGTCATCTAACAGTTGAGTGACTTGACCGGAGATAGTGATGACACGAGCGTTAGGTAAATTTTTATTTTGAGTTTGTACCTTCTGAGCTGCTACCGAAATGGGAATTACTGACACAGCCAAGGTAGTTACAACAAGGGTCAGTATGGTCTTTTGATTCATGGGTTACAACCTTCACTCTACTGTAAAACTTACGTCTATATAGCGGTTCTTAAATGAGTGGAGTACAGTTATCTAACTCCTGACTTGGAGACTTCTGACTTCCCACAGTAGGTGGACTCCATCCAACTGAGAACCGCTATATTTACCTTGACGGGTAAAAGTAACAAGAGAGTAACAAGCCAGATTTTGCAGGCAAGTACGAGGGAATTTCCCCAACGAAAAATCATAGAAGTTACGCATACAGGACTTACGCAAATTTACCGTTGAACCGCTACCTGTAGGGGCTTTGGCATTCGTGCCCCTATTCTATACAAGGTCTGTGCGTAAGTCCTGGGGAAGTTGGATTTGAAAAGTAGAGCCTTGATCTAAACAGCTTGTCACTGTAAGTTGTCCTCCATGAACTTGGACAATTTGTTGTGCGATCGCTAATCCTAATCCAAAGCCTCCTGTCTGACGAGAACGCACACTATCCACGCGATAAAATCGCTCAAAAATATGGGGTAAATCGGCTGCCGAAATGCCAATACCGCTATCTTGAACTTCGATCACAACCCAGCGAGATTGATGGAAAAGTCGCAAGCAAACCCTACCTCCGGATGAAGTGTAGCGACAAGCATTGCTTAAAAGGTTGGTTACGGCTTGACGCATCAAATCTGGATTCATGCTCAGCATCACCGATTGTTCGGGCAATTCGCTCGTGAATTGTAAGCCTTTTGCTTGTGCTTGGTGGGTGTATTCCTCTATCAAGGGTTGAAGCCAGCTGACTAAATTGATCACTTGGAGTGCTTCCGGTTCTAACTCCCCTTGATGCCGAGCCAAAAATAACAAATCCCTAACCAGCATTCCCATCGATTCAGTAATTTGGTCGATATTTTCTAGGGAACTCTGTTGCTGATTGGAATCAATGGGTTCGAGCAAGCCAAACTGAGCATTATTGCGAATAGCGGTAAGGGGGGCCCGTAGTTCGTGGGAGGCATCTGCTGTGAAACGCTGTAATTGCTCATAGGCTTGACGAATGGGTTGCATTGCCATTCCCCCCAAAACCCAACCTGTAAGACTAATGACGCTCAGAGCAATGGGTACACCTACGATCAAAAATAATCTTAACGACCATAACGTTTCCTCCACAGGCGTTAAAGAGGCGGCAATCTGGAGATAACCGATTAGTTGTCCATTCTGAAACACCGGGAGGGTTAACTGACGTAGCGGAGTGTTTGGAGGAAAACTCGCTGAAGAGTGAGCGCTTAACTTAACAGTCTGAAAGCCTAGCCGACTTTCCAATCGCTCTGACGGAGTGGCACCAAAAAACTGTAGGAGACGTTTTTGGGGAGTGTACCAGCGAGCATAGACGATATCACTATCAAAGGGTAACGCTTCACCTCCCAAGATCGGGACATCTTCGAGACTGATACGCTGCTGTTCTTGGTAAAGTCCATCTTCAACCCCAGCCGCCATCAGCCGACTGGTATTGTACAATTCTTGGTCAAAAGTCCGTAATTGGTCTTTCGTTTCTAAAAAGTAGAGAATTCCTGCAAAGAGTACTAGAATACTCCCCATCGAGAGCGTAAACCAGCGAGCAAGGTTGCGACGACTCTGATTAAACATGATGGGAATTAGCGATCGCAAACTTCAGGCGCAACCAATCGATATCCCATACCATAAACCGTTTGCAGCCAATCTTGGGCACCCACTGCCTGTAGACGCTGCCGCAATCGGTGTACCAACATTGCTACCGCTTTGCTCTCTGGCTGCGTACTCCATTCCCAAAGTGCTTGTTCAATTTGATCGTGAGTGAGTACCTGTTGGGGATGTCGTAAAAAATATTCTAGCAATTGAAATTCTCGACCTGACAACTGGACTGTCACTTCTTGGCGTTCTACCGTCAGAGTATTGAGGTGAAGCTTGAGATCGGCTAGGTTAAGAGTATCACCCTGCCAAAGTGGCGATCGCCGTCCTAATGCTCGCACTCGTGCTAACAGTTCCAGCAAACTAAAGGGTTTAACGAGATAGTCATCAGCACCCACATCCAAGGCAGACACTTTATCTAAAATTGCATCCTTAGCCGTCAGAATCAGTACCGGAGATGTTTTGCCAGCTTGGCGATATTGCTGACATAGTTGAATCCCACTAACATTGGGCAGCATCCAATCTAAAATCAACAAGTCGTACTCTTTTTGTGCTATTAACCACTGAGCTATTTCGCCATCTTCAACCCCATCTACGATATGGCCGACTTTGGAGAGGGCACCTTGGAGTGGCTGTAACTGAGTGACATCATCCTCCACAAGTAAGATTCTCATTGTCTGATGTCGCTTTATTCGTTCTCTATTTTCTATGATGACTGAAGGAATTCCGCTTACTCTTTGCCATGGCTCGACCTCGTTGGTTTCAATTTTTGATGCGATTAGGACTAGAGTTTTGGTTGCCCTTACCCTTGATCGGACTGATTTTTTTGTTAGGTACGGGCTGGCTGACGCATCAAGTTTTGAGCTATACCTATGACACCAACGCACAAATTCATGCTGACTCAAAACATCAAATTGATTTTTCGGTTTCACTGGCTGTGATGTCGATTGAAGCAGCTATAGATAGAAGAGACAACATAACAGAAGTCAGGGTATACACGGCGGATTCGGTTCTCAAGGAAATGGAATTTGAATTTCCTGTAACTGAATTTGCTCAAGTCGATACTGCGATCGCTCAAGCGCTAGGATTGCCTCTACCCGCCGTTAAGCAATTAATCCGTTACCGTATCAATCCCTAATGAGTTTGGGAAACTTCCGATGCGCTGACTGAATTGGCCGGTTTTTCTTGCTCTTCAAGAACCGGAGGCGTTTCTGCTTCGCTCGGTACGAGAGGATTTCGGAATGAAGACACCCGAATAGTATCAAACGTCACTTTGATGAAACTAGCGATCGGGACAGCGACGAGCAGTCCTAAAACTCCCCCAACTTTAACCCCAATATCCAATGAAATTAGCATCCATACTGGATTGAGGCCTGTGAGTTCGCCAACAATGCGCGGCCCCAAGACACTCTCAACAATTTGATTGATGATAATTGCCACTACCAAAACCTTGACTCCTAACCAGAAGTTATTGAGTGCAAGTAGCGAACTCACGGTAATAATGCTCGTGGTACCCCCAAAGGGAATCAGGCTTGCTGCTCCAATGCCAAATCCAAATAACTGAGCCAAAGGGACGCGCAAAATCAGCATAGCTGTTGTCTGAGCGATCGCTACAATCATGGCTAGGATGACTTGACCGGCAATGAACCGCTCGAAATTGTAAGGCAAGGATTGGCGGATGAGACGATTCCACTGTTCGGGAAACCAGCTTAAAATGCCATTCCAGAGCTTTTCCCCTCTCCAAACCAGGAAAATAGAAAACACCAGCGTTAAGAAAACATTGACGATACTGCCAATGGTGTTAAAAATTAAGCTGAAGACTTGACTTGTTAAGGAGCGTAGTATACTGGTTAGTCGCTCAATAAGCTGAGTATAGGTACGGCTTAAGTCAATAGGTAGCTGTTGAGCAATAGCCCAATTTTCTAAACTTTGGAGTTGCTGCTGACCTGATTTAAGCCAATCAGGTAGCCTGATCAACAATTCATTAGCCTGCCGCAGAATGATGGGGCCGAGAAACAGTACTAAGGTGGCTAAGAGCAGCAAAAATAACAGAAGTACCACTGCCACCGCTAGACCTCGGTTAACCCCTCGTTCTTGGAGAAACCGAATCGGGTAATCGAGCAAAAATGCGAGCAGGATAGCTGTGATTAAAATACTGGGCAAAGGCTGTAGCATTTGAATCAAGACAAGCAACAGCCAGCCGTTTAGAAATATAAGCGGGAAAATTAACCCGACACTGAGCTGACGTGGCAGCTTGCTGATGGACTCCTTCATGGAACTGTATTGATGACCTCACTGACCTAAGAGTAGGGGATCGAGGCTGGATAGGTTTGGTAAACCGATTTTCAGCATTTGCTGTATGCGATCGGGGTGTGCGATCGCACGAGGCACTCCTATAGAAATTTTGCCAAGGATTGAGTCGTTGTAGCGATCCCGGTAAGTGATTAGTGGAGCATTCGGAACTCTCAGAGCTGGGGGGCTCTTGGAGCAGAGGTGCTGGGGAGCAAAGGAGAAAGTTTTTCCTGAATAGCTTTTTAGCAGAAAGACAAATAACTCCTCAACCACCAATTTTGAGTGCCATCATCACAAATCGCAGTACAAACACAGCAGCGAGAATCCATACAGCTAGGGAAATCTCGCTAGCTTTACCTTGAAAAGTCTTGACTAAAGGATAGGTGATAAAACCGATCGCTAAACCTTCTGCGATCGAGTAAGTTAACGGCATCAGGAGGATGGTCAAAAATGAAGGAATTGACTCAGCCGGATCATCCCAACGAATTCCCCGGACATTTCCTGCCATTAAAACACCAACAATCAGCAGTGCTGGGGTAGTGGCAAAGGCAGAAATCCCAGAAATCAAGGGAATGAAAAAAATAGATAGGACGAACAAGACGGCAACGACGACTGCTGTAAACCCAGTACGTCCCCCCTCGGAAACTCCAGCGGCTGACTCAATAAAGGTTGTCACCGTAGACGTTCCCAAAATGGCTCCTACCGTTGTCCCCACCGCATCTGCCATCAACGCTTCACCCGCACGGGGCAGTTCACCCTCTTCATTGATGTATCCGGCTTGAATGCCAACCCCGGTAAGAGTTCCAATGGTGTCAAATAAGTCAACAAACAAAAAGACAAACATCACAGCCAGAAAATCTAACAAATTCGTTTGCCCTAATCTGCCCAATCCAAAAATCGCTTGACCCAACAAATCACCAGGCCACTGAGGTAAGCCCACAATCCCTTGAGGCCAGGGAGCAACACCAAGAATCCATCCCAGTAGGGCAGTTGCCAAAATCCCCCACAATAGCGCTCCTTTGAGCCGTCGAGCGACAAAAGCCGTCGTAATCAAAATACCCACAATAGCGATTAAGGTTGGGGGTTGAGCTAAATTTCCCAGCGTTGTCTTTGTTGTTTCGCTTGCCGCAATGATGCCCGCACCCCCTTTCGTTGGATCACCCGCTAAGGCAATATAGGCAATAAAAAAGCCAATTCCTGCTGCTGTTGCTCGCTTCAAGCATTCAGGGATGGCTTTGACGATGAGAGTGCGAACATTAAACAGGGTAAGGGCAATAAAAATCAGCCCTTCTACTAAAATCGCAGTCAGGGCAACGCGCCAGTCGATACCCAATCCCAACACCACCGAATAGGCAAAAAAGGCATTCAGTCCCAAGCCAGGGGCAAGGGCAAAAGGGTAATTTGCCAGTAAGCCCATAATAAGAGTAGCGATCGCAGCAGAGAGCGCTGTCGCAATCACCAATTCGTTGAACAAGTCACCTGGCTGCTGTAGAAAAATCGCATCGGACAATATCCCCGGATTCACTACCAAGATATATGCCATCGTCATAAAGGTCGTGACCCCAGCTAACACTTCCGTGCGGATATTTGTCTGGTAGTCTTGAAACTTGAAGAACCGGGCAATTGTCCCTTGCTCCCCTTGAGGGGGCGGTTGAGCGGAAAACTCGGAACCCGAATCTGATTCCGTGTCGCTTAATTCGTTCGTTTCTCTATTGCTCATAGATTTGACATACTCCCCCGTTAAGTTCTACGAACTATAACGGGGGATTCCCAAGAAC
>CBKWLJ010000317.1:0-10814 GCA_966675205.1 uncultured bacterium
TTGGAAGCTGGCGTCACTCACGGTGAAGTTTTATTCATCGCTGTTGGTACACCTCCCCTGCCTACCGGTGAGAGCGACACGCGTTACGTCGAAGCGGTTGCGAGTGGGATTGGGGCCCATCTGAATGGGGATTACAAGGTAATTGTGAACAAATCGACGGTGCCAATTGGTTCTGGCGATTGGGTGTGTCGGATTATTTTAGATGGAGTTGCCCAACGCGAACAGGAAACCCAAATTTCTCCTCAATTTGATGTGGTTAGCAATCCTGAATTTTTGCGGGAAGGCTCAGCAGTGTACGATACGTTTAATCCAGATCGAATTGTACTAGGTAGCAATAGCGATCAGGCGATCGCTTTGATGCAAGAACTCTACGCCCCCATTGTTACCCGTCAATTTGCTGTCGATGCCACCCTGCCTCCGGTGCCAGTCCTGGTTACCGACCTTGCTTCCGCAGAGATGATTAAGTATGCTGCGAATGCTTTCCTCGCCACCAAAATCAGCTTTATCAATGAAATCGCCAATATTTGCGACAAAGTGGGGGCAGACGTTACCCAAGTGGCTAAAGGCATAGGGCTGGACTCCCGAATTGGTGACAAATTCTTACAAGCGGGTATTGGTTGGGGGGGTTCTTGTTTCCCCAAAGATGTCTCTGCCCTGATTCACATCGCAGAGGACTATGGCTACAACACCCAACTCCTCCAATCCACTGTCAGTACAAACCAACATCAGCGCTTACTGGCTGTGGAAAAACTCCAGCAGGTTCTCAAAATTCTCAAAGGCAAAACCATTGGTCTTTTAGGTCTGACCTTTAAGCCTGATACTGATGATATGCGAGATGCTCCTGCATTCGACCTCATCGCCCAACTGAGTCGTTTAGGGGCTAAAGTGAAAGCCTATGACCCTATTGTCACCGCAAATAATCTGCATCCCGTAGCTGCCAATATGACAGTGGCAACTGACGCAGAACAACTCGCTACAGGCTGCGATGCCTTGGTGTTAGTAACGGACTGGCAAGAGTTTCGTCAGTTAGACTATGCCAAACTTGCCCAACTAATGAATATGCCTGTCATTGTTGATGGTCGTAATTTTCTCGACCCAGAAGTATTAGCGGCGGTTGGATTCCATTACATTGGTATTGGTCGTCCTACAGCACCCAGTGCGCCTTTGCCAAGCCGCTTGTTGCGCTCTTCCCTTGTTTCTCCTCAGGCGGTTCAAGTCGCTTAATCGGTTGAACGTTAGCGCCTTGCAATTAAAGGGGAACAGGCAACAGGCAACAGGGAAGAGTGTTTCGCTCGAGTTGGGGACTGCTACTCCAAGTTCAAGCGAACCCCTCATAGACTGGGGCTTCCCCCTCCCAAGGGTTTGGGGAAATTCAGACGCAATTTTGGGAAATCGTTCATTCCCTCACTGTTTCCCGTTCCCTATTCCCTGTTCCCTTTTGCGGTGAAGGAGAGGACGACTTTTAATGTAAAAAATTTCTATTTTTAATAAGAAAAAAAATACCCTCTCGTTCCCATCCAGGCGAGAGGGTTTCAGTGTCCAAAGGCTTATTGATTTAAAGAGTAAAGAGTAAATGTGAATAATTTGTGAAAGTTGTAATTATGCTAATCATCAGCTTATCAGCTCGGAATTTCGCTGCCTGCGGCTATCACTGCTAAGGCTTGTGCATCCAGTAGTGTAATCTTACCTCCACGACTGTAGGCGACAATGGATTGAATACTTTTGAACAATCTCACACACTCTTCATAAGTAATGCCGATACTACGAGCAATTTCGTAGTATGAAAGCTTGACTTTCAATTGTTGACCCCTCGCAGTTGGCTCAGTTCCATAATGAGAGGCATAATATTGAATAAACTGAGTTAAGCGCACGATCGCTCGCTCAGAAACTAATCCATGAACAGTATCATGCAGCAATTGCAGCCGCTGATTGAATACATTGAGCATTCGCAAGGCAATTTCGGGGGTTTGGCGAATGGCTTCTACTAATCCATGACGTTCAACCGTGAGAATTTGGCAAGGAGTTTGCACGGTAACATTAGCTGGGGCGATACCATTCCCGAAAATTGACGGGGCTGCAAAAATTTCTCCAGGTAATAAAGTGCGGAGAATGGTTTCTTTTCCGGTTAGCGCTGTTTTAGTCACACGCAAGGAACCCTTCAGCAGACAGTACAGCTTCGTGGGTAGGGGTTCCCCTTCTTGCATAATGATTTCCCCTTGCTGGTAGTTGGCAACGTGACTATAGGGTTGTAAACGTTCCAATTCTGAAATCTCTAAATCCTGAAAAACCAGAAGCAGAGAAAGTTCTTCAATAGTAGCTTGCAATGTTTCTTCAACCAATAAAAGCAACCAATAAAAGTTAAGATTTTTCGCCTAGCGGTATAGCAAAAGGCAGAAGGCTATTATGTTTATGACTGGTACGTGGTCGTTTGGGCCCTTCAATAAAGTCCTAACCTTTATGGCGACAGCTATACAACTCATCCTAGAAGCCAGCTTAGACTAAAGCAAAATACATACCGAGTTGCACCTTATAGGAGTAAATCAAGAGACAAGGAAGCGAAAGCACTATATATGAACGCAAATTACTGTCATCATTCATTATTCAATATCGTTTTCCCATTTCTGCTTCAGCTTCGCCCAGTACACCAATAATGACAAACTTACCGTAAAGTTTAGTTCTTGTCCCATAAATTTTTACATCGATCAATTTTCCCTCTCTTCGCTGACCTTTGAAACGACACAACAAGTATCGATTTTGGCCATAAATACACTGGCTAATGGCTTGAGACACTGAGCTTCGGTTATTAGGTGCTACCAGATTGAGTACTGAATCTAAAGAAATCAATTCTCCGAATGTATAGCCAAAGATTTCGGCAAATCTTTGGTTGACGTAAAGAAAATTGCCATCACCAAACATAATATAAATACCAAGCTGAGATAATTCATCTTGATTGGAAGATTCTTCTTCTAATAAGCCTAAATCCCTAGAATGTAACTCTTGCTCTGACTGCTGAAATTTAGTATAAAGTTCGGCATTTTCAAGAATTACAGCCATTTGCTGCGCTGTCATCTGCATTAAACGGGCAGACTCTGGGGTAAAGTGTCCGGGTTGCGAGTGCATCAAGGTGAGAACACCCAACAAATACTTACCCTTAAGGATGGGTATACACAATGCTGAGCGAACCTCGTAAGGTTGATTGTGTAGTGTCAGCCACCGTTCATCCTTCAAAGTGTCAACAATCAAGCCAATTTTACGATGTCGGACAACCCACCCCGCTAACCCTTTATCCAAAACTTCGCCAATCAGTCTTTGCTTTTGCGCTCGGATCGTGGCACCACGAGCTAAGATACTCTCAGTCACATGACCGGATTCGTCTAGTAAAAACAGGCTACCCTCTTGTGCTCGAGTTAGGCGACGTGCAATGCTCAACGTTTGTTGCAACATCCCCCTGAGCATTAGTGTTCCGTTTGCTGTTTGCAGCATGGTAACTAAGCTTCTTAACAGCTCATTTTGAGCATCAAAAGCTGTTTTTACGCTTTTGAGTTCAGCAACTTGTCGGCGCAGTAAGGTTAATTCTTGAATTAGCTGTTCTTGTGTTGGGCTGCAATCGTTCATCTTTCCCTCAATCAGTAAAATGCACCTACGCTGAAAGCTTTTGATGATTGTTCTAGGGGCTTCGTGGAACAAGCATCCCGCCATCGGGTGACTGGTGTCCCGTCTATCCTGAAGGGGTATCTTGATGCCCAACTTGATGCTATCAGCAAATTTCCTATTACTAACTTATAGGCTAAACAGATTTTTTAAGCGTTTTCTGACCCAGGCTACAGGATTTTTATCATCTTCCACTGCATCCACTAACCCCATCTCCCGTAGCTGCTGTTGTCGCTCTAATAATTCTTCTTGATATTTCCCTAACTCTTGAACAATCACTTCAGCTAACTCGGGTCGTTCCTGCAAAAGCTTTTCAAATCCTTTGTTGTTGATAGCAAATAACAAGGTCTCTTCTAAAGCTCGTACTGTTGCTGTGCGGGGAATTCCTAACATTAAAGAAAGTTCCCCTAAAAACTGTCCGGTTTGGAGGATAGTTAGTTGTTTATTTAGTTTTTCCACATACACTTCGACTGAACCTGATAAGATAATATAAAAAGTATCTCCTGGCTCTCCCTCTCGGAATAAAAAATCTAGCGTTCTCACCCGTTTTCGATACCCAATTTCAATCAACTGCCGCAATTCTAAATCTGTAAAATTTTGAAAATAAGTAACTTGCCGTAATAAATCCCGGAGAGCTAAGGGTTTAGAGGATTTTACCGGAGAAACCTGTTGTGGCGTGTTGATTATCGCTTGCTTTTCTAGTTGTTTAGGCCACAATTGAGTCAAATCTTCAGCATTTTTCAACCATAATGTTCGTTGAGGAAAAGGAACAATAATTCCTTGTTGACGCAGATTATATTCGATAATAAAGTTCAAAGAGCTTCTAATATCAGGTTCTTGGTCAATCCGGTTGACCCATACTCTGAGTTCAAAGTTTAAAGCACTATCCCCAAAGCCTTTAAAAATCACTTTTGGAGGTGGGTTGTGTAAAACAACAGATTCCATATAAGCCGATTTTAAAAGTGTTTCGGTAACTAAGATCGGGTCGCTAGAATAGGAAACGTCCACGGGAAGGTGAATGCGGGCGGTGAAGTTATCATATGTCCAGTTCAATAACCGATTTCCCACTAATTGGCTATTAGGAACCACCACATCTCCACCTTCACGAGTGCGGATGAGGGTAGAACGAATTGAAATTTCTTTGACATAACCTGCTAACCCATCAAATTCAATAAAATCTCCGACTTTTAGCTTGCGTTCAAGCAGTAGAGTTAGACCACTCACAAAGTTTTTCGTAATATCTTGTAGTCCAAAACCAATCCCTACTCCTAACCCTCCAGCTAGTACAGCTAAGGAAGCTAAATTAAAGCCAGTGGTCTGTAAAACGATAAGAAAACCTAGAAACGTAATTGTATAGCTGATAATGGTTGCGATCGCTTCCCGATTTCCCTCGTCAATTCCTAACTTAAGTAGCAGCTTTCGTTTAAATATCTTTTTACATATACGAGAAATAAAAACAACAAGTATTAATAGGAAAATTAATTGTAAAATGGAACTAATAGATACCGATTTCTCTCCAAGTCGAAACAGTTGGGTCGTAAATAATCGGTATACTTCTTCTCCTAAACCCTGTATAACTTTATTCATTCTATTGATAGTAAAAGGCTCCAGGGCAGAGGGCAGAAGGGGAAAGATTGACGCGTCAAGGTTTCAGAATTTTGCTTTGTCCTCATCACCTTGATGACTGCTATACAAATGGAAAACAAAAAATAATTTAAGTAATTACTATCCCCTAATACGGCTCGGTTAAGAAGAGAGTGGCTGGACAAAGTAGAAGAGCTGGAAAAGATAAATCCTTTCATTGAAGAGGGGTTATAAAAATAGATTTGGTATCAACCCTTATTTGCGGAAAATACAAGAGTGATAAAGTTCATCTAAAATAACTTCTATATCAGGGGGGATCGAAGTGAAATGGATACAAAACGTTCCATTTTCCATCGGCTTCTCTAAAACTTTGGCATAGATATCTTCGCTAGCTGAGCCAGGAGTATTGGGAGTTAACAAATTGAATTTAATATTACTCAAAGCAGCAACAGGTTCTCGGACGCTGAGTTCGGCTCCTTTAGAAGAAAGCTTAACTAGATTTCCGCTCAACATGATATTACTAACATGCTTACCATCGAGAACAGCGTATCGGATTGGTAGAGCTTCAGCAAGAGGAAAGTATAGTTCTTCTTCTTTTCTTAAAAAGAGATTGTATTTCCCACCAATTCCGCCAACCTCGTAAATAGTAATTGGTTTTTTAACTCCCTTCGTAGAAACTTCCTTATAGCCCTCTATTTTGACGATTGACCCTGCTTTTCTTAATGTCAATTCTGAGATTAGAATTTGACCGCCCACCGTATACGATTCAATGCGGTAGGTCAGATTTACTTGAGAGCCAACTACACCGTACTTGCTGCGTTTTTCTGACCCAATATTCCCGACTACCACTTCACCCGTATTGATGCCAATACCCATTTCTAAATGGGGCAATTCTAACTGCTTCATCTTTTCATTGACAGCATCCATTGCTAACTGCATGGCAACGGCACAGGCTATTGCTCTTTGGGCATCATCTTCTCTAGCTGTAGGGGCACCAAAGAGAACCAATATGCCATCGCCCATAAACTCATCAATGGTTCCCTGGTATTTCGTAATTACATCTGCCATGTACCCCAAATAAATGTTGAGTACTTTAATCACTTCTTCGGGAGACAATCGTTCAGCTAGGGCAGTGAATCCTCTTAAATCGGAAGTCAAAATAGTAACGGTTCGCCTCTCGCCACCGAGTTTCAATCCTCCGGGATTTTCGAGTAAGTTAGCCACAACTTCATCGGTAAGATAACGCCCGAAGGTTTGACGAATTTGTTTAGCGTTGCGGGCCATGTAAGCAGTGATGGCGACAATCGACCCGGATAAAGCTAGGAAGGGTGGGATCATGGGTATCCACCACCCAACTAAGAAGGCAACATAACTGCTACCCACCAAGAATCCCCCAGCGAGAATGAGACCTACTGCCCGATACAGGGAAAACTTGCTGACGGCACCGGAATAACGCCTCTGCCAGCTCAAAACCCCACCCACTGTTGACCACAACAAAATCCACAACCACTCTACGGGTTCTGACCAACTTTTAATCAGGGGGCGGCCATCAAGGGCGGCGCTAAGAATCTGACTGGTGATATTGGCATGAATTTCAACTCCGGCCATGGGTTGGGCGAGAGTCAACAGACCACTACTGTAGGGGGTAAAGTGAAAATCAGGAAAACTTTGACTGACGCCACCAATCAAGATAATGCGATCGCGCGCCCAATCTTTTGATACCTTATCGTTGAGAATATCGCTCATCGAGACAATCTCGAAGTGCTGAGTCCGGCCCCGGTAATTTAACAAGACTTGGTAGCCCCCATTATCCGCTCGGACGTAACCCCCGTCATTGGGTTGCAATCGGGAAAACTTTGCCTTCCCTAACTGCCAATAATTCGGCTTTTCATCCACAGAGATGCCTTCTTTGTCCAAGTACAGCAAAGCCAGATACAGACCAAAGCTGTAGACGGTTTCGCCTTGTTTAGACTGAACGTACAGCAATGCCCGACGCACCTTACTATCAGCATCAAAGATTAAGTCATTAGCGCCGACTTGGTCGTTGGCTTTGAGTGTTGGGGGAGGTGCTACTGCCTCACGTCGGTTATCCCCAACTACTTTTTGAATGCCAACCAAATTGGGAGTGGATTCAAATACCCGCACTAAGTCTTGATGACCTGGTTCCACGGGTAAATCACGATAAATATCCAGGCCAATCGCTCTGGGATTCATCGCTTTAAGTTTTTGCAGCAATCGAGCATAGACGGCATCGGGAATAATGGGCTGTCCAATGGCTCGCAAGTCTCCTTCATCAATCCCGACAATGGCAATGCGGGGATCACGGGGTGTAGGGGGACGCAGATGCATAAATTGATCGTATGCGGCCCACTCCCAAGCCTGGAGTAAGCCAAACATCCGCAGTAAAATGACAAGCCCTGCTACCGCGGGTGCAGTAATCCACACCCCGCGCCAGTCCCAAACCAACTGCTTGAAGCGTTCTCCCATAAAACCCGATTCAGGAGTTAACTGAATGCTGAAGTTAAATCTCCTTCTGTTATACCATCCTGGTTTTCGGGAAAGGTTAAAGGGGAAGGTGGAGCCCCCTTTGGGGATAAGGGGCAGGGGGAAAGGTTCAAGGAACAGGAGTTGGAATTGCTTCCATTCCTTATTACGTTTTATCTTTCCAAAAGACGTCCTCTCCCCTGTCCGAAGAGTTTGAGTTAATTGAGTAGGGGTTGATCTGCGATCGCTTTTAGGTCTACTGACTCTAGCAGTTCTTTCCAGTTTGCCGCAACCATGGAGTTATTGGGTTGTTCGCGGCGCAATTGTTCAAGAATGGCGATAGTTTCTTGCCATACTTGTGCATCCGCATACACCTGAGCCTTCTCGAGCGATTGCTTGGCTTGTGCTAATTCCTCTTCTTGTTCTGAACTCAGTTGAGTACGCTGGATGGTTCCTTCCACCAATACATCCTGCTCCAACCTGGCTGGATTACAAATCAACGTTAACTGCCACCTATAATTTTTGCCCGGTTCTAACGATACGGTAGAGGGAAGGCTCAGTTTCATCACACCTGACCTACTTTTGAGCGGCAGGAGAGTCCGGTACAGTCTATTCCTTTGATTATCGAATAATGTAAATGTAGCGATTCGCGCCGAGGTTTGAGGAACGTACCAAAATAAGCTGGGATTGCCTGAAACAGTTGTGACTACATTATCTACTGGAGTCAAAGCAGTTAATGGCAAATCACCTTGAATACAAGAAGTAGCTCCCTCACGACGAGTTCGTCCTCGTCGGTTTTGAGGTACTGCCTGTTGAGTGTTGACTGTCTCTTGCTCTAAATCAGGCGTCTCGCTGCCAGGGCCTCGCGTTGCTCCACCACCAGTACTCGTGGGCCTGCCTACTGTATCTGCACGGGGGAACTTGATACTAACTTTTAGGGGCTCTGCCTTTAAGGGTGGTGTCACCAGGGAAAAAGCCACAAGTTCTGTACACAGAGCGACGGAAAGAATACTTAATGAAATTAACTTTTGACAAGCCATACTACAAATCTCTCCTAGTCAAATCAATAGAACAGGGATTTTTGATTTTTGTTTTGACTGAGAGAAAGCCCCCCCGCTTGGAACTCCAGAGTTCTTGGTGGCTCAGAGCTTAAGTCCTCTCAATTCGACTGAAGCCGAGTCTTCAGTCTGCACTTCACCCCTAATATGTCTGACTCTATGGAACTTAGGCGGTTCCCTCTACACTCAAATGTCAAAACGATGTACCTCTTTAACTATCCTAAGAGGCTGTTCGGAGAATGAGGGATTGCTGAGAGGTTTTTAGAGCGGACAGTCGCTCATTTATCGCTCAGGGCTGATTTCAAGCTCTGGCAAAATTCACCAATAGCTGACAAGCCTTCACTGGGTGTACCTTCGGCTAAGCGTTTGACAAAGGCACTCCCTACAATTACAGCATCAGCACCCCAATTTTTAACGGTTGTAGCGTGTTCGGGTTGGGAGATGCCAAAGCCAACTCCAATGGGTTTGTCTGTTAATGAGCGCATTTGCTGAAGGATTTCTTGTACCCGTGATTGAAGTTGGGTTCTTATTCCCGTTACCCCAGTTACGCTGACAAGGTAAATAAATCCCTGAGACTGCTGTGCAATTGCTGCAATGCGTTCTTGTGGTGTTGTCGGCGCAACCAGTAATACTACCTCAATTCCGATTTCTGCGGCTGGTTTTAACAGGGATTCGGCTTCTTCTAAGGATAAGTCGGGCACAACCAACCCTTTAACCCCCACTTCGGCAATTTGCTTTAAAAACAATTCAATGCCTCGGTTGAGGATGGGGTTGTAGTAGGCAAAAAGGACTATTGGCGCTTTAATTTCCGGCGCAACTTCTTTTACCATCGCTAGTACATCATCCAAGCGCACGCCTTTTTCTAAGGCTCTCGTGGCTGCTGCCTGAATTACGGGGCCATCGGCTAGGGGGTCAGAGTAGGGCACGCCTAGCTCGATGATATCAGCACCACATTGGTCAAGAACCCGCAGCGCTTGAGCGGTTGTCTGTAAATCGGGGTCACCAGCGGTGATAAAAGGAATTAAAGCACACTGGGAGTTTTGGCGGAGGGATTGGAAGCGATCGGAAACCGAGGTCATTCGAGGTTAAAGTTTGAAGTTTAGAGTATGAGCGTGACCCTATAGGGGGCTCTAGGGACAAAAGCACAAGCAATAGTCAATTATCCCTGATCGGTGACCTCAGAACGCTTCTCCTGTTCAATTTCTACTTGCAGTTGGGCAAGTTCTTCTGGTGTCATTGAGTCGAGGCGCTGTTGCAAGACAGCGTCCTCGTAGTCTTTGAGTTGCTGGTTGTATGTCATGTTTTTGGTTCCGACTCGGAACAAATAGCTGAGCAACCAACCGACTAAACCGACAACTAAGAGAGCCTGACTCCAGATCCCAGCTTGCTGGCTATCCAGTCCTGCTGCCTGGAAGAGGAGATAGATAATTCCACCGGCAGCAAAGACACCAATGGCAATTGCGATCGCATCAATTCGTCGCATGTGAGTAATCTAGTTAATACCGTTTATGCCTGAATCTGACGCCGCTTGGGGCGAAAGTTCAGGATGGGACTCAGGAGCAACAACCCTGGGAAGAAAAAGAACACCAGGAAGTACATGAAGCCCCGCTCAAAAGAACTGGCGGTATACCAGCGTTTTTGCAAGTAGAGGTAAAGAGCACCAGGAACCACCAACAGGTAGACTCCACTTAGACCCAGATACAGTAGTGCAACAAGCATGGTTTCCATGTACGGCAATCAACTCCTAATGCGCTAGTTAAGGTAAGGATTACGCCTTCACGTCTTTGTCTTTTGCGGCTCAATCGTTGGAGTACAGCCCCAAAACCGTCCGCTCAAGGCTCTCATTTATTTTACAGTGTGCCAGTTCGCTGATGAGCGACTTGCTGATAAGACCTAATTAATGATCCAATAGACAAAATCAGTGGTTTAATAGATAAAAGCAGTGATTTTGTAGTAAAACTAATAATTACTGCAATCAACTTACGGGGGCGTGGCGGAATGGTAGACGCTACGGACTTAAAATCCGTTGACCCTAAA
>CBKWLJ010000318.1:0-10800 GCA_966675205.1 uncultured bacterium
GGGACGCGGAGAAAATAAATGTGCTTATTCATGAGCGATTTGAGGCTCAGGTGGAACGCACCCCTGATGCTGTGGCAGTGGTGTTTGAAGGTCAACAATTAACCTATCGAGAGTTGAACCAGCGAACCAATCAACTGGCACATTACCTACAACAGCTTGGTGTGAAGCCAGAGGGACTGGTGGGCATCTGCGTAGAGCGCTCCCTAGAAATGATAGTTGGACTCTTGGGCATTCTCAAAGCGGGTGGAGCCTATGTCCCCTTAGACCCAGCTTATCCCCAAGAGCGCCTAGCTTTCATGCTATCCGACTCCCAGGTAGCAATTGTGTTGACGCAACAGCCGTTGCTTGCCAGCCTACCTCAGCATCAAGCACAGGTTCTGTGCTTAGATACAGATTGGGAAACGATTCGCCAAAACAGTGTAGATAACCCCGTTCATTGCGCCACACCAGAGAATCTGGCTTATCTCATCTACACCTCTGGCTCTACAGGACTCCCCAAAGGAGTACAAATTCCTCATGGTGCTGTCGTCAACTTCTTAACTTCAATGGCACGGCAGCCAGGATTAACCGCATCCGACATTCTTCTAGCAATTACGACCATATCCTTTGATATTGCTGCCCTAGAACTGTATTTACCCCTGATTACTGGTGCGCGTGTTGTAGTAGCTAGCCGAGAAACTGCTACGGACGGGAAAAAGCTAATCCAATCCCTGACAGCATCAGGTGCGACTGTAATGCAAGCAACCCCAGCCACATGGCGTATATTACTAGCAGCAGGGTGGCAAGGCAGTCAGAAGTTGAAAATTCTTTGTGGTGGCGAAGCTTTACCTCGTGACTTGGCAGAGCAGTTACTGGTAAGAGGTGCTGCGGTATGGAACTTGTACGGTCCGACAGAAACCACTATTTGGTCAACCGCTTACCAGCTAGAGGCAACTCAACTGGAAAAATCTTTAGTACCGATTGGACACCCCATTGCCAACACAACCATTTATTTACTCGACTCGTTTGGGCAACCTGTACCGATTGGGGTTCCGGGTGAGCTATGCATTGGTGGTGCTGGAGTGGCGCGAGGATACCTCAACCGTCCTGAACTGACGGCGCAAAGGTTTATCCTTCATCCGGTTGGCGGAAGGCTCTATAAGACTGGAGACTTAGCTCGTTACCGCAGTGATGGCACCCTTGAGTACCTGGGGCGAACCGATTATCAGGTGAAATTACGCGGCTTTCGCATTGAACTGGGAGAGATTGAAGCGGTATTGAGTCAACATCCGGCTGTGGCACAAGCGGTTGCGATCGTTCGGGAGGATGAACCGGATAATCAGTACTTAGCTGCCTATATAGTCGTTCAAATCCCTTCAGTCGATCTAACTCACGAACTCCGTCAGTTCTTGGCGCAAAAGCTACCTCACTATATGATACCGTCCGCCTTTGTGAGGTTAGAGGCACTTCCTTTAACACCGAATGGCAAGGTTAATCGTCGTGCTCTCCCTGCACCTGATGCGAGTAATGATTATGGGCAAAGAACTTTTGTACCACCACGCAACCCAGTTGAGGAAGCGGTTGCGGGAATTTGGGTGCAAGTTCTTGGTGTCGAGCAAGTTGGGATTTACGATAATTTCTTTGAGTTGGGCGGACATTCCCTGTTAGCAACCCAATTGATTTCTCGGTTAGAGAATTGCTTTGAGGTAGAAGTGCCTCTACGCCGCTTATTTGAGGAACCGACAGTTGCTGGGTTAGCCGCCGCCATCCAAGAGGCGCTCAAGTCAGAACCCGGACAAAATGCTCCTCCCATCGATCGCATTTCTCGAAACGGCAAGTTACCTTTGTCATTTTCACAAGAAAGACTGTGGTTGTTAGAGCAACTACAGCCAGGTAGTTTAGCCTACACCATGCCAGGGGCTTTGCACTTCGTTGGTTCCCTGAATGTGGCAGCGCTAGAACAAGCTTTAAACGAAATCGTGCGTCGCCACGAAGTTTTACGCACAACCTTCTGTGTGGTTGATGGGCAAGCGGTTCAGGTGATTGCCCCATCTCTAACAGTGAAGCTGCCTGTGATGAATTTAGAGGAGTTGCCAGAGGCTGAGCGATCGCAAAAAGTTCAACAGTTGGTTACGCAGTGGAGCCAACAACCCTTCGACTTAACTCAAGGCCCGTTGTTGCGATGGATGTTGTTGCAACTCAATCAGCAAGAGCACTTACTGGTGTTAAATGTACATCACATTGTCACAGATGGCTGGTCTGTTGGAGTGTTTTTCCAAGAACTGACAACCCTGTACCCTGCCTGCTGTCAAGGACAACCTTCGCCATTGCCAGAACTCTCGATTCAGTATGCAGATTTCGCTGTGTGGCAGCGACAATGGTTGCAAGGGGACGTGTTAGAAACTCAGTTAGCGTACTGGAAGCGGCAACTGAGTACAATTCCCCCAGTACTGAAATTCTCTAGCGATCGCTCCTCCACCTCATCCTCCGCTGGGAAAAAGCACAGCTTTGCCTTGTCCTCAACCTTAACAGAAGCACTCAAAGCACTCAGTCAGAGGGAAGGCGTCACCCTGTTTATGACGCTATTAGCAGCGTTCAAAACCTTGCTCCACCGCTACTCTCAGCAAGAGGATATTGCCGTTGGTTCACCCATCGCCAATCGCAACCGACGTGAAACCGAGGAACTGATTGGATTTTTTGTCAATACCCTTGTCCTACGCACTGATTTATCGGGTAATCCCAGTTTTCGGGACGTATTGAGGCGGGTGCGGGAAGTTGCGTTGGGAGCTTACGCTCATCAAGATTTACCCTTCGAGAAGCTAGTGGCAGAATTGCAGCCAGAGCGCCATCTCGGGCACAATCCCCTGTTTCAAGTCTGGTTTGTCCTCCAGAATGCTCCCATGCCAACTGTAGAACTTCCAGATCTAACGCTCAATGTTGTAGACGTAGAAACTGGGGTAGCACGGTACAATCTCAAACTCGATTTAACAGAGACACCCGCAGGTTTAACAGGTTTCTTTGAGTATAAAACCGACTTGTTTGAAGCGTCAGCGATCGCTCGCATGACCCAGCTCTATAAAACACTGCTCGAAATGGTTATTGAGCAACCTGACATTCCGCTCAATGCATTAGTAGAAGTCTTAGAGAACACCGAAAAACAGCAACAACTTGCTCAAGAAGAAGAGTTCAAAACAGCACGCCGTCAAAAGCTCGGAAACATCCGGCGCAAACAAATCAAAAGTTAAAAAAGCAAAAACAGTAGCACCAATACTCCTGACTCCTGGCTCCTAACTCCATGAAATTCAAAACAACTAGACGCCAAGCCGTCAAACTATCCTCAACCGAACTAGTTAAAGTCGAGTTACTTCAGCCCGAACAGCCGCTGCCTTTAGTGATTCAACCCGTTGTTGAAGGCATTAATTTGGTCACTTGGGCAGCCAACAATCGAGATGCGATCGCAACTTGGCTTTTGCAACAGGGTGGTCTTTTATTCCGGAACTTTGGTATTAGAGAAGTCGTTCAATTTGAGCAATTTATCCAAACCCTTTCCGGAACATTGCTGGACTATTCCTATCGTTCAACACCACGCAGTCAGGTCAGCGGTAAAATTTATACTTCCACTGAATATCCTGCTAATCAATCAATTCCCTTACATAACGAGATGGCTTACTCTCTGAGTTGGCCGATGAAAATCTGGTTTTGCTGTCTCAAATCAGCTCAACAAGGAGGAGAAACACCTATAGTAGATAGTCGAAAAATTTTTCAACAGATCGACCCCAAAATCAAAGATAAATTTATCAAAAGAAAGGTGATGTATGTCCGAAACTATAGTGACAATTTAGACCTTTCGTGGGAGAATGTATTTCAAACCAAAAACAAATTAGAAGTAGAAAATTATTGCCGAAGTGCTGGCATTGAATTCGAGTGGAAAGATGACGGCAAGCATTTAAGGACTCGTCAAGTTTGCCAAGCTGTTGCCACACATCCTAAAACAGGCGAAATAGTGTGGTTCAACCAAGCTCATTTGTTCCATGTCTCCAGTTTGAATTCAGAAGTCCGCCAAACACTTCTGTCAACGGTAAAAGAAGAAGACCTTCCGCGCAATGCTTATTACGGTGATGGCTCTCCTATTGAAGATTCTGTTTTAGATGAAATTCGCGAAATTTATCAGCAGGAGGCTGTTATCTTTCCTTGGCTAGAAGGGGATGTCTTGATGCTAGATAATATGCTAACCGCTCATGGACGCAAGCCATTCATCGGTTCTCGGAAAGTTGTGGTAGGAATGGCAGAACCTTTTAGCGTTTAATTGAGAGAAGTTTTAAGCCATAGGTAAGTATAGATAAATTCAGGAATTATATCAGACAAAATAACTTTTGTTACCAACTCAGATATTCAGCTTAAAAGAACGGAGTTAAGACTATGCAGGGACTATCGATAGAGGGGTTTCGACTTTCCCCTCAGCAAAAGCGCTTGTGGTTACTACAGCAAGGTGTAGACAGTCAGCCTTATCGCGTTCAATGTGCTGTTCTCATTGAGGGGAATCTGAATACAAAAGTTTTAGAATTATCCCTACAAAATGTTGTTGAAAAATACGAAATTCTTCGCACTGATTTTCAGGCGTTACCCGGAATGAACTTTCCCTTACAAGTCATTACCGCTAACCGCTTGCCAACCCTTCATTACCATAACTTAACGGAGCTAACTCCTGAGGAAAAACAATCTAAAATTGATGCACTGTTTCACGGCAATAGTCAGTTGCCTTTTGACTTTGAGAAAGATTTGGCCTTAGATATTTCTCTAGCCGTTGTTGCACCCAATAAGCATATATTGCTATTTGGCTTACCAGCGATGAACTCGGATGCGGCAAGTATCGAGAATCTTGTGCGTGAAATCAGCCATGCTTATGCAGCCGAGTTGCAGAATCAGGAGTTCATAGATGAGCCATTACAGTATGTGGATATTGCTGAATGGCAAAATGAATTATTTGAAGGGGAAGAGGCACAGCCTGGAAGAGAGTATTGGCAGAAAAAAAATGTTGAGCAGTTGACCAAGTTGCAGCTTCCTTATGAAAATGAGCCTGCTGTAAAACCAGAATTTGCGCCTAAATTTATTAACTTAGCACTCGACTCCCAGACAGCCGCAAAGCTGGAAGATATCGCTCAAAAGTACACCACCTCAATTTCTGCGCTTCTTCAGGCGTGCTGGACTATTCTACTCTGGCGTCTTACCGGGCAGTCAGATGTGGTTGTTGGTACGTATTGTGATGGGCGAAATTATGAAGAACTCGAATCAGCGTTAGGGCTGTTAGCTAAATATTTACCTGTTGATAGTCATTTAGAAGATAAAACTAAATTTAGTGACGTATTAAAACAAATTGATGCATCGATAAACGATGCCTGGAAATGGCAGGAATCGTTTACTTGGGAACAAGTGACAGGCGCGACTGAACACAACTTGGGCTCTTTATTCTTCCCCTATAGCTTTGAATTTAGGGAACAGTCTGCTCACTATTTTGCGGCTGATGTATCGTTTTCCCTTTACAAGCAATCCGTCTGTATTGATAAGTTTAAAGTTAAGCTCACCTGTATTCTGCGGGATGGCTCTTTAGTTACAGAACTTCACTACGATTCAAACTTATTTCAGTTAGAAGAAGTTGAACGCTTAGCGAGATACTTTCAAACGTTGTTAGCCAGCGTTATCGCAAAGCCTGAAGCTGCTATTGGTGAGTTGGAAATTTTGAGTGAATGCGATCGCAACCAACTCCTCATCGAGTTTAACAACACCCAAACCCATTATCCCAAAGACCTTTGCATCCATCAATTAATCGAGCAGCAGGCAGCACGGACTCCAGAGCAAACTGCCGTTATCTTTGAAAACCAACAACTCACTTACGCCCAACTCAATACCCGTGCCAATCAACTCGCCCATCACCTGCAAAGCTTGGGTGTTGGTGCTGAAACTGTTGTGGCGCTCTGTGTGGAGCGTTCCCTGGATATGCTCGTCGGGTTGTTGGGAATTCTAAAAGCGGGTGGAGCATACCTACCTTTAGACCCTATATTACCGAGCGATCGCATTTCGTTCATGGTGCAAGATGCTGGAGCCTCGGTTATCTTGACTCAGCAGCACTTAGCGAAGCAATTCTTGGAACAAGAGCTATCGCTCATTTGTTTGGACAATGACTGGGAGGCTATTGCAAAGCAACCGGAAGAAAACCCGCCCTGTGCAGCAACGCCTGAGAATTTGCTTTATATCATTTACACTTCAGGCTCAACGGGTAAGCCTAAAGGTGTTGCAGTCGAGCATCGCCAACTGCTCAATTACTTGCACGGTATTTTGGCGAGATTGGACTTGCCGACGGGTGCTAGCTTTGCCACGGTTTCTACCTTTGCGGCTGACTTGGGTAACACTGTCATTTTCCCAGCCTTGTGTACGGGTGGATGTTTGCACGTTATCTCACAGGAACGGGCAACGAGTCCAGAGGCATTGGTAGACTATTGCGAAAGTCATGCCATTGACTGCCTTAAAATTGTCCCTTCTCACTTAAACGCTCTGTTGACAGCTTCCCGTCCAGAGAAGATTTTGCCCAGAAAGTACCTGATTTTGGGGGGTGAGGCGCTGAGTTGGCAGTTGGTTGAGAAAATCCGGCAGTATGCACCCACTTGCCAAATTCTCAACCACTATGGGCCAACCGAAACGACTGTTGGTGTCTTGACTTATCCTGTCTATGAGCTAACTAGGGATAAATCTGAGACGGTACCTATCGGGCGTGCGATCGCAAATACCCAAGTTTATATTCTCGATCATTACCTGCAACCCGTACCCATTGGGGTAGCTGGAGAACTCCACATCGGTGGGGATGGTGTGGCACGGGGCTATCTCAACCAACCGCAACTCACTGCTGAGAAGTTTATTACTATCGAGCATTTGGGCGGGCAGGATGCCCACCCCACAAGAGTTTATAAAACTGGAGATTTGGCTCGTTATCTCCCTGATGGCAACATTGAGTTTTTGGGACGAATCGACCACCAAGTCAAGATTCGCGGTTTCCGCATTGAACTCGGAGAGGTTGAGTCAGTACTCAAGCAACATCCTGCTATCCGGGAAACGGTTGTCTTGGCACGGGAAGACGAACTGAGTCACAAACGATTGGTGGCTTATGTCGTTGGGAGTCAGGAGTCAGGAGTCAGGAGTAGGGGCGGTGCCCCCGTGCCCGCCCTAGAGTCAGGAGTTATTAGTGAGCTTCGGGATTTCCTGAAGCAGCAATTGCCGGAGTATATGGTACCTTCGGCGTTCGTACAACTGAAGGCGCTACCTCTCACACCTAATGGTAAGGTAGACCGTCAAGCATTACCTGCTCCTGATAGCATTAGACCGGAGTTGGAAGGGCGATTCGTTGCTCCCCGCACTCCTATTGAGGAAACCATTGCCAAAATTTGGGCGCAAGTGCTGGGGATTGAGCGCGTTAGCATCTATGACAACTTCTTTGAGTTGGGTGGAGATTCGATTCTCACCATTCAGATTGTCGCTAGAGCTAACCAAGCAGGTTTACAGCTTACACCCAAGCAACTTTTTGAGTCTCCAACGGTAGCAGGATTGGCAGCAGTAGCCGGAACACCTGCAACCATTCAAGCACAACAGGAACCTGTAACCGGTGCAATTCCCCTAACTCCGATTCAACACTGGTTCTTTGAGCAGAAGCTGTGCGATATGCACCACTGGAACCAAGCTTTGCTGCTGGAAGTACGACAATCCACGAGTCCTAACCTCCTCAAGCAAGCGGTGCAGCACTTGATGGAGCATCATGACGCCCTACGGCTGCGGTTTACTCCTATAGAATCCGGTTGGCAGCAAGTTAATGCTGGACTCAATGCGGTTGAAGCCGTTCCTTTCTCCTACATTGATTTATCAAGTATTCCAGCAGCAGAACGAGAAAGTGTCCTTGAATCGACGACTTCTGAACTCCAAGCAAGCCTGAATTTGGCAGAAGGGCCGCTGATACGAGTTGCTCTATTTGACTTCGGGGATAACCAGCCCGATCGCTTACTCATCGTAATTCATCACTTGGCGGTGGATGGTATTTCTTGGCGAATTTTACTGGAAGATTTCCAGCAGATTTACCAGCAACTCAGCCAGGGAGAGGTCGTCCAACTACCTCCCAAGACCTTTTCTTTCATGCAATGGTCTGAATCTTTGCAGGATTATGCCTGTTCAGAGAGGCTTCAGCAAGAACGCAACTACTGGTTACAACGCTCTCATGATTCCCGCCTACCTGTAGATAATCCCAACGGTGCGAACACAGTGGCGTTGGCTGAAACGGTATCTGTTGCTCTAAACGTAGAGGAAACTCGTGCTTTGTTGCAGGATGTGCCATCGGCGTATCAAACCCAAATCAACGATGTCTTGCTCACGGCGTTGGTACAAACCTTTGCCGAGTGGACGCATGAACAGTCTCTACTGCTGGATTTAGAAGGACACGGACGAGAGGCAATTCACAAAGATATCGACGTATCGCGAACAGTGGGTTGGTTTACAACGATTTTCCCAGTGCTGCTGACGTTGGAGGGGATTTCTCATCCAGGGGAGGCACTCAAAGCCATCAAAGAGCAGCTTCGAGGTGTTCCTAATCGAGGAATTGGTTATGGAGTGCTGCGTTATCTGAGCAAGAACACCCAAATCACCCAACAAATGCAAAGTCTTCCTCAAGCTGAGGTGAGATTTAACTACTTGGGGCAGTTTGACCAGGCTTTATCAGAATCATCGCTGTTTAAATGGGTCAACCCGACGACTGACACAAGTCGCAGTCCGCGAGGTAATCGGCGCTATCTGATAGATATCAATGGGTTTGTGCTTGGAGGTGCGCTGCAACTGGAGTGGACGTACAGCAAACAAATTCATCAGCGAAGCACTATTGAACAGTTGGCTCAAGATTTTGTTGAGGCGTTGCAAGCACTCATTAGCCATTGCCAATCTCCCGAAGCTGGAGGTTACACGGCTTCTGATTTTCCGGAAGCGAACTTGAGTCAAAAAGATTTAGAGCAATTTCTGGCGAAAATTAACCGAGGGTGAAAAATCAGCCCATGAAAACAGACAATATCCAAGATATCTACGAACTCTCACCCTTACAGAAGGGCATTCTTTTCCATAGTTTGTATGCTCCGGAATTGGGGCTGTATTTCATCGAATTTAGCTTTACTTTGCGGGGCAACCTTCAAGTTGTGGCGTTTGAACGTGCTTGGCAGCAAGTAGTGGCTCGGCACACAGCCTTGCGGACTAGTTTTTATTGGGAGAATCTTGACAAACCCTTGCAAGTTGTGCATAAGCAAGTCAAAGTCCCCTTAGAGCAGTACGATTGGCGAGGAATTGAGGCAGTTGAACAAGAGCAGCGGTTAGAGGCTTTTGTAAAAAGCGATCGCAAACGAGGCTTTGATTTTTCCCAAGCACCCTTGATGCGCCTAACTCTCATCCGTCTTGCCGACGATGTTTACCAATTTATCTGGAGCAAGCACCATCTCATTCTAGATGGGTGGTCAAGTGCGTTGGTGTTTGAGGAAGTTATCCAATATTATGAAGCGTTTTGTCAAGGGCAAGAGGTGCCTCTCGTACCCTGTCAACCCTTCGGAAATTATATTGCCTGGTTGCGAAAGCAGGACGTATCTAAAGCTGAATTGTATTGGCGGCAGATGCTTAGTGGAGTTCAATCGCCGACTCCCCTAACCCATCTAGAGGCTGAAAATTTATCTAACCAAGATGAAGAATACGTTGAAGAACAAATTAAGTTATCAGCAGCAACCACAGCAGCACTTCAGTCTTTGGCAAGGCAGCATCAGCTAACAATAAATACCCTATTTCAAGGAGCCTGGGTGCTACTGCTCAGTTACTACAGTTGTAAAAACAAAGTCGTTTACGGATGTGGTGTTTCTGGTCGTCCGGTAGACTTAGCAGGAATCGAGTCAATGGTGGGAGTGTTTATCAACACTTTACCCGTAACAGTCACGGTAGATGCTGAGCAGTTTTTACTGCCGTGGCTCAAGCAGCTTCAGGCTCAACAAGTTGAAATGCGTCAATATGAATATAGCCCACTGGTAGAGGTTCAAGGGTGGAGTGATATGCCACGAGGTGTGTCTTTATTCGACAGTATTGTGGTATTTGAGAACTACCCAATGACTGAGGATACCTCGGAAGGGGAGTACAAGCTAGAAGTTCAAAAGTTTACTAATTTTTATAAGACCAATTATGCCCTAAATGTAATTGGGTATCCGGGGTCTGAATTAGTCATTGGAATTAATTACGATCGCTGCCGTTTTCACATTGCTACTATTCTCGGTATTCTGCGGCATTTAGAAATTTTGCTTCAAAACATGGCAATGAATCCTCATGTAAAGATTAAGGAGTTGTCATGGTTGATGCCTCTTGAACAGAACATCGCATCGGCTTTGGAAAAAGAAGCCAGTTTTGATTTTGCTGGATGCACTTAATTGGTGGTTATTAATCAGTGTTGGACTGGTTAAATAGTTGGCAAGGTTAGTTATTTTTTTAACGCAAAGGGACGCTAAGGTGTTCGCAGAGGAACGCAGAGGTTTAGAGGTTTAGAGAGGTTTTTATGAGTTTTACTCCTTTACAGCAAGAAGGTAATGCTTTGAGTGTGTTTGAACAGCGCGAGTCAAACGTTAGAAGTTATTGTAGGAGTTTTCCTGCTCTGTTTAATCGGGCGAAGGGAGCGATTGTCTATTCGGATTCGGGGAGAGAGTATATTGATTTTCTTGCTGGTGCGGGGGCGCTGAATTATGGTCATAACAATGACTATATTAAGGAGAGGGTTAT
>CBKWLJ010000319.1:0-10767 GCA_966675205.1 uncultured bacterium
GAGGAGTTGGTTTGGGTTGTGTCTTAAACTTTGAGTAAGCGTACCAGCATCTTGTATTGAAATAATATTTGGGTTCGCCTCCCCATGCTTCGGTCATTAGATTTGCTACCCATGCCGCCGTTTCTTCGGTTGAACAAGCGATACTGGGAGTTGAAGAAACTAGATTCCCATCTCCTATTAGTAAACCTAGTAGGTAGGCTTCATTGTGACGTAGCTTTTTACTATTTCTGGATGTTGGCCATTTCTCATAAAGTGCAGAACCAATAATATGAGCATTTCTTAGCCCTTCTACCGTTGGTTTTAATTCGTAGGCAAACTTATCCCCATCTGGTGTTAAAAAGCGGTGTTTTTTACTGGAGTAAATGACTGTACCACTAGAGAGTGTAATTTTTAGAATTTCTTTAACACCACTGTACCATTGCTTTGCTACCTTAGCTGACCAAACTTGTTTACCATTGGACGTTAGCACCACGTCACCGGATTTGATATCCTCAATTGGAACAGAAGAGCCATCTGGTTTATTGATGAGCGTACCTTTGGGTAAACAAAGCGTACCGTAAGTTTCGTTTAGGATGGGTTCTAATAAGGGATGTTGATACTCTACTTTTTCTTTTCCATGTTTACGATTGATAAATTTAGGAATTAGTCCAGCATCGAGTGGGCCAGGTCGATAAAGAGCCAAAATTGAAGAAATATCTTCAATACTGGAAGGTTTCAAATCTCGCACAACCTGACGCATTCCCGAAGATTCTAATTGGAAGATTCCTTCTAAATCCCCTTGTTCTAATACTTGGTATGTATTTTTTATATCTTGAGGAAGTTTCTTAACTTCCCCTTTGGTTATGATATGAAACGCTCTTCGCTCATCCAGAGGTAACTGATCTAAATCAAGATCAATATTTTTACTTTTTTTAATTAATTCGGCCGCTTTTTGGATAGTGGTTAGGTTTTTTAAACCTAAGAAATCCATCTTTAACAATCCCAGTGATTCCAAATCTTCCATGAAATACTGGGTGATAACTGCGCCATCATTATTCACTTGTAAAGGCACAATTTCATCTAAAGGCTCTGCTGAAATTACTACACCAGCCGCATGAACCCCAAACGTTTTGTTAGTTCCCTCAATCCGTATTGCCATGTTAACCCAATGCTGGACTTTGGGGTCATTTCGGTAAGCTTCTCTAAATTCTGGCGCAGGTGTTTCTTCAGAAATCATCACTGAAAGCTTGGTTGGCTTCCCTCGCACTACAGGGATTAGCTTCGCCATCTGGTCAGCTTCCTTGTAGGGAATATTTAGCACTCTCGCGACATCTTTTAATACGGCTTTTGAGGTTAGACGGTTAAAGGTAATAATCTGCGCGACTCGGTCTTCGCCATACTTTTGGGTAACATATTTAATTACTTCATCGCGTCTTTCAATGCAGAAATCAGTATCAATATCTGGCATTGATTTCCGCTCTGGATTCAAGAAGCGCTCAAATAGCAGCCCATGATGAACTGGGTCAATGTTGGTAATTTTTAGAGAGTAGGCAACAAGAGAACCGGCTGCCGAACCCCGACCTGGTCCAACGGGGATTCCATTGACTCTAGCAAAATTGATGTAGTCCCAAACTACTAAAAAGTAGGTGGAAAATCCCATCTGTTGGAGCATTTTTAATTCATATTCCAACCGCTGTTTATAAACGGGATCAATTTCACTGCGAGAGCGGCATTTGGTGCGTTCTAAAAGTCCTGTCCAAGAAAGTTCTTCGAGGTAAGTATCTGCGGTATAACCGCTAGGAACGGGATAGTTGGTGACACGCGGTTCGCCCATAATGTCGTAGGGCTTAACTTTGTCGGCAACTTCGACGGTGTTTGCGATCGCTTCTTTAATTACCTCATCCGGTAGATGATCTCGGAACAGCTTCGCCATCTCTTCTGCTGACTTGAGATACTCGGTGCCGCTATAGCGCATCCGCTTTTCTTCTTCAATCAGCTTGCCTGTTTGAATACACAGTAAGGCGTCGTGTGCTTCTACGTCGTAGCAGGAGATAAAGTGAGAGTCATTCGTCGCGACAATCTTAATCCCTAATTCACGGGCAATTTTGACGATTTCGACGTTAACGATCCGATCTTCTACAGAACCATGGTCTTGAATTTCTAAATAGTAATCATCCCCAAAGACGTTTTTGTACCACTGCGCCACCTCACGCGCTAGTTTGCGATCGCCTTTGAGAATCGCTTGGGGTACTTCACCTCCCAAACAAGCACTTGTGACAATCAAGCCCTCGTGATACTTCTGAAGAAGTTCTTTATTGATACAAGGACGAGCAAAAATTCCTTTCCCTTGAATGCCTTTGAGGTTAGAGAGCGTCGTCAGTTTGACTAAATTCTTGTAGCCTTGAGTACTTTTTGCCAAGACAACTTGGTGATACTTCCGATAACGCCTCGTTTTGTCCTCAATGTCCCCGTTGATCACGTACATCTCGTTACCGATAATCGGCTTGATGTTTTTCCCACGGCAGACTTTGATCAATTCGATCGCACCATACATCACCCCATGATCGGTCAGTGCGATCGCAGGCATTCCCAGTTTCACAGCTTGATCAACTAACTCGGGTAACTGAGAAGCGCCATCAAGCAGGCTGTAATCACTATGAATATGCAGACCAACAAAGGACATAGGGCGTTAGGATTTTGACGGAGGGACGAGTGACAATCTCAAGGAAAAATACTCTATATATAGAGTTCGCTGAATGAAAAACTCCCCTATATAGAGTCACCCATCTAGGATAAACCCTAATGCCTTAACTAGAGATTCTTATTTTAGTCACATTTGCCGCAGTATTTCCCAATCTGAGGCAATACCTTTAAATAACCCCTGTTAAGGAGCCATTGGAGATAGATAAGTAGGTAGGTACAAATAAACGCAGGTGTGTTAACAAATGTTAAGAGGATAAAGCCCTCTCCCTTTCTGCCTTTTGCCTTGCCTCAACGACAAATATTAATGCCCACCTAGTTAGAAGGTCTTAGCGTCATCAATTAGCTGTGGAAAAAAACGATAAAAATCAAGCTCAAGTCGCTCATAGTTATTTACCAATTCTTCTATAGCATTTCCTAAATTATTCTCTCTTTTCACTCGAAGAGATATCTTCTTTAGTGCAGTATCTATTCCGTGAATATTGGCATAAGACATCAATAAGTTTCTTTGAATAATGTTGGGTAAAAATCTTTGTAGAGGAGCAGGCAAAATCGCTTCGTTGACTCGCAAAATGCTATAAACTCTCAGACTAAACTCTTTCAAAGAAACTGAAGAAAAATCCAACCAATTTTTTGCCAAAAAATGGTCATAAAAAACATCAATTAAAATTCCCGCATACCTTCCATTCATTGGACTAACTAACCGCTTACTTCCCCGAAAAACAGGATGCGAATCTGTATAGGTATCAACCTGTTGATGGAATTTAATTCCTGTTTTTATTGCTTCAGAATAAACGCTTAGGCTCTGTCCTTTGATAAAATCTCCCAGAAGATTGCCAATTATTGATTCTGGTGAATCTTCAGCTAAATATAAATGTGCGAGATAATTCATCTAGAGTAAGCTAATTGCATTCAAGTTACTCAAAACCATGGTTTCAGCCCCTACTGCTAGTAGATTGTAGCAATCGGATTCATAACGCTTTCAAAGTCGGTAATAGGTAATAGTGAACCCGATAAATTACCAATTACCCATTACTTTCTCCTGAACTGAAATCTTACACCATTCTCAATAACTGTAGGGTGGGCACTGCACACTAACGATAAAATCAGCTTTTTAACTCTTGTAGACAGTACCCACCTTACATCTAAAAGCTTTGTTGATAACCGAGCAAGATCTGAGTTGAAAATTTAATCGAGTGGCGGTTGGCGTAGATGCCATTCTGTTGATTGCTCATAAGCATAAGCTACCTGGAACAGTTGGTCTTCACGCAAAACTTTGCCAATAAGCTGCATCCCAATGGGTAGTCCATTCTCATCAAAGCCACAAGGTAGACTCATCCCTGGTAAACCGGCAAGGTTAACGGGAATAGTCATCAAATCGCCCAGATACATACTTAAGGGGTCTTCTGTCTTTTCCCCAGCTTTAAATGCTGTTGTGGGAGCGGTGGGACACACTAAGACATCAACTTGTTTAAAAGCATTTTCAAAGTCCTGTTTAATCAACGTGCGGACTTTTTGAGCTTTGAGGTAATAGGCATCGTAGTATCCAGCAGATAGGGCATAGGTACCCAGCATAATTCGGCGTTTGACTTCTGCGCCAAATCCAGCCGCACGAGTCTTGGTGTACATCGAGAGCAGATTTTCGGCATCAGGAACCCGGAAACCATACTTGACACCGTCATACCGAGCAAGATTTGCCGACGCCTCACTTGGAGCAATGATGTAGTAGGTGGGTAACCCGTAACGGAACCGAGGGCAGGAAACAACATGAATTTCCGCCCCCAAGTTTTGCAACTGGTCGATCGCTTTTGTAACAGTTTGCTCAACAATGGGATCTAAACCTTCGCCAAAGGTTTCTTTGATCACACCAATCTTCACCCGTCCTCTAGGACGAAGATCGGGCTTGAGGACTTTTGTATAGTCGGGGATTTCTACCTTGAGACTGGTGGCATCGTTGGGATCATAACCTGCGATCGCATTTAATAAAATCGCTGTATCTTCTACAGTTCGCCCAAACGGACCAATTTGATCTAAAGAAGAAGCAAACGCCACTAACCCAAAACGAGAAACCAACCCATAAGTGGGTTTAAGTCCAACAACACCACAGAATGAAGCAGGTTGACGAATCGATCCCCCTGTATCCGAACCGAGAGAGACGACACACTCTCCCCCTGCTACAGCCGCTGCCGATCCCCCAGAGGAACCTCCCGGCACCCGCGACAAATCCCAGGGGTTAGCCGTGACTTGGTAGGCGGAATTCTCGGTAGAACTACCCATGGCAAATTCATCGAGATTCGTTTTCCCTACCATCACCGCGCCAGCCTCTTTGAGCTTTTGCGTGACCGTGGATTCATAAGGCGGCACAAAATTTTCTAAAATCTTGGAGGCGCAGGTGGTACGAATCCCTTTCGTACATAAATTATCTTTGATGCCAATGGGAATTCCTGCCAATAGCCCAATCTCTTCCCCAGCAGCGATTTTGGCATCCACTTGACGCGCTTGTTCCAAGGCTTGGTCTGCTGTCACGGACAAAAAGCTGTGTAATTTTGGCTCTAGCGCCTGAATTCGGTCTAAAGCTTCTTGGGTAATTTCTAAGCTTGAGCGTTCTTTACGAATGAGTTGTCTGTGCAACTCACGAATGGATGCCATGCGGTGCCTCCTTTCTAGACTCCAAATGCAAACTCCAGTATACGGCTACGGATGGGAGGGAGCAGTTCTGTATCCATTTGTAGAGAAGCAACCGCTCCAAAGTTAAGCTGGAGATAGTTTTGTCGTCCAGTTAGAACACAATCATTCGTTTCTGTGGCTCAACTGTCTTCTCAAGCTTTCAACCTTAACGTTTACGTTAAAGGAAACGGGTTTCCCATTCTCTGCCTGCACGGTCATCCGGGATCAGGTAGTAGTATGTCAGTTTTTACCCATCACCTCTCCCAGCGCTTCCAGACGTTTGCTCCTGATTTGCGGGGATATGGCAAGAGTCGGACTCATTTGGATTTTCAGATGAGTGACCATCTCATGGACTTAGAAGCCCTTCTACACCGATACCAGATTGACCGTTGTTTGGTACTGGGCTGGTCGTTAGGAGGAATTCTGGCGATGGAACTGGCGCTGAGGCTACCTGAACGGGTCAGTGGTTTGATTTTAATCGCCACTGCTGCCAGACCGAGGGGGAATCATCCTCCTATCAGTTGGGAAGATAATCTTAATACTGGGATCGCCTCGATTTTGAACCGATTGCTCCCCGCTTGGCAGTGGAATATTGATACATTTGGTAAGCGATCGCTGTATCGCTACCTGATCCAACAACATAGCCACCAAGCTTATCAGTACCTTGCTGAAGATGCGATGGCAGCCTATTTACAAACCTCAGGAGCTGCCACCCGTGCTCTTAATAAGGAACTGAAAGCGAGGTACAATAGACTTTCTGACTTAGAACAGATTCAATGCCCCTCTTTAGTTTTAGCTGGGGCTTGTGATCGGCACATCACAGCCGAGTCGAGTCGAGAAACGGCTCAACATCTTAGAGATTGCCAATGGAAGTGTTACTCCAATACAGCTCATCTCTTTCCTTGGGAAATTCCTCAACAGGTGCTTAATGATATCGATCAATGGATTGCGCGACATCCTCAAGTGGTAACTCCCTAATCAAAATCAGGAGTCAACAGAAGTGATTTACATCCCTCCGTTGTGAGCGATCGCTGATGGTGCCTAACCAGTGCAAGAAAGCTTTTTAGAGGAGGCAGGAGGTTCCAAGGGAAGAAGACTTTTACAATAAGCTTTCTCACCTTTTTGGACGAGTCACTTATTTTCGCCACGCTGCACTAGATTAAGACATTTGTCCGCTCAAAAATTTGCTCTTGACTGAGTTATCTAACTCCCCCACTTCTTCATCGAAAATGGTCAAGTCGCTGGGTTTGCAGCGCTTAATTTGAATACTGATCCCTTGAGCACCTTCATTTTCCAAGTCTTCGATGTATCCTGCCTTGGCATCATGTGCCTCTTTTTCATTGAGAAAGGGACCAAAATAGTAAGTACAGCTAGGGTTGTCGGTCACAATCTCAACCCAAAACGCCAATCCCAACAATTGGAAAATCTTGAGCATAAATTCCTTCATGTCCTTTGCCTGCTATATGGAGATTCTATGTCTCTGTTTTTATATCGGACTCTTTACAGTTGTTTATACTACCTTACATTTCTTTTTTCCAGGTATCTTCAGACATACTATCCAGGTAGAGTAAATTCGACCAACGCTGACGGTAAGTTTCGTACAAAGCGATCGACGCTGCTACTGAGGCATTGAGGCTTGGGGTTTTACCCTGTAGCGGAATTGAAACCAGGACATCACAGCAGTGTTGCGTCAACAAGCTTAAACCATTGCCTTCGGAACCAATAACCCATACTACAGGGCCTGTGAACTTCACTGTGTGTAGTAGTTTACCAGTTCCTCCGGCAGCACCATAAATCCAAAAGCCTGCCGATTTTAATTCTTCCAAAGCACGGCTGAGATTGACAACCCTCGCAATGGGAAAAGTCTCTAAAGCTCCGGCTGCCACTTTGCCGACGGTAGAGGTAACGCCGACAGAGCGACGTTGGGGAATGACTAAGCCTTGAGCGCCTAACGCTTCTGCCGTGCGGATGATTGCGCCTAGGTTATGGGGATCGGTGATGCCATCACATACGACTAGTACAGGTTGCTGAGCTTTTGATTTTGCCTGTTTAATCAGATCGGTTAAATCTAAGTAAGGGTAAGGCGCGACTTGAGCCGCCACCCCTTGATGATTTGCCCCTTGTGTAATTTGGCTGAGGCGGCGTGGATCTACTTCATCAATAACGGCACCGTTGGCTTTCGCTTGAAGCAATAAAGAGTGAAAGCGGGGATCGTAGCGTAGTTGAGGAATGATCCAAATTCGATTAAGCTGGCGCTGATTTTCTAAAGCAGCAAGAACCGGATGACGCCCATAGATCAAGTCTGTTTCCTCTTGGGATCTAGAAGAAGTGGCATCAACATCATGGGGTTCAAGATTTTGCCATTCCTGGCGTGCTTGAGGGGAAGATTTGATCACCCCTTCCTTACTGGCTTGATGCGGAGCCGATTTTCGAGGCTTGGGCTTGTTGCTTGAATAACGGCGCTCAGGTTGATCAGGCTGGGAATGTTGAGGGCGAGTGGACTTGGCTAATTTCGGTTTACCTATGCTGCGTCCTTCTTGTGAGTTAGTCGTGGTGCCTAGAGTACGGGAATGTTTTCTGTTTTCACGAGGATCACGAAATGTCTTCCCTCGCTTAGGTGACGCAGAAGAGCGAGGGCGGCGGTCTTGTTTAGCCATGTTTATTGTTAAGGTTTGATAACTTTTTAGCGGGGATCGAGATTCAAATGGGTGAGCAACTGCATCAGGCGCTGGGGATCAGTAAGGTAAAGATAGCCGAGCAAGGTTTCTAAGCTCGTTGCTGCTTGATAGACTTTGGGATCGAGACGCCGAGGCCTTCCCGCAGCTGCATTGCGCCCACGCCGTAAGATCTCTTGTTCGGACTCACTCAGGTAGGGTTCAAGCGATCGCAAAGTACTGGCTTGACTTTCTGCTCGGACTTGAGCGACGACCTGCTCATGGTAATCACCCAAGCGACGGGGAGGCAGAAGGTAGCAGGTTCGAATATAAAGTTCGTAAACAGCGTCTCCCAAATACGCCAAAGATGCTGGCGAAATTTGTTGAATTTGATACTCAGAACCGACCATAGCACTCAATTGCTGGAGTCGGATTTCCGACCACGAGAGCGGCGAGTGAGTTTCCAAAACGTTTGAACTCTCTTCCTCCAGTGATGTCACAACTTCTTTGGCCTGACCTCTCCCTATTGATTTTAGCGTTAGTGGAATAATCTGGTGCTTGACAAAGCAAAAAAAAGACCCCCGCTGCACTAACAGGGTAGAGGCGGGTATCCTACCCGCCCTGGAATTTTCGTCAAGGTCGCGTTAGCTTCCCTTGATGTTCTCCAAGGCTTCCTCAACTGAAGGTTGCAGCGAGAGAAATTTTTCCAGGCGTACCAACTTAACGGTTTGAGTAACGCGGGGGTTCGTCACAATTTGTAAACTTCCCCCCTCCTGTTGAGCCTTCTTGACTATCTGCACCAAAGCTCCTAAGCCAGAGCTATCGACAAAGTCGATTTTGGAAAGATCCAAAACAACATGCGCTGGACCGTCATCAATATATTTATTGATCACCTTACGGAACGTAGCTTCCGAAAAGGCGTCTAACAATCCAGTGAGGCGGAAAAGCTGGTAGGTTTCCCTGACTTCGCGTGTGCCCCTTAAGCTGACTGTCAGGGTTAGTGGTTCAGGAATAACACCCTCCTAGCTATAGCTTACTAACATCGTATTCTTGAGGTTGTCCCGAGCAACAAGCCAATGACTCGGCTCAGGGATTTTTACGTGGATCTCGGCTTTTGGAAGAGAAAACTAGCTCCTTTTGTGTTTTCCACAGTCAGAGTGTTTCTACTCCTTCTCCAGAAAGCTCCAAGTATAGGTTCGGTGTAGTACACCAGATTGAGTTAGCCCTTGCCTAGACTTACAGAGTTTAAATAAAGTTCCGAAGTCGCAAGGGGGTTTTCGGATGCACTCCTACACTGTATGCAATAGTATAGCGAGAAGCCCCCGTTTAATCTAAAGTACCTTGAGGTTTTTGGCAAGGTTTTAGTTTTGATTTACAAGAATCTAGAAATCAGGGGGAATCACCAGGGAGAGAGGGGCAGAAGAAGCCCGATGTTTTTGCCTTTCCTTACCCCATGACTTTATTCCCCCTACCCCTAATGTTTTTCGATAACTAGAGCAATTCGTTAATTTCTGCCTTCAGCTTTGCTAGTACGCATGGCACAAACAAACTGCTCAAACAGATAGTCCGCATCGTGCGGACCGGGACTGGCTTCTGGGTGGTACTGCACAGAGAAAAAGGGTAACGATTTATGACGCAAGCCTGCCACAGTACGGTCATTGAGGTTAAGGTGCGTAATTTCTACCTCAGCACTTAACGTATCCGGATTAATCGCAAAACCGTGATTTTGACTGGTAATTTCAACCTGCCGCTGCAATCCAGCAGGGTGATTTAAGCCCCGGTGCCCAAACTTGAGCTTAAAGGTTTCAGCCCCCATTGCCAAACCGAGAATTTGATGACCCATACAAATGCCAAACACCGGCTGCTGGCGCTCTAATAAGGCTTTAGCGGTTGCAATTCCTTCACTGACGGCGGCAGGGTCACCAGGCCCATTCGAGAGAAAGATGCCATCCGGGTTGTATTGCAAAATAGTCTCTGGTGGCGTATCGGCAGGAACAACGATAACCCGACAGCCGTAACTAGCGAGACGCCGTAGGATATTGCGTTTGATTCCAAAATCGATAGCGACAACCGTCAAAGGTTCCCCTGATTCCGTATCGGCAACAGGACGGAATTCCCAATGAGAATCAGTGGGATCAGACCACTCGTAAATCTCTTGAGTTGTAACTTCCTGAACTAGATTGAGTCCTGCCATACTAGGAGCCGCTTGCACTTCCTTGAGCAACTCAATTGGGTCGAGAATTTCTGTGGAAATGCCGCCGTTCATGGCACCAGTCGAGCGGATTTTTCGGGTGAGTGCCCTGGTATCAATGCCGTAAATTCCGGGAATGTTATGGTCTTTGAGGTAGTCAGGGAAAGACTGGGTGGCACGCCAGTTACTCGGACGGTAACAGACGTTACGGGCAATCGCACCTCGAATCTGAGGATGTGCAGATTCTTCGTCCTCCGGATTGATTCCCGTGTTACCGAGTTCTGGATATGTAAAAGTAACGATTTGACCACAGTAGCTGGGGTCTGTCGTCACCTCCTGATAACCCGTCATGGCAGTGTTAAACACCACCTCTCCGATGGAGGTGCCAGTGGCTCCGAAAGACCAACCGTGGTAAGATGTCCCATCTGCCAGCACGAGCAAAGCAGGTGTAGCCGCTGAAACAGGCATAAGCAGTGATTCGCTATGAATAGTTAGTGATTAGTAGTGAGTGAGCGGTGCTTTCCAAAGGTCAGACAAGCAAGAACTGACGAGCTATTATCTCACGGCTGATTGAGG
>CBKWLJ010000320.1:0-10767 GCA_966675205.1 uncultured bacterium
GTGTAACGTTTTTAGCCTTAGCGTAAGTTTCTGCACGATTGCTACTCAAACCCCCTTGCCACCGGGAAGGCTTTTGGCATGGTTAATCAACAACAACTGTGCCTCACGGATTTTCTGCTTGGCTTCACTTGGAGTCAGCCCGACAAAATGAACCGGCTCAATATATGCAACCTTCTTCTGGTCAATCCATAATGCCGCTGCAAAAGCATGAATCGGTGCATCTTTGCGATTAGCTTTCCAGAAGTAGAGTACCCCAAACTTACTGGAGACGTTCATGGAGATAGAGATACCGCCCTCATCAACTTGCTTTTGACGCTTTGCCCGATTCTTTTGGTTGAGTTCCACCCGATTTTTATAGTAATAGCGGCGCTTCGGACACAGCTTGGAGTCCCAGCAGGATTTGGTACACGCCACCTCCGCAGGCTGATGGGCACACTGAACGCATTTAGCTATTGGTCTACGAGCCACTGATTTTCCTGATCGTGAAAAGGTGAGACTAGCCGTGGGGTGTGGGTGTGGGGTGTAGGGTGTGGGGTGTGGAGAAGAGTTTTTACTTATTTTCAAGAGAGCGAATCAGAGCCAACAGGAGTCTACCTACTGATTCACAATTCCTCAGAATCGGATTGATAGCTTGAGAAGAAGCTAATTCGACTCTGATAGCGAGTAACAAATGAGTTTCCAGCTCTTTCAGAGAACCTTGGGCTATATACAAAAATTGGATATATTCTCCCCGAGTCCGTCGCCCGTAGCCTTCGGCAATATTGGCAGGAATTGATACGGCAGCCCTACGGATTTGGGCAATCATTCCATAAGTTTCTTCTTTGGGGAATGTTTTTGTTCCTCGGTAGCAAGCTTCGGCTAAATTCATTGCTTCTTGCCAAACCCGTAAATCCCGATAAGACTGTACTGGCTTTTCTTCCATGTTCAACAGGGTGTAGGGGGTAGGGTGCGGGGTGTGGAGATAGGAGAGGATGGGGATTGTAACTCCAACCTTCCTCTAAAATCCCAACTTACAGATTCCCCAACTAAAAATCTTTGCACTACACCCCACACCCCACACCCCACACCCTTTTTCATTACTAGATTATAACTAGATTACAGAGATTAGGTAAATCTCTGGAAAACTACAATAAGTATTATATTAAATGACAAGGTGCAGCATGAGTAAACCCCTGCCAGAAGTTCGCTTGAGAATTGTGGGACAGGACAACCCATCCAATCCCGCTCTTGAACCCATCAAAACCTATGACCTGAGAAATGCCCTAGTGGAGGAATTCTTAGCCTCGGCTGACCTCAAGCCCAGCTCTCGAAAAACCTACGCCCAAGAACTGAAGCGGTTTCTCGAATGGACGGATGAGCGATTCATCAGCCTCACGCCCCGGCTGTTGGGCCAGTACAAAACTTATTTAGAGACGGAATGCCTCAACCCAAAGGGGCAAAAGTTGAAGCCCACTTCAATTAATAAAGCCATCACTGCCATCAAAAGCTTTGTCGGATGGGTCAGTGAAGCTTATCCGGAGAAGATTGGGAACAATGTTGCGGCTTCCATCAAGCTGATTAGCACTCCGCCTTTGGAAGCCAAGGATTTGTCCGATGAGGAGGTCAATCAGATTGCCTCGGCGGTGACGCGATCGCCTAATCTAGAGAGAGACTTGGCTCTGTTTGCCGTCTTGATGCACGGCTTACGGGCGTCGGAAGTGGTGGCGCTAAATGTGGGAGACTGGGACGGCACCCGGTTACATATTCGTCAGGCGAAAGCCGGGAGTATCGGAACCGTGCCGCTGCTGCCAGGAGCTAACTCCAGAATTAGAGACTATCTCGACAGCCGACGGGATGCGGGGGAATCCTTACAGAGTTCCAGCCCCCTGTTTATCGTTCATGCCTACCACAACGCGGGGAATCGGCTGAGTTATGAGGGGCTGTATAAATTGGTGAAGAAGTGGGGAAAGGATTCTGGTATCAGCAACTTGACTCCTCACCGCTTTCGCCATACTTATGCGACCAACCTCATGTTAGCCGGGATAGATTCCCTTCACGCCAGGACATTAACCCGACACAAGTCTGAAGCGAGTTTTAGACGGTACACTCAAAGAGCCATGTCTGAGGCAGCGGAACAGGCTTTTTATCGAGTCATGAAGATGGAAAATGAGGAGGATTAAAGCCAGGAGTTAGGTTTGGCTCAACCAATGGTTAGGCACAGATGATAGATACACTGGCGCTAACCGAGAAATCAGACATTGAGGCATCTTACCGTGTCCTCTGCTCCACCTCTCCCGAAAAAAATTGCTCTCCTAATTCCCTGAAAAAATTGCTCTCTTGAGATTACCAACTCAACTGGTAACTTCTAGCTGAGTAATTAATCTCGCCAATTCCTGCGTCAAAAAATCAGAACCATTTTGTTGATAAAATTCCAGAAAACTCCGATAAAACCAAAGCGTTCCCTCTTTACCGCCTTTAAATCTTTGCCAAACTTTTTCGCCTTCTCGCTCCCAATCAGCGATAATCGAACGAGCATTGTGGAGTTTGTCAGCCAAACAAACGCGCCGAACTTCCGGAGGAGCCAGACGTATTTTTTCGAGATAATTGAGTTGGCGTTCTTTCCAGGGAGGTTTAGGTAGCGTTTCTGAGTCAGTACATCCATCGACAATACTGACGACTCTTTCTCCAAAACGTTGACGAATTTCTTCACGAGTTTTTGCACCTCCTTGGTCTTCGATCGCATCATGGAGTAAGGCCGCGATCGCTTCATCCTCATCGCCACCATCTTCTAACACTAAAGCTGCTACACTCAGCAGGTGACTGACATAGGGAACGCCACTACCTTTCCTGACTTGATTGGCATGTAGTTGTGCGGCATAAACTAAAGCAGCTTCAAAACGTGTGGATAATTTTGGAGTTTCGGTAAAAGTTGGCATTGTGTTTTAAAGGGAATTGGAAATTGGGAACAGAAGAATTCATTTTTTCACTTAAGATTGTGAGAATTCAAAGCAAAGGGTCTTGATAGAGTTGCCAGGTTTGCTCAATATCCTGTCTCATGCGCTGTCGCAATTCTTCTGGAAAAATTACTTCTACTTTCGGTCCCCAAGCTCGTAGTCGCATGATGACGTTATTGTCTTGATGGCGATAGCGAAGGGTATAGTAAGTCATATTTGGATACTGGTTAATGTGAGTTAAGAGTCTTCGGAAATTGGGTAACTCTAATTGCTTAATTAAAGCCCTAGCATCTTGATAACTATCCAGTTTCTCAAAGGTAGGATGACGAAATGAGTTGTCGATGTAGCGTTGGGCAAAATCTGTGTCAAAACGAAGCAGCATTAATTCCGCCTTTTCATAGAAATCAAAGCCATAAGCAGACTCTAGTTCTTGTTGAATATAATGAGAACTGTATTTTTCACTATTGTTAATAATTTCTAATTGTGAAAAAGGTAAATTGGGAGTATCCCAAGACAATGTTTTGAGTCGGGTTATCCGTTCTAAACGGTAGTTATACCATCCCAATTGCGCTTGGTTTTCAGTACGCTGCGGTCTTTGACCGAAAGCACAAAGATAGTAAGCCCTTTGATAATAATAAAGACAAACTGGGTAAACCGTGTACTTTTGGGTTTGCTTTAAGTAAGCGCTGTAATAGGTAATTTGGATGGGTGGAGTAGGATGAATTTTCCAGATTTCTTTTAATCGGTCGGCTGAATCTGCTGATACCTCGCGCAGGTCTTCATTGACCACATATTCATGATGAATAAATAAGCGCTGTTCGCCATTGATTTTTGTGACCAACAGTTCAGCAATAGCTGACACTTCATTGGTAAAAAATTCTAGAATTCCGTCAAAACTTAAATTTTGCTCAGTTGCCAATATTTCTAGTATAGCAGCAATTGACCGCTTGCGTAATTTGTGGAGTTGTTTTTTTGTTTTAGAGGTTTGATTGATAACTTGTCGCTCTAATAGCTTATTTTTAAGCTTTGCTAACTGAGTAAATTGGTTACGAAACGTGCGATCGCTAACAGCAAATAATAGAGTAGAGAAAAGTTCTTTAATGTCCTTATCTTCTAACTTGTATCTGGATTTTAGCGTCGAAATAAACTGGTTTTTCACCACTGGGGTATAGTCGGTAAACAACCAAAACTCTAAAGGTAGCGATTGATAATTAATAATTGCTTGCTTAAATTTATTAAGCCAATCAGCACAGTTAAACAATTCAGTTTCAAATTCAATAAAAAAATCACTATCGCGGTCATACAATGACCGTAATATTACCCATCGCCTCACCCCACTGGCTAAAAGCATGAAGCAATTTGATTTGGCTTGAGGGGAAGGATGATTAGAAACTTGTAATAATTCCGGTACAAGTTTTTCTAAACGTTGTACTGTCGGGAAAAATTGTTCAGCAGACATGGGTTAATCCAGTATAGCCATCGGCTTCTTTTTGATTATCCTAGCTGTTGGCAAACCCCTTTTCCACTCAATCCCCAATTCCCTTATGGCTTGTTGGAAAGCCCCTTTTCTTACTGCCTGCTATACATAGTGAAACTGACTCAACAGTAGAAGAATACTCTCCCGTGTCATGCTCAACCGTCAAACCCATCAATAGAGAGCGAACAATGACGACGTATTCAATGCAACTTGTCGGCGATACTCTCAAAGTAGATTTTGCCAAAAGCGATGAGGACAAGCCAATTCCTGCTGATGGCGATGCCGTAGTGCGGGATGTGCAACGCTTGGTGAGACAGATGATTGCTTCTGGGGAACTCATTGGGGGAAACTTGCTCAAGATTCAAGGACGGATTTCGGTAGCGGCAAGTTATACGCTGTTGCATGAGGTGGCGCATCTGTATCGGACGATCGCAGTTTCGGATACGCGGTTGGGGGCGTATGTGGTGGTTAGCACTACGGCGGCTGAGTATCCTGTTTCGTGTCGCGTTGATTTCAAAAGCGGCGACGTTACCGAGGTTAAGAGTCCTACTGAGTTATCTGCATCTTCATTTTTTATCCGCAAGGAAGGGGATGTCCTGAGGATACAAATTAATAATGCCGTGCAAGTCGATGGAGACCAAATCGTTCGCGATGCCAAAGCGCAGTTGCTTTCATTAATTGATTCGGGGCAGTTATCAGGAGGGAAACTCCTCAAAATCAACGGACGCTCAACGGTGTTAGCAAGTTTCGCGATCGCTCTAGAGATATCTCACTTGTATGGTGCGATCGCACTCTTCGATCCCAAACTGGGTACTCCGGCATTGGATCGGTATATTGTCACCATCAGTCATACTCCAGATTACCAGGTAGGTGACACCATTGATGTCGAGCGTGACCCCTGCCAGACGGTAAAAGTAGTGCTGTGCGGCAGTCCGAATACAGGAAAAACGGTTTTTAAAGATGGGTTGAAAGAGGCAATTCTAGAGCGAGAAGATGCTCCCCAAGATTTTTACAGCATTTCCGGTTGTCCGGATGGAGATGGTTGCTGGTTTTCACAAACGGCACAGAACTATTCGGAGTTAGCAAAGCAATTAAAATCAGAGTATAAGGCAAAGTTTACACCCGAATTTGCTGCGGCTAAAGCTAGGGATATCGAAGTGAATAAAAACTCGTTGTTACTGTTTGATGTGGGAGGCAAAATTACTCCGGAGAATGAGGTCATTATGTCCAAGGCAACTCATGCTGTTATCTTGGCAAAATCAGAGTTAGAAGTGGCAGAATGGCAAGCCTTTTGTCAGAAACTTAACTTACCTGTTATTGCCATTATCTGTAGTGACCTTGAGGCAACAGTTGATGACATTTGGACAGAATTACCTCAGTTAATTGGAACAGTTCACCGACTGATACGGGGTGAACAGGTGAAAAATCGTCCCGTGATTCAAGCGTTGGCAAAGCGATTGATTGAGCTAGCAAAATCTCAGTAATGAGTTTATCTTTTTTTGTAAATTATATCAACTTTCTTTCAACTTGCTAAACATTGACTCCCAACCTTCGGAGTTCGACGGGAGTAAGATAACTGCTATGCAAGTTCTATCCAAATAGCCGTTTTTGTAGGTAGGGGCAGGTTTAGGAATAACCTAAATTTTCACACCAGTAAGTTTTGTTCAAAACCTGCCCTAATTCCAAGCCAACACAAATCCTCCTCTTTAAGGAAGATGAGAGGAGAATTTAGATTTTTTGAACAACAGTATTTCATAAGGAACCAGAGTATGACTAGCATAATTCCTGACGAATTTAACCTGAATCAGGTATGTACTCCAACAAGCATTCTAGATGAATTCCTTAGGCTAGAAAATTTTCAACGCGCTTGGCAAAAGGTAGCTGAAAATCGCGGTTGTGCGGGGATTGATGGGGAAAGTATTGACAGGTTTGCTCGCAATCAAACGATGAATATTTATCAATTACGAGATGCGGTTGCTCAAACCACCTATCAACCCTCTCCTTGCAAGCAGGTGATTATTCCTAAACGCAATGGGACGCAAAGAGAGTTAAAAATACCAACGGTTCGGGATAGGATTGTGCAGCAGGCTTTGTTAAATGTTCTCTCTCCGTTCATGGAAGAGAAGTTTTCGTCTGCTAGTTTTGCTTATCGTCCTAATTTGTCTTACATTAAGGCGGTGGAAAAAGTCGCTGAGTGGCGAGATAGGGGATATCATTGGGTGTTAGATGCAGATATTGTCAAGTTTTTTGATAATATCGACCACCGCAGGTTATTAAAGGAAGTTCGGTTACATCTTGATCATCCGAGAATTTTATGTTTGATTAAATCTTGGATATCGGCTGGGGTGTTAACGGAGGAAGGGGTCATTGTGCCTCAAAAAGGAATTCCTCAAGGTGCGGTGGTTTCTCCGTTATTGGCGAATATTTATCTGCATGAATTTGATGAGTTAGTCACGGCAACAGATTTAAAGCTGGTGCGCTATGCGGATGATTTTTTAATTTTAGCTCACACTCAAGAGCGGATTTTACAAGCTGAGGTGGAGATTATCAATCTGTTGGATTCGATGGGATTGATGATTCATACCGAGAAAACTCAAATTACTACGTTTGAGCGTGGGTTTCGGTTTTTGGGTCATGGCTTTTTAGAGGATGCTATCTTTCCGGTAGATGCTAATGATGTTAGCCTGAAGTCGGCTATTGAGAAACTTAAAGGGATAATTTTCGGGCAAAAAAAAGGGAAGAATAAACGTAAAAAAAAAGTCCTGAAGAAATCCGGCCGTTAGATCCCCGACTTCTTCAAGAAGTCGGGGATGTGGGAGTCGAGATTGCCACATTACATCAACCCTTTCTCGCGGAGGTAGAGACGGAATTACCTCTGCAAAGCGAGGAGAATGAGAGTGTTTTTCAAAAAAATATTTGGCATCAAGAAATGGCAGCGATTTATCTGGTTGAACAAGGTACGAGTATCTATAAGGATTACCAACGTTTTATTATTCATGTGTCTGAGAAGCCAAAACTTGAGGTGCCGATTCGAGAAGTGCAGCAAATTATGGTATTTGGGAATATTCAATTATCCACTTCTGTGATTCAGGCGTGTTTGCAAGAAGAAATTGCGGTGTTGTATCTCAGTCAGAGTGGGCAATATCATGGACATCTCTGGAGTGCTGAATCTAGGCATTTGGAGAATGAATTAGTACAAGTTGAGAGACGGGGTGATGCCTATTTTCAATTGAATGTGTCTAAGGCGATTGTGTATGGGAAGTTGATGAATTCTAAGCAGCTTTTGTTGCGTTTTAACCGTAAGCGTAAATGCCGGGAGGTGGAAAAGGCGATTGTTGGGATTACTCAAGATATTGAGGCGTTGGAGTTAATTGATAATTTGGATACGTTACGGGGTTATGAGGGGATAGTGGCGGCGAGGTATTTTCCTGCGTTTGGCAAGTTAATTACGAATGCTAAGTTTGAGTTTTCTGTGCGGAATCGTCAACCGCCTACTGACCCGGTTAATTCGTTGTTGAGTTTTGGTTACACACTTTTGTTTAATAATGTTTTGAGTTTTATTATTGCTGAGGGGCTTTCTCCTTATTTGGGGAATTTTCATTATGGAGAAAGGCAAAAGCCTTATTTGGCGTTTGATTTGATGGAGGAGATGAGGTCCGTTGTTGTTGATGGCTTGGTTTTGAAGATTATTAACAATTCGGTGTTTAAGCCACAAGATTTTGACATCGTTCCTAGTACGGGAGGAGTTTATTTAAATCAATCAGCAAGGCGGGTTTTTCTTAAACAGTTTGAAATGCGGATGAATGAGGAAGTTTCTCATCCAGATTTGCTCTCAAAAGTCACTTATCGTCATGCGATTCAATTACAAGTGAGGCGGTATAAACGGAGTTTGTTGTCTGGAGTTGCTTATGAAGCTTTTTTAAGAGCGATGTAAATGGGAGAATAGGGTTAAATCGTTACAATAGACTTAACGAGAGCCACCCAAAGACAAAATCCATGATTGCTGTCCCACATTACATCAGTCCTAAAGACTATCTCGACATCGAACACCAAAACCCGATTCGGCATGAATATCGACGTGGCTTAGTCTATGCTATGGCGGGTGGTACAGATAATCATGATCGTCTTGCCCTGAACCTTTTAACTCTAATTAACTTACATTTAGGTGACTCAGAATGCCGATTTCACTCCGGTAATGTGAAGGTTAACTATCAGGATGAGTTTTATTACTATCCTGATGCGTTTGTCACCTGTGATCTACGCGACCGCGATGACCGCTACATCAAGCGATATCCTAAACTCATTGTGGAAGTCCTCTCACCTAGTACACAAGCCTTTGACTTGGGCGAAAAATTTGATGACTATCGACAGCTTGAATCTTTAGAGGAATATGTCTTAATTTTTCAAGAAAGTCAGCGTGTAGAATGCCGTCGTCGCACTTCTGCGAATACCTGGGAAACGGTTGTTTATGGAGCAGGCGATCGCGTTTCATTAAAAAGTATTAACCTGGAATTTGCGATTACCCAACTGTATCGTGGTTTTGATGGCTAGGAAAAGTTATCCGCGTTCTCCTTTCTTAGTAAAATGTTAGTGGTTGTCGTGTACGATATCCCTGATGATAAAAGGCGCACGAAGCTGTCCAATTTCCTAGAAGGATATGGGCGAAGAGTTCAGTGGTCTGTCTTTGAATGTTTTTTAAGTTTGGAGGAGATGCGGCAACTTTATGACAAGGTGAAAAAGTTAGTTGAACCCGTGGAGGATAATGTGCGATTTTACTGGATATCTGAGGAAGCGGTGTCGAGAGCGTTAGTGATTGGAGGGGAAGCACCCCACCCACCGCCAAAGTATTATGTTATCTAGGTTTAAGGGTTTTTTGAGGGGTATTTTCAGAGGCTCATCTACACACCTCGGCAAAATGCCGAAACCCTATATTTTTCGTTGAGGTGTGTCGATGCTTTACAGGGAGAGGGTTTGAGGTATGTGTTTTGTTCAATTTTTGGGAGGATGTGTTATTCTTTTTGCAGGTGTGTCGATTCGGCGGCTGAACCCCTTACTGGGTAAGGGCTGCTAGACGAACTCCCTACCGATTGGGTTAAATCGGATTAGTTGGAAACTTTGAAATCACAACTTGCCATTGAACATTTTTAAACCCTACCGATTGGGTTAAATCGGATTAGTTGGAAACCACCACTTGTGGAATTGGTCCGCTGCTGCTGGTTGGCACCCTACCGATTGGGTTAAATCGGATTAGTTGGAAACGGTGGTCCGCTGCTGCTGGTTGGCAGTAGCATCTGAACTGCCCTACCGATTGGGTTAAATCGGATTAGTTGGAAACCCTCTACCCAAGTGTCGGGGAGTGTCGGCTCTAGCCCCTACCGATTGGGTTAAATCGGATTAGTTGGAAACCGCACTCGCATAGTGTCCGTAGAAGGTACCAATCGGCACCCTACCGATTGGGTTAAATCGGATTAGTTGGAAACGAGAAGCAACTAAGGAAGCAGCAACGATAGCAAACCCTACCGATTGGGTTAAATCGGATTAGTTGGAAACTTCAGGAGTACCATTATTCATAAAACCTCACTGATTCCCTACCGATTGGGTTAAATCGGATTAGTTGGAAACTCAAGGCTGTCACAGCCTGATCCGCGATGCGTTGCCCTACCGATTGGGTTAAATCGGATTAGTTGGAAACTGTTGTGCAGTGGTGAACGGAAGTAACGGAACCCTACCGATTGGGTTAAATCGGATTAGTTGGAAACGAGTGATACCGCACTGACCAGCGTTTAGCTGGGGTCCCTACCGATTGGGTTAAATCGGATTAGTTGGAAACCTTGCTGTATTCTGGTGGGGGGAATGTAACAAGCAAGCTCCCTACCGATTGGGTTAAATCGGATTAGTTGGAAACACAATGGATTTAACCATTTTCCTTTAACTCCAATACAAGTTCCCTACCGATTGGGTTAAATCGGATTAGTTGGAAACTTTCAGCATCCCGTTCATCAAAATTGTTTTCATTTACCCCTACCGATTGGGTTAAATCGGATTAGTTGGAAACCTAATGTTCCCGCTATCTCTCCAGAAAAGATTGGTTTACCCTACCGATTGGGTTAAATCGGATTAGTTGGAAACTTTGAGAAGCATGTTGCTGGAAGTGCTGTTGCAAGATAGACCCTACCGATTGGGTTAAATCGGATTAGTTGGAAACCTTAAATAGTGTGTACTTGCACTAAACTTCTATTTCAAAAGACCCTACCGATTGGGTTAAATCGGATTAGTTGGAAACCCTCTGTCGAAACAGAGGTAATAGACCTGTCCGAAAATTGGAAAAGCCCTGTGTGTCTGGCTTAGCAGACATTT
>CBKWLJ010000321.1:0-10706 GCA_966675205.1 uncultured bacterium
CGCAGCCGCAACAATTCCCTGACACTATTCAGGACGCTGCCACCATAACTCCAAGGGGTTCTGGGCTTGACATTATTTGCAGAATGTGTTCTGCAAAAGGTGAGAAAACTCGCCATTTGGAACCAGCGCAGGTAGAGCTCATCCGAAGGATTGCCTTTAAAACCCCCAATATCCGGCCCTGTGTAAGGGATACCCGAAAGACTCATCCCCAGGATAGTGGGCACGGTTTGGCGTAAACCCACCCAACTCGTCTCCACATCCCCCGTCCAAGTCCAGGCATAACGCTGCAAACCTGCCCAACCCGATCGCGAGACAATAAAAGGACGTGTTTCAGGTAGATACTCACACAGTGCCTCATACCCGGCTCGTGCCTGAAGCAACCCATAAACGTTATGCGCCTCAACATGAGTGCCGCCTCTCCCTTCCATAAAATGCTGAGTCGGCCGAGGAAGTGTGGCATCTCCCCAGAGGGTAAAGACTCCGGGTTCGTTCATATCGTGCCAAAATCCCGTGACGCCTAAATCAAGGAGATACTCATACTGACGACTCCACCAATGACGAGCAAGGGGGTTCGTAAAATCAGGGAAAGCACACATTCCCGGCCAAACCGGGGCGAGAACAGCTTTGCCGTTGGGATCGGTACAAAATACCTCTTGCATCCGTCCCTCTTCATACAGTTGGCTATTGCGGTTGGCTTTCACTCCGGGGTTGACAATGGTAATCAACCGCACGCCTTTGGCGGCTAGTTCTTGGTTGAATTCCCTGAGTTTGGGGAAGCGATCGGGATCGATGGTGAATGACTGAAAATTGTCTTTGCAGTCGATGTCGAGGTGGATAGCGCTTAAGGGTAAATCGTGAGTCTGAAACCCTTGAACAGTTTCTCGGACTGCTTCTTCCGTTTCGTAACCCCAGCGCGATTGATGGTAGCCAAACGCCCAACGCGGAGGCAGGGGAGGGCGTCCTGTTAACTCAGTGTAGCGATCAAGTAACTGTGCGGGTTTACCAACCGTTAGGTAATAACGCAGTGCGCCACCTTCAAAACAGACTTCAGCAGTATCGGAGAAAGTAACATGACCCGAATAAGTATTTTCGTAGAATACTAGGTAGCTACCTTCTCGGTGTAACCCCATATACACGGGAATGCACAGGTAAAGTGGGTCAGTCCCCGAACTATAGATGCCACCCGCATCATAGTGCCACAACCGATAAGATTCTATTCGCTGTGCCTCAGTTTTGGGCCGACGTAAATCTAGAGAAGCGGCCCGTTCTCCTAATCCATAAATCTGTTCCTCCTCACGCAGTTGTGCGCGATGAGTCCAGGCTTCACCTTGACGTTGTGGGGGGAGATCTTCCCGCAGTGTCTGTCCATCAGTATTCTGTAACTTCAGACTCCCCTTTTGGGTGATGACAATTTGTAGGGGTATGGCTTGCCCTGCCCCTACGGACAAAACCCACCCTTGAGCAGTCTCATCCAACTGCGTCTCAACTTCCGGCCAATCCTGACAGGCAATACCATAAGGAATAGGAGGGATACCCGGTTTCCAGTCAACTCGTACTAAATCGAGCGATAAAAAGCTGACTTCTAGTTCAGCTTGCTCAAAGTAGAAACAGGCCCCTCTTACAGTGGATTCAGCTTGAAGTAATTTTCCAGGCTCCAGAACAGGCTGTGAAGTCTGAGATTTGGTAACTTTGCGTTCCCACCAGTCCCTTGCGTAGGAATAGTATAGTGAACCGAGAAAGCGCTCAAGCCTGATAAAACGCATTAAAAGGGATAGTTGCTTGAAAGTATTCATTACACTTTCTTGATTCCACTGTGTTTGATCGGTGAACTCGGTCTGTAGAATTATTAATGATTTGTGAGTAAGCAATCACCTATCCCAGGAATGAGCCTGAGCAGCGGTTGGTGGAAAGTGGAATTTCCTGTAAAAGCTGATTTGACAATTGTTCTGGGCTCTTATTCCAAACGCCAATGGATATCTCAAGCTCTCCGATTTGGCATCAATATCGGTAAAGAGTCGTCCAAAAACAAACCCGCCTTTTGTAGGGGAACGGCATCAACAGTATCCCAATCCTTGCCTAGATATTAATGTTGCCGTACCCAAAGGAAGGAAATTGATTCAATGTGCTGAGTACAGCTCAAATTTTTTCGCCTTAGTCAGGAAGGTTAGGAATCGATATATAGAAATTCCCGAAAACCCAGAGCTGTGTACCTGATCCACATGAGAACCGCTATATAGTTTGTTAAAGGTGAAACAGTGTAACGCAGCACAGTAGAATGGAGTCGTTGACAAGTTTTTCTGAGAAAAAATGAATTGGCTGTTGGTGAATAACCGATAGCTTGTCACCCGGCTCAGGATAAGTCTTAAATAGCTCCACTTGATATGAAGAGTTGTTCTGACCCTCATCAGCCTTAAGTAAAGAAAACTGAATAATTTGGGAAATATCCCACTGAGTCATTGGCAGGGATTCTAATTGACGGTATTATTTACACCTCAAGTACGCCAAATGCCATATACAATAGCATGAACGACCTCCTCCAAAAGCCCACGATAGTCAACAGTGGTATTGTATGATGCCATACTGTTTATCTGGATAGCTTCCTTAGAGAATTCATTTCTACGAGGAAATGTCTGTATAAGTGTTGACTAGCTTCTGGAGATTGCTAGGTTAACCGTGTAGCTACCTCAGGAATCTTTAAGGAGATGCCTGAATCTTAGTTCTAATCAATTAATTTGTTAGTTTAATCCGCTTAATTAATGTTCCCTAAGCCAGATGCTATGACAGCACGGCCTGTTCCGCGCAAACCCGTAAGTTCAACTGACAGCAACAGCAATAATGCGACTGCTGATGGAACTCCCGTTTCTGCTCTTAAAGAACTAGTGGCGCGCCTACACCGGGAACAACATAAGATTCAAGATTTGTTGAGTTCACTGGGATTTGCCTTACGAAGTTTCAACAATTTGAATCAGTTTCTGGAGTTAATTCCACTGATGGCAGCGCGGGTAACAGATGCTGATGGTGGTGCTTTAATTTTGTTCAAGCCAAATGGTCAAATTCGTTTAGAGCAACTCCATTGTCAGGAAAGCCAAATTTGTAACAATATTCGCAAAGCCATAGAAACGGTAACCCGACAAGTAACCGTCACAATGGGTGAGGGGGGAACTGACCCCAACGCCCCAGTCCCGTTGGAATTGCTCCAGGCATCTCTCGATGAGCAGGTCAGCCAATGTTTGGGCCCAGATGTACAATTGTTTGGCACCCCAATCCTCGTTAAAAATAGTGAGCGAGGGCGTTTGTACGTCTTCAGCCATGACCCAGAATATAGTTGGACATCAATGCGACAGAAGTTAGTGCGATTAGTGGCCGATCAAACGGCTGTTGCGATCGCAAATGATGAACTTACTGTCGAACTCCGCAAAAAAGAACGATTAGATCGCGAATTAGAAATTGGGGCCGAAATCCAACTGCGCCTGCTGCCACGCCAATGTCCTCTCATTGAAGGGATCGAACTGGCAGCAATGTGTAAAACCGCTAACCGTGTCGGCGGCGACTATTACGATTTCATCCCCGCTAACTACGATCAGTTTCGTCCCAAAAAGCAAGATGACCATGAAGTAACAGAGTGTAAAAGAGCGTCATTGCCATGGAGCGTGGTGATTGGCGACGTCATGGGCAAAGGTGTTCCTGCTGGCTTGATTATGACGATGACACGAGGAATGCTACGCGCAGAAGTCCTCAATCGCCATTCCCCAGCGCGAATCCTGCAACACCTGAACCGGGTAATGTATGCCGATTTGGAAAATTCTCATCGGTTCGTCACCCTGTTTTACTCCGAGTACGACCCGCAAACGCGCATATTATCTTACAGCAATGCCGCTCATAATCCGCCTTTGCTTTGGCAGTCTTCCACCGGTTCGATCCAACGTCTAGATACCAACGGTATGCTCATTGGTTTAGAGGCAGATTCACAATATGAAGATGCCCAAGTCCATTTGGCACCAGGAGATACCATCATTTACTACACGGATGGGTTTACTGATGCGGCAAACCAAAATGGCGATCGCTTTGATGAGGAAAACCTAATCCAAGCATTCCAATGGGCTTGTGAGCATTGCCATGGCTCCCAGAAAATATTAGATTACCTGTTCGAGCAGGTGCAGCAGTTTATCGGCTCAACAAACCGTAATGGAGATGATATGACACTGGTCGTAATGCAGGTAAAATCTTCCGAGTGAACTATTTTGTTCGAGGCAACAATCGCCATGATTATTGAAGGGATGCAAACAGTACCCATGGTTTTGAATCACATCAATCCTGGGCATGAAACCTTAAACGCTCTAAATTACGTGACGTCCATCGATTGGCATGGACTCGCTCAACTTCAAACCGATACGAATGTATTGAATCAGTTCGGAAGATCTTGGGACAACTTTGTGAAGACGGGGCAAATCTGGGCTTTGCTGATTGGCATAGTCATCGGTTACCTGTTTAAAGGTTTTACCTCTTTTTGAGAAGGTTGCAGATTGAATCGTTCCAGGTTGAAGGTTAGTCGGTTGAACGTTGTGTTTTTCCTGTTCAACCGTTTAACCCAAAATATGCAATAGCCTTCAACCTTCCAACCTTCAACCTTTAACCTGGGTTAAGCCCCACTTCGCTAACAACTTTCCAACCTTCTAACCTTCAAGCTTCCTGCTGTGACTGAACAAAAAACCTGGAGTCAGCGGTTTGAATCCGCCTTGCACCCCGCAATTGCTCGCTTCAATGCCAGTATCGGTTTCGACATTGAACTTATTGAATATGACCTCACGGGTTCTGTTGCTCATGCCAAAATGCTGGCTCACACCGGTATCATATCACCGGAGGAAGGAGAGCAACTGGTTGCAGGTTTAGAACAAATTCGCCAAGAATACCGAGAAGGGCAATTTACCCCTGGCATTGATGCTGAAGATGTTCACTTTGCTGTTGAGCGACGCCTGACGGAGATAGTCGGAGATACTGGAAAAAAACTGCACACGGCGCGATCGCGTAATGATCAAGTTGGGACTGATACACGACTTTATCTGCGAGATCAAATTGACCAAATCCGCACCCAGTTACGGGAGTTTCAAGCAGTCTTACTGAATCTGGCCGAAATTCATGTAGAAACTCTCATTCCCGGCTATACACACTTGCAACGCGCCCAACCCCTGAGTTTAGCGCATCACCTTTTGGCGTACTTTGAAATGCTGCAAAGGGACTGGGAACGATTGGGAGAAATCAAACAACGGGTGAATATCTGCCCTCTAGGTTGTGGCGCACTAGCCGGTACTACCTTCCCTATTGATCGACACTATACGGCATCATTACTCAACTTTTCAGCAGCCTATCGCAATAGTTTAGATGGTGTGAGCGATCGCGATTTTGCGATCGAATTTTTGTGTGCCGCCAGTCTGATTATGGTACATCTAAGCCGATTATCGGAGGAAATTATTCTCTGGGCTGCTCAGGAATTTGGCTTTGTCACCCTCAAAGACAGTTGTGCCACTGGTTCTAGCATCATGCCGCAAAAGAAAAATCCTGATGTGCCAGAATTGGTGCGCGGGAAAACTGGTCGCGTCTTCGGGCATTTACAAGCAATGCTAGTTTTGATGAAGGGACTCCCTCTGGCTTACAACAAAGATTTACAAGAAGATAAAGAAGCACTCTTTGATGGTGTTAAAACTGTGCAAGCTTGTTTGGAAGCCATGACAATTCTGATGCGGGAGGGCCTGGAATTCAAGAGCGAACGATTAGCTGAAGCGGTGACAGAAGATTTCTCCAATGCCACTGATGTTGCCGACTATTTAGCGTCAAAAGGTGTACCCTTCCGAGAAGCTTACAACTTAGTGGGTAAGGTGGTGAAAACTTGCCTCCAAAACGGGAAATTACTCAAAGATTTAAGCTTGGAAGAGTGGCAAGAACTGCACCCAGCATTTGCAGAAGATATTTATCAAGCGATCGCGCCGACACAAGTGGTTGCCGCACGCAACAGTTATGGAGGTACAGGGTTTGAGCAGGTACACCAAGCCCTAAAACAGGCACGCGATCGCATTACGGCTGCATAACTTCCCGTTGCTGAAAACATCTGCCTCACAACTCAGTTCATCTCCTCTAACCGCGTTGGCAGATTGGGTCTTGTACAAGTTGTTTCCTCATTTCCCAATCAATTTGGTACAGATGAGAACAACTTATCCCGATCTGCTGAAAGTGAGACAGAAAATACTTCAATATACTCTCACCGAAAGCGATCATCACCGCTAGCGAACTCAAACGCTGTTGTGCGTTCTGACTGAACAAGAGGCAGATAACAATGAACTTGTACGATTTCTATAAGTCTGAGAAAGAATATACCTTTGAAGCCGTAGCCGCTGATAAAGAATTAGCTAAGCACGTTCAAGAAGTTCTCATCTGGTTGAATCTTCTCTCTCCTCCAGCTGATGGTAAATTTGGTCCCATTTCCTCAGCTGCACTCAGAGAGTTTCAAGAGTTGATGAAGCTAAAAGAAAAAGAATTTTTAGGTCCAGAAACAGCCAAAAAATTGATTCAGACTCGTCCAGACGATTTACCCTTACCCGATATTATCATCGGCAAAGACTTTGCTAGCCGCATTATCAGTTACATGAAGAGCAAAGGCTATGAGATTGCCAAGGGAACTAGAGAGTACAACATTGTCTATGTTGAAGGGATAGACGCCGATGGTACAGTCAACCGAGATGCGCCCAACCACTTTAATGATCGCCGACTCGTCATACAAATTCTAGATAGAAAGCCAAAAATTATCGGCAACTGGGAAGCAACCACAGAACCGGGTTTCCACTACACCTATAAACCCATGAATCCAAAAGGAGCAGCTCGGATTAAGTTTGGGCAATACAAAGCTTGGCGAATCGGCAGACACGGCACCTCTGAGCCACACGAAGCTCTCATTCAGGTGGCACCCGTCACCGTGCATCGAGATTTTAACAGGGATATGATTCGTACCGGTGATAGGCTTGATACTGGCTACTTTGGTATTAACCAACACTGGGGGTATGATTTGCCTCGCAATAACATTTATTTTGCTAGCGCAGGTTGTCTCGTTGGCCGCACCAGACAAGGCCACAGAGAGTTTATGGAACTGATCAAGCAGGACAAACGTTATCAGCTCAACAAGAGATACACCTTCGTGACTACTATTGTTCCCGGAGATGGTCTTCCTAGTTAAGTTGATGTATCCAACAGTACATCGCAGTAGGTGCAAAAAAAGTAAACTCAATACCCATTGGCAGCAAAATCCTAATCATGCTGATCCACCTTTGGTTCTTGCTGCGTCGCTCATTGAACGGATTGAGCTGCACCTACCAATAAAAAAAAGGTGGGCATCAATAGCCTTAAAACGAGGGAAAGGCTATTGATACCCAACTTGCTTGCTGCAAGCAAAGCGAACTGATGAAGTTAAACATTTGACTCATTCCCAACAACGAGATTGAGCAAATTTTCGTGGATGACTGGCATCTGAGAGTGATTGGGTGCGCTTAGCACAACTGCAAAAGTGTGTCTTACCATCTTGGGGTGAGACTCACAAAGCTATGCTACGCGACAAGGAAAATATTTCCTTTCGTCCTCTTAGCGCAACATATCATCCTCTTGTTCGCTGTTCTCTTCATTCTCCTCGTTTCTCGGCGGTCTGTTATAGTTCCGATTTCTCGAGAAACGACCTGTGGTTTTGCGTTTGCGAAACTTGCGGGCGTAAGCCTCGTTCCGTTGCGCCTTTTCTTTTTTTAGATTGCGGCGCTTGGCCATATCTACCTCATTGATAAAAGAATATGCCTCACCAATCTTTACAAAAGATTCAGCGTGGCTTGTCTATCTTACCAGTGTTACACATGAAAAACAGGTAGCTTTCAACTTAAACGGGTCAGATTCTTGTCAAAGCAAGGAAATAGAAGCTACCGCTCGAGTGTATTCAACGTTGGCGACAAATACGCCTTGAACCGGACGAATGGCTTCAACTCGCTGGAGAATCAAATCCAAAAGCCTTCAGCTACAGCCTGGTAGGAAGTTTTGCAAGAGAGATTTCAGATTGAATTCCATCACTCTTGGACTTTCTCCAGTATAGACGTTACCGAATTAGAGTCAGTAGCGTCTATGATATCTGACTGTAAGTAACCTATTGACGAGGCTGAGATGGCCTTCCAACCAATGCGTCGAGCGTGGCAATTTGTACAAACGGTTTTGGGAATTATATTTCGCCATCCTGTAACAGGTACAAGTATCATCCCTGTTCTGCCAAATGGGCAAATTGTGCTGATTCGGCGTCGCGACAATGGTAAATGGGGACTACCTGGAGGAATGGTCAACTGGGGGCAAGATTTACCAACAACCTTACGCCGAGAGTTGGAGGAAGAAACGGGATTGGAGTTGATCGAGATTCGCCGATTGGTTGGAGTTTACTCAGCACCTGATCGCGACCCCAGAATTCATTCTATTTGTGTTGTGGTAGAAGCTGAGGTTCAGGGAACGATGGAAGTGAAAGATACATTAGAAATCAGTGAAGTTAAAGCCTTTGAGCGCTCAGAACTCCCTATAGGAGAACTCAGCCATGACCATGATCGACAGTTACAGGACTACTTCGATGGCAAGACAATCTTGGCTTAAAGCTCATCAGGCGAGGGAAAAGGGAAAAGGGGAAAGGGAAAAGGGGAAAGGGAAAAGGGAGCAGCAACCCCTTGGGGTTGCTTTATCCCAACTGTTTAGGGTAAAACCTTGCCTGAGCCTTATTCGTTTTGGATGGGCAATTTTAGATTTGAGATTGATAGCTTTGGGGTTAGCTTCGAGTGTTTATGAGTGTTGGTCTACCTACCCTGTTCTAAAATTGCTGCTCCCAAGCCTACAATCTGTTAACCCGTGCGACTTTAAAACAAAACCCTGAACACAGGATGAATCTACCCTTACATAATTCTCGAATCAAGCTACCCTTAGGACAAATTTTTTGGCGCGAAGTCGGTCGGGGCCCTGTTTTGATTTTTCTACATGGTTCTTGGAGCGATAGCAGCCAATGGTTGCCCGTCATTGAACGCTTGAGTCAAAATTACCAATGCTTAGCCCTTGATCTATTAGGGTTTGGTGAATCCGAACACCCCAAAGTTCACTACTCGATTCAGCTACAGGTGGAATGCTTGCTCCAATACCTAGAAGCATTACATTTATCCCAAGTGTACTTAGTGGGTCACTCTCTGGGAGGCTGGATTGCTGCCAGTTATGCTTTAAAAGAGTTGGAGCAAGTAAATGGTCTGGTGTTAATCGCACCAGAAGGTGTTCAGCTAGAAAAACAGAGTTCAGGTGAAGGGCGGACACGTTGGTTAATCGGGCGTCCCCCAATTGCTTACATTATTTTGCGATCGCTTTATCCCCTAGCACGGCTATTCGGTCGTCATAAAGGGATTGAACAGGCGCTAAAACGTCGCAAACAGCTACTCAGCTCACCCACTGCGTCCCAACTCTTGTTTCGACGACGCCGAGCAGAAATTCAGGCAGAGTTGTTACAAGAACAATTAGACGGGTTAAACGTGCCCACCTTGATTTTACAAGGAAGGATGGATGCTCCTGATGCGATCGCTCGCTCTCAAGCCTATGCAGACAAAATTCCCACAGCCCAATTACAGTTCGTTGAACAGGGAGGACATGACTTACCCGAAGCCTCACCCGGTTTAGTCGCTGAACAGATTCATAATTTTGTCCAGCAGGCTCAAGGCTGGCAGGTGGGAAGGGTTGAAGGTTGGAGGGTTGAAGGTTGAAGGTTAGAGGGGATGAATCCTTGTTCTCAACTGGAATTTGTTAACTTGTAGTATTCGACATTATTGTTCTAATTCCCCGGAAAATTAAATAAGGGTCAGCGGTAAGTTGGCGCGCTATTTCGGGTAACTGGGCTTTGAAATAGGTCAGCAAGACTTGAGCATCACCACCAGTTATCGCTATCGAACTGCCTGGAAACTGAGATTGCCAATCCTCAATAAAGCCTCGGATACCCGCTAATACTGTGTAAACCACACCACTCTCAATTGCCTCTGATGTCTGTTTCGCCCACCGTGATGGCAACTGAGTGGGCAGTGAAACGCTTGGCAGGGCTGCTGTGCTTTTTGCCAGAAACTGTAGCTGTAAGCCCAGTCCTGGTAGAATTGCCCCACCGATTAACTGATGTTCAGCATCCATACCTGTAAAGGTCAGCGCCGTACCAGCATCAATAACCAGTATGGGATAACCCAACATCTCCCCCGCACCCAACAACGCTAAAGCGCGGTCAATTCCCAGAGTGGGATAAAGCCCATAAAGCGGTATATCTGCTAGGGTAATGACTTTCGTTTCAGGATAAGCTTCCCAAAGGGGTGTTTGAGCCGGTACGACCGACGCGAGGTACAAAGGTAGTGAGCTTGAGCTGAGAGTATCAGAAAATTGAGAGATTAATACAGGCGGAAAAATTTCCTTGGGCAGGATACCAGAAGTCCAACATCGGACGAGCCGCTCAACTGTATTGGCGGGTAGAGGGTTAGTATCCCAAGCTTGCTGAAGTGTAGTACCAACAAACCAAGCCCAATGGAGCCGGGAATTTCCGATCATCAAGGCTAGCCAACTTGTTTGCACGCTTCTAAAACCTGATTAGACACCATGAGCAGTACTCACAACAAAGGATAAAAATTATTCTTCCCCCA
>CBKWLJ010000322.1:0-10692 GCA_966675205.1 uncultured bacterium
ATGCTCCAGCAACCTGTTGTTGATAAACACTGACTACTTTCTGAACGTATTGGCTTTGAAAGCCACTATTGCAGCCATCGTATTTACCTGTCATCCACCAACAAGCGGCACCACGCACTGCTGCCGTTTCATTGTTGTTAGTCGCTGTCATTTGTTTGTTGAGTTCTCGTCGTGCGATACAAGCTACGGTGCGGCGTGCGGCATCCTCGTTAGCTTCAAATTGTGCAGGTGTCATTTGCTGTCCGATGCATCGTTTCGTCCAGTCAGGGATAATGCCCGGTAAAACTTGCCATGGGCTGTACATCCCATCATTGGGACGCTGAGGAGGTGCTGCCTGTCGCAGCGCTTCCACGAAAGCATTGACTTTGCTATCTGTAGACTGTGCAGTTCCTGGTATAGCCCACAGTCCGACACTCAGCGCCAATCCAGTTAAAAATAGATGTTTGCCGGTTTTGATTGGGTTGAAACTCATGATTTGTAACAACGGTATTGATTAATCGTTTCTTTCCTTGCTTCCCCCTAACTCCTTGTTTTCTCATTCAAGGGAAATATATGGATAGACTTTTTGTTTTGGGAGTTGGGGGTCGCCAAATGAAGCATCAAAGCACAAAACAGCCAAATAATATCAGACTTTTTCAAGAAGTGCGATTGCTCTTTTGGGTGTTGTGCTTTGTTAAATGTGATTGAACGTTGGCATAGACTTTGAACGCAACTCAGTATGAGGCGCACGCGGTTGAACCTGACGCAAAAGAGCGATCGCTTTTATGCTGGAACCAAAAACGGTGCTGCAAAGTCCCTGGAAAGCGGCTCAGCTAACCCAAAACTCTTACTTCACTGAGAAACTGAAGATAAATGACCTTTATTGAACAGTTTTGCCATCAAAAATGATGATTACCCTGGAAATCCTGCTCCTTATCCTAATCACTGGCTCTATCGTTTTTTATACTGCCTGCGCCTTGTGTACCTGTCAGTTTTTCACCTCCACTGAGGAGATGACGGACACTCTTTTGCCTGCTGTATCAGTCATGGTACCCGTTTGTGGAGTTGATGCGGGGGCTTGGGACAACTGGTTGTCTTTTTGTACCCAAAATTATCCCAATTACGAGGTACTGTTTGGAGTAACCGACCCCCAAGATGCTGCTGTTCCGGTTTTAGAAAAACTAATTGCGACTTATCCCAAACGGGTACGACTGTTCACAAGCTTGAAACCACGGGGGATTAACTACAAAGATAGTAACCTGAGCTATCTGTTGGAAAAAGCTGAGCACGAAGTTATTATCTTCGCAGACAGTGATATTCGGGTAAATGCTGACTATATTCGCACGGTGACTGCACCCTTGAGCGATCCAGGAGTGGGGATGGTGACTTGTGCCTTTATCGGTTATAGTCCTCAGTCTTTGGGGGCGGCACTCGCTTCCTTCGGTCGCTGCTTTGACTTTATTCCCAGCCTCCTGATTGCGCGTATCCTGGATGGGGGGCTTCGTTGTGCGGTAGGAACAACAATTGCTACTCGCAAAACAACCTTGGCTAACTATGGTGGATTGCACCTGAACCGTATTGGGTCAGACTATAACTTAGGTAAACGAGCCGCACAGGCAGGATATCGGGTTAAATTATCTCGCTATGTTCTGGAGTCGGATACCGGTCAAGAAGGGGTGGAGGAAGTATTCCGGCGGGAGTTACGTTGGGCCAGGACGATTCGGTACAATCGCGGCCCTCAATATTACACAATGGTGTTTTGCTACGGTACGGTTTACTGTCTACCTCTGCTGTTGATATCGGGGTTTGCAAATTGGGCGATCGCACTTTCGTTAGTCACCTGGTTCATTCGCTACGCTCAAGTCCTCACGTCGATATTGACTCTTGGCTGTCCTAAACTGTGGCATTGGCTGTGGGCGATGCCTTTACGGGACTTACTCAGCTTGGTTGTTTGGATAATGGGAACATTTGGGCAAGGCGTGTACTGGCGCGGACGACGACTCCGGGTTATGGGGGATGGTTTGATTACTCAGTGGGACTGAGTTCGAGTGCCTATTTGCTCAGAGGTAATACCAAGCCTGAGGCTTAGCTCACAACGAAAAAATGAAAAATTCCCTCTCCTGAATCCTGATTCCTGACCCCTGACTCCTAACCCCTATTTTCAAGCTAGACATCCATGAATGAGAGTTCACAACGAATGGAGGAAAATTAATCTCTCCTAGCCCCTGACCCCTGGCTCCTGACTTCTGACTCCTGACTCCTATTTTCAGATTAGGTCTAATAAAATGCCAGAGTGCGATAATCTTTTCCTGGTGATTGATAGTTATATTAGTAATAATTTTTATAATCTATCCTGTTATTTCGCTAGGGCTGCGCTTCAGACAGTGAGACACTCCGGACGCAGAGCTATTTTTCTTAAGGGTAATTATACGGACATAATATAACCTGATTATTCCTTCCCTTAATAAAGAATTCTAATAACTTTAATAGGGAATTTTAATAGAGGAATGAATTCTATAAACACCCTCGTATTTTTTTAAAAATCGTAATATTGAGAGTCAGGTTTAATTGCATTGATAGGTAGCAAATTCATTTTCTGGAGTGTCTGGCTCAATTACTATATTTAAACGCAAATCGGGAGCATTCGTGCCTCCAAAAAGTTATCACTGGGTAATCGGTATAAGTTGCGTCATCACCTCTTCCCTATTTTTAGATGAAATTCTTTAAGAGTTCACGAACTTCTTCATGTTTTCTGATAAGTTTAAGGCAGAGCCAAAGCTATGATCAGTATTGTCTCTTACTTCCCACTCTAAAAGCGAGGGGATGCTCTATGATTACTACTTCTGTTCATTATTCTATAGATGCTATCAAGGATGAAGCGCTTCAACTGGTTAATCAGGGTCTTGTGATGCGTCATCAGCCAATTTATACTCTCTGTCAATACATTCCTGCCCGTGATTGGCTTTGTGTGGAGTGTGAGTTAGAGAACAATCACTTTTTGTTGAGAGATCGTATTATTGACTTACTCGGTCGTGAGGACTGGGAAGAAGATTAATGTTCGATTCCAATTGATAATTGGGGCTAGCGCAACTTCACCTCAAGACCTTCTGGTGTTGCAATCGTGTGGTATTGAATGCGGTACAAAGCGATCGCATCTGTTTGCAGATAGCAGTAAACTCTTCTCGCTAAGTCAACTCGTGCATAATCCAAGCTCTTAAATTAAAGCAACAAAGCTTGACTTAGTTTCATGAATTATCTTTTCTACATCGAAGAGGCATAAGAAGGGTAGAATTTAATTAAATAAAGAAGCTGAAAGAGCGATCGCTTCAAGGCTGCAAGGAGTGAGTACTATGGTAGAAAAAATTCCTTCTCATGCAGTCAAATCCTTATCGACTCAATGGGAAGCTGAAACGAAAGAGATTTTGTTGTCAGAACTGATTGAGACAGACGACACCCGTTCGATTTTTGAGGAATTGGTGGGTGACGACACTGGTATTGGAAGAATGCCAGGAAGATTGAGAACTCCACAAAACTTCGGTGTCGGCGTAACGGGTGGCGATCCGGATGATGACTGGTATCAGGCAGAAGTCGTGGGTGAAGAAGCGGTTGGGGGGCAAAATCCCACACCCGACCAAAATGTAACGGAAGAATTGTTGTATTCAATGGGCATTATCTCAACAGATGGCGACCCCGTGCAGACAATGCAACACTTCCAAAAGCGTGATCTCAAGCGATGGGAACTTGACCCCGAATCTTCTGAAGATTACCAGGAACACTGGGAATAAACGATGAATCAAGACGATTAGCAAATCGATGATGTCGGTTGAGGGGCGAGTATCAAGTATTGTTGGAACCACCAGATTTTGCATTCTTGCTCTTGAGCATTCCCGTCTAATAATGTGCTGTTCATAAACCGATGCTCCCTAATAGAAATGAGGAGATTGGACACATTTGGTCAAGGAAATAGGGAAAAAAGAAACGGCTGCAATGTGGGGAAAAAAATTTTCTTCATCCCTTACCTGTTCCCTGTTCCCTATTCCCTACCCAAAGAGCATGAAGTTTTCTATCGCGATGCTGCCATCGGATTTTCAGCCGCCTTTGCTAACAGGGTACAAACTTCTTCATCACTCGTTTGCGAGAAGTTCTCGTACCAAGTACTAATCGAGGAGAGTTGTGCTGGTGCGATGAGACAGACAACCTGATCGACTTCGGCTTCCAACTGGTTGCAAGTTAAAGGAGGAGCCACCGGAACTGCAATAATGATCTGAGCGGGTTGTTGTTGCCGTAATGTGGCAATTGCCGCCCGCAGCGTGGAACCAGTGGCAATGCCATCATCCACCAAAATGACGATGCGATGCTGCACGTTGGGGAGAGGGCGATTTCCTCGATAAATGCGATCGCGTCGCTCCAATTCCTGGCTTTCCTTGGCAGCTACCTGCTCAATGATTTCGCTGGAAATACCGAGCCAATTCACCACCTCGTCATTGATCACCCTGACATTACCACTAGCGATCGCCCCCATCGCCAACTCTTCATGGTTGGGTACCCCCAGTTTTCGGACTAAACAGATATCGAGAGGAACTTGGAGCGCCTGCGCCAGTTCATACGCAATGGGGACACCCCCACGCGGCAGCCCCAGCACGATTACATCCGGACGGTTGGCATAAGCGGTTAGTTTTTTTGCCAACAACTGCCCGGCTTCAGTTCGGTTTCGCAATCGCTTTATCATCAGCCTTACCTTCTTTGCTTCCTTGAAGAGGAGTAGGAAGCACACTAGAAGGAAAACTAGATCTCTTCTCTAGTTGTTCTTCTGTCGTTTCCTATTTCCTGTTCTTTTACAACGATGCGAGATTCCCTTGGCACAATCCTTCCTCTCAGGGGTGAATGTTGAACCTGATTTCCTCATGCAATCTTATGGGTAATTGCCCCTATCCAGCCCAACAGCGCTAAGGCTTTCCTGATTTGAACTGTAAGTTTTCCGCCATCATGCGCTCTGAGATTTAGTCCATCTTGGAGTAAAACCTGAATGGAGCTGATATTGGATGCCGCTCTTAGCGTCAGTAGATGTAGCGCGTTTGGCGTTCTCGCAGGACTCATTAAAACAAGCCTATTTACTATTTCTAGTATGAGCGATATTGACACACATTTCAATTCTTTGAAATGATTATTGATGTTTTTTAATGTATCAACAAGAAAAGATTAACGAAGATTGACAACCAAAGAATGAAGGGCTTCATTTTTAGGAATTACAACAATATTAATTTTTTATTACTTCTCAATGTTACTACTTGCTTTTTTCCATTAAGTATTTGTTTTCAAGAAAAAAATCGGGATGAATTATGAATTATGAATTATAAATTGATGGTTAACGAAGAGACGAAGCCTGTAGGGGCAATCTCATGTGGTTGCCCCAAAAATTCACAAGATTTACATAGTTGCTACTATATCTTGTTTAGCCTTTTTCAAAAATTAGCGGAGGGCAATGTCAGACCGTAATCTCACCGCCAAATCCCGCTCCGGATAAACCGCAACCATCGTCACTTTTTTCCGGTTCAAAAACAAGCCACCCAGAGCTCCCAATCCGAGTCCACCCAAAATTTCTTCAGTAGCGATCGCGCGATCGCCAGTTAGGGCAGCCAGGGCCGCAGCAGCACCTGCTCCAACAGCAGCACCAGTCAAAATAGAACCCGTGCTAGCTCCCTTTCTAGCTTCTTCTGTTCTTGTAATCACATTAGAGGTGGCATTGATCGAGTAAGCTTTGGGCTGCCTGTTATATCGGTCATACACAATTAGCTCTTGGGCAACAAACTGAGTCCCTCTATAAGCAGGTCTTAGTTCGCCTTTAATCTCACTCCCTTGGGCAATTAAAGTACTACCATCACGGCCTCTGACATCTCTTGCCACGGTTAACGTTAATGGCACCTTTTCATCTGACATTAACAAGACTTTTTCTTTGTCATAGCGGACAGGAATAGAAGTGCCAGAAGGAACGAATCTGTTGTAGTAGGTCGATTTGGGATAGCGAGTCTGAGCAAAAACAGGTGCGGTGGTAACGAAGGGAACAACTGCACTGCTTGTCACTGTCAGTGCTAATAAGGTCGCTGTTCCAGATTTGCAACAATTTAAGGTGAACATGGGAGATTCTCTCTATGGAACTCAATCAGTGAGCCTTTAACGGAGAAAGGAAGAAAAATAAAGAGAGAGGAAAAAATGAAAAGCCCTTTTAACCGCCCTTTTTGGGAGCGGTCTTCATCTCTCAAATTTTATGATTTTTAGAGGTAAAGCCCTGTTTAACTGGAGGCAGTACTCATCTGCCTGCCTTCATTCTTCCTTTAATTTAATTGACTCCAAGAGAACCTAAATGTTCCGCACCCCTACAAAAGACAGATTTGTTTCTGGAGAACTCCTAACACTGCTCGGATAAGCTCTAATCTCTCTCCCGCAACTTCCAGGAGTTCCCCTACTGTTCAAGCCTCTCCTAATTAAGGCAACGTGAATACCTGTTGGGCAATGAGAACAGGCTTGTTCCGATATTCGGCTTCCACAGTTCTTTGTATATTCAAATTCCAGGTTAATTGGTAATCCCTCGTAATATCACTCACAGCAAAAGGACGAACGATACCTGTCACAACAACTTTAGTTTCAGGACGTACAGGCACTTCAGGAGACTGATTCACAACCAGTAAATCTCGCCCTCCAAACCACTGATCTTCATCAAGAGTAAACGCTACGGAATCAAGTACTTCTTTGATTTCTGCTTCTACAGCAACAGGTTGGTTATAAAATAGACCAGGGTTACGAGTAATTTGACCTGGTTTAGGGGCTAGAGCTAAAGATTGAGCAATAATTACAGGTTTGTCTTCGTATTCTAAATAGGTATCGGGTTGCAAGTTTAAGTCAAATTCTCTGACAACCTCAGCAATATTAAACCTGCGAACTTCACCAGTTACTTGAACATCAATGTTGTTAGGGGGAAGATTAAACGCAGATCCTGAAGCATTAATAACTAGGATGTCTTCTCCACTAAAAAACTTCTGATTACTAATCGTGAAAGCATTGTCACTAAATAAGTTTTCAATTTTACTTCTAATGGTTACTTTTTTACCAATGAGATTATCGGTTCTATCTACAACTTCTTGTGCAGTAACATTGCGATCAGGGGCAGTAGAACGAGTTCCTTTGTAGGCGCAAGCAGGAAGCAGTATAGTCATTAGAGTTAGGGCAACTAGGCTTGTGCCAATACATCTACGACCAGCCCAAGGGATAAAATGATAATTATTCAACATTTTTAAATTTCCTCATTGATGCAATTGATATCAGTTTGAACATGGTAGAAGTATCCACGTTGCGAATGATTCCCTGACTTGTTAACTAGAATGACCTGACTGGAAGCAAGAATCTGGTGTTACTTTAAATACATTTGCAAGGCGATCGCATCTTTCTTGAGAGTAGCAACTGCCTCTTTCTAGGTGAAGATTTTAAAACGGTTGAGGGCAAAAATAGAGCTTGTTGAGAATCCTGTGACTCCCAAGCCTGTGGCAGCTAACTTACTCGAGTACCCTATAGAGTTTTACCTACCAATGGAGTATACTAACGAGCGTACTCAAAACTTCCTCAATTTCTACTTTTTCGTTAACAATCGTCACCTGATCGCAAGCTGAAGACAAAGACAACGGCTGCTATTAGCAAAGGGAGCGCTCTGAAAACTCCAACAACTCAAACCGTAGCACCACCTAATATGAAGTGCAAAAAGACCAAATCCAGGCGCAGCAGCAAGCCATAAAAACCACCTCATGCTAGCTGGAAAGAAGCGCTTAACCGTAAGTAGGCTCAGGAATTAGCCGATTTTCCTTATTGGATTGTTTTTGAGTAAAAATTAAAGCGAGGGGTTCACAGATGAGCCCCTCGCTTTTAGGCAAAGAAATAGTCGATGGATAACTCGTTCATGAATCGTGTTCTCACTGTTTAGGTTCAGTAATTAAAATGAAACACGAATTATACCGCCTGATAATCGGGATAGAGATCAGAATTGGGTTGACCCTTGATTCAGGGAAACCTGATACTGATAATTAAGATGCCACGGTTGTTTGTAGATAATGCCCCTGATGATTGGATTGAGTTACCATGAATCGCTATTCATGTTTGAGAATTCTTTCTTCTTGCCGAAGAGGTCTTTCTCGCCTATCTGTGTTGTTTGCACCCTGAGTGAAGAAGATATCCTAGCACACTTAAAAACGATTGTGTGAGATCGGTTGAAGAGAAAATTTTGTAAAGTTTTATTAAAAGAGGTGGAATAGGGGGTGACACCCCCCACCCCGGAAAGACATAATATGTCTAGTAGATGCACCCTGATGATCGGGAGAGTCGCCAAAAGTGGCTCTCTTTTTTTTTGGGTAAGCTGGGATTCTTACATTTTCGTCTCAGTGGGGAAAAGAAGAAAGGCGAAACCAGCTTTTTGCTGTTACCACAAATCCCTTAATCTGTGTGCGGTAACCCTAACGCGGCATCTTCTTTTTCTCAGGCAAGTTCCGTGGGGGTACGTCTCGTCCTTCGTAGAACTGCTTTTCCAACGAAGTTAGCCAGAGCCAAGTTGCTATACAGGTAAGGCTGACTGTGCTGGATAGTGCTACGCCCAAGACAGAGGTTTGGTCAATAATAAGTAAGAGTAGTGGAGCAATAGACCAAGCGATCGCAGCAGTAAGAGCGAACCCCATCTTTAATCGCTTGAGGTTGATCAGCGCTTTAGAGCAGCTAGAACACTTGAGCGTATGCGAGTAATACCGATCCAACAGCTTCTCTTTCGGTAAAGCTGGCGGCAAAGTCGCCCCTGCAAACGGGTCGATACTGTAATTATTCACCCACTTACGCAGTTCGATCACAAATTGGTCTGCCTTGGTAGGTAGGTAAAACGCTTTGGCAAAATTAGCACTGCCACCGTCCTCCTCGAGATAACGCTCTTGGTGGTGTAGAAAGATTTGGTCATCTTCCAAGACGGCATTTTGTCCGAGATGAGAGTACCAGCGTGGTGTCAGCTTGATGAATAAGCCAGGTATTTTAGAGGAAAACTTGAAGGGAAAGCGAGCAAATAAACGGCACTGGCCCTTGCGAATGGGGGTAGCATAGACGACGGTTAAGGTTCTGCCGAACTGTTTGGATGTTAAGTCGTGCCACATCAATCCAGGTGCGATAAATGTTGTGTCCTGCCGTCCAAGCGTTCCACGTCGCGGCCCTTCTTCCCACATTCCTTTAAAGCCTTGTTTTCCAGAGGAAACTACTTCGAGTTCCACTGGCCCAGCGTTGACCCTGTTTCCGACTGATTGGTGGTGTGTGAAGGGAAGATGGCTGGAGTCGAGAACGTTCTCCATGAGAGTGAGTGCATCATAAGGAAGGTCTCTAAACGTATTGATGCAGACCCACTCATCTGATAAGTCCTCCAATGGATCGACGATTGGAACCTTTGTTTGATCTGCGTTCTCCGGTTTCCCAGGATAGGCGAATAGTAGTCCCTGTCGCACAGTTGTAGGCAGAGAGGTTACGCAGGCTCGTTGGGAAGCCTCTGCTTTTGTACCCTCGGCTTGCTGCGGAATGCGATCGCATTGCCCTGAACCCGCAAACGTCCAACCGTGATAGGGGCATTCTAATAAACCATCTTCAGCAATCCTCCCTTCGGAAAGGGGAGCAAGACGGTGAGGGCATTTATCCTCAAATACTCTCCAACAGGAGGCTGTATTGTCCCACCAGATTACAAGGTCTTGGTCGAGTAATGTAAAGGGTGTCGGTTTTGACTTGTCGAGGTCTTCGACGTAATGCAGAGGATACCATACCTCCTTCCAGTCGAATCGAGACGGGTCAGAACCGCCAGCAGGGAGTTCGTCAACCTGGTGAGGTGATGGGATAGCCTGCTGCCAAGAGGAGTTGTCGGAAGTACTTTTATACTCTTCCTCTCTACTCTTTAAGCCTTGAGCTTGTTGTGCAACTTGATGTTGGTCACTAAACTTGGAGTGACTGTTGAGCATTTTGGACACGTTGGACTGAGGTTTGTATGAGCTGATTTGCTGTTAGACAGCCTGAATATATCGTAACGATCTCTGGAGAGCGAGATTGACTCGGGCTAAGGCTGCTGTAATAAGCACTACTTGCTCACTCCCATATTCTTCTTGATGCCTGTTGTAGGGGTGGTAGGGACATCAAAATGGATTCAGTACGTCCGTTGGTTTGCAGACCAAAAATCGTACCTCGGTCATAAACTAAGTTAAATTCCACATAACGTCCGCGACGATAGAGTTGGAAGTTGCGTTCTTTGTCGCCATACTCCATCTTCCCTCGCCGTTGTGCGATCGGTAAGTAAGCGGGTAAAAATGCCTCGCCACACGATTTAACAAAGGCAAACAAATCTTCCCAATTTTGCGGTGTTGGAGTTCCAACTTGGTTACTATAAGCTGCTGCTGCTCCGTCTGGATCAGACCCACGATATAATCGACCGCGACCATCTTGATAGTCGAAAAAGATTCCCCCTACACCTCGCGTTTCTTGCCGATGTTTTAAATAGAAATATTCATCACACCAACGTTTGAACACGGGGTAATATTCCCAGTAGTGAGCATCACAAGCTTGCTTCAGGGTCGAGTGGAAATGGGCGGCATCTTCTGCAAAAGGATAGTAATACCACTTCACTTTGAAAAGGCTACACTTAGTTGAAAGGTTTTGCTCTTT
>CBKWLJ010000323.1:0-10673 GCA_966675205.1 uncultured bacterium
TTTTAATTAATTTTGAATAAAACCGCTCACTCCTTACAGATATGTCATCAAAATTAGCTATAAGAAAACCTTCTACGTCTGAACTCAGAACATCTTGGTTTGAACGCCTAATTGCTATTCTTGCTGTATTGAACTTAGTTCTAGTCTTTTTTGACTTGAGTTACATCGCCTTGCGCGACTTCTATCTAGCAACTGTCCCAGGTTTGACCCAACTCTATGACCCAGTTAAGGGAATTGAGCCCCACCCAGAAACTCAAAACTATCTCAGTACAGTAAACGCATTAGAAGAACAAGTTTTACAAACGGGATTGCAGTCACCTAAAGCAGAACAATTACTCGAACAATTGCAGCAAATGAGTAATCGACTCGTTGCCGACAACCCATTTCAAGGAGCGAATAAAAGCAACACCCTAGAAAAAATTCAGCATGAAATGCGGATTCGGGTCGGTGACAACTATGCTCGTGAGGCTTTGGCTACATTTTGGAGTTCAGCCTATCTGTCTCAGGCAGGTTGGCAGCAAGAGATTCAATTTTTTAATACAGAAATTTCCCCTCTAATCGCGAGAAATTACTATCGAGATATTGGCAGATTTGGTCGTTTCGTTGATTATTTTTGGTTAGTTGACTTACCCTTTATTATCGTATTTGCCCTGGAGATATTAGCACGAAGCTACTATACCAGCCGCCGCAAGCCTGAATTAAATTGGTTAGAAACAATCCTGCGACGGTGGTATGACTTTTTCTTAGTACTTCCCTTTTGGCGGTGGTTGCGAGTTATTCCGGTCACACTTCGCCTCTATCAAACGGAGTTATTGGATCTCGATCCGTTCCGGAAACAACTTAATTATGATTTTGCCATCAGTTTTGCTGAGGAAATTGCTGAAATTATAGGCGTTCAAGTGATTGATCAAATGCAAGAATCGATTCAAAAGGGTGAAGTGACACGCTGGCTGCTTCATCCAGAGTCTCGCCGACCCTATATAGAGGTGAATAATACCAATGAGGTAAAAGCGATCGCTACTCGCTTAGTTAACATCAGTGTCTATGACGTTCTTCCCCAAATTCAGCCAGATATACAAGCATTAGTACATCACAGCCTTGAACGTACCCTCAGTCAAGCAACTGTTTACCAACAAATCCAGAATATACCGGGTTTGAGCCACTTACCCACCCAGCTAACTGAGACATTGGCTCACAATTTATCTCATACAGTGTACAGCAACCTAGTTAAGGCGCTTGAAGACCCAGTTGGAGCAGAACTCACTACTCGTTTAATGGGCAATTTCCGAGACGCGCTAGAGACGGAGTTACAGAAAAAGCATAACCGTCAGAAATTTGAATCCTTACTGGTAGATATGTTAGAGGAAATCAAAATTAACTACGTTAGAGGTATTGCGGAAGGGGGAGTTGAAAGAGCATTAGAAGAAGTCGATCATCTGCATCGAAATCTTTATCAAGCGTAAGGATTAAATAATAATTCGTAATTATAAATTCGTAATTCGTAATTAAAGACGGGTTAGAGTCGCCAACAACTATCAAGTTGTCTATATTTAGAATGCCAGAAGATCAGCCTCTCAGTATCGATCTTGCCCAAAAGGATATCTGGAAGCAGTTAGACCTTAAACCACCCATCCTCTCTAGCTATACGGTGGGGTGGAATGGAGTTCACTTCGCGTATCATCGCCAATCTGCTCACGAAATTCCTGACTTTTGCTTCGCCCACCATGTTATTACTATCTGTGTTGGGCAATTTGAGGTGTGGCTGAAGAGAAATGGACACTGGCAGCGTGAGGATTACAGCTACGGTGATGTTGGCATTTTTCCTGCTAGTCAACAAGATCCAATAGCACGCTGCGATCGCGAAATTGAAATTATCAATCTTTATCTTGAACCCGCTACATTTGCGCGTGTTGCTTATGAATCCGTTGATGCAGATTGCGTGGAAATTATACCGCAATTCAAGACACGCGATTTACTGATTCAGCAAATAGGTTGGGAACTCAAAACTGAACTGGAATCCGGTGGGGACGATAGCCGTCTGTATGCAGAGTCAATGGCAACCGCTCTTTCGGCTCATTTGCTACAGCGATACTCGGTAAAGCGATCAATTCTTAAAGACTACACAGGCGGATTACCCAAACATAAGTTAAGGGAAGCAATCAGTTACATTAACGACCATTTAGAGCAAGAGTTGAGATTAGCGGAAATTGCCAACATTGTTCAGATAAGTCCTCATTACTTTGCCACCTTGTTCAAACAATCTACAGGATTCGCACCGCATCAATATATAACTCGATGTCGGATTGAGAAAGCAAAGTTACTGTTAACTAAGCAGGACTTAACTATCGGAGAAATCCTCGAACAAGTCGGTTTTAAGAGTCAGAGCCACTTTACACGCATTTTTCGCCACTATACTTCAACTACACCAAAAGCTTATAGAGACGCCCTCTAAACTTTTTGGAAGATTAGACCATTTTCAGAAAAATAGGCAAGACACAGAGAAAGAGCGATCGCTACACTCAACAACCGTAGGCAAATAACTTGCGTTATCCAACTTGCTTGAGTTTTTAATATGACAGGAATCCAAAAGAAACCCGATTTGAGCGATCCAAAGTTACGAGCAAAACTAGCGAAAGGCATGGGTCACAATTACTATGGAGAACCCGCTTGGCCTAACGATCTGCTTTATATTTTTCCCGTTGTCATCGCAGGAACTATTGGATTGTGTGTAGGACTGGCAGTGCTTGACCCTGCAATGGTAGGAGAGCCTGCAAATCCTTTTGCAACGCCTCAAGAAATTTTACCAGAGTGGTACCTTTATCCAACATTTCAAATTTTTCGCATTGTACCGAATAAACTATTGGGCGTCGTCTTCAATAGTGCAATTCCACTGGGATTAATGCTGATTCCCTTTATCGAAAGTGTGAATAAGTTTCAAAATCCCTTCCGACGCCCAGTTGCTACTGTTGTGTTCTTAATTGGTCTTTTGGTGACACTTTGGTTGGGAATTGGGGCAACATTGCCACTGGAGCGATCGCTTACACTAGGTTTGTTTTAGTGCCGCGCTTCCAAGATTAGGTTAAATGGAGTCTGCGTCGCACGACGGAAGCGAGTAAAACCAGCCTCAGACATAATTTTAGCCAATCTTTTTTCCCCGGCTTGGGCACCCAGTCCAAGCCCCACTTCTTGGGAGAGGGAGTTGGGGGTGCAAATAGCAGTGGAGGCAGCATAAAACATCCGACCCACTGGATTGAGATTGTCTTCTACATGGTCACCTGCAAATGGCTCTACCAGTAGCACTGCCCCATCTTCTGCAAGTACTGCCTTGGCGCGTTTGGCAGCACCGACTGGATCACCTAAATCATGGAGACAATCCATATAGCAGACTAAATCATAGTCAAACCCTGGAAAATCTTTTGCCGTTGCCACTTCAAATTTGATTCGTTCTGCAACACCCGCTTCCTGGGCGCGTTGACGTGCTGTTTCAATAGATTGATTGTGGTAATCGAAGCCGAAAAAAGTAGAATTCGGATAAGCTTTAGCCATGAGAATGGTAGATGCACCATGACCGCAGCCTACATCCGCCACTTTTGCTCCCATTTTTAACTTCTGTTCAATACCATCAAGCGCTGGGAGCCATTCAGTGGTGAGGTGAGCTTGGTAGCCCGTTTTATAGAATGCTTCGCACCCACAAAACAGACGATGATGATGCTCATGCCAGCCAATACCTTTCCCTGTCCGAAAGGCGTCTGCGACTTTGTCCTCATCCAGCCACATCGAAGAAATGCTATCGAAGCCAGGAGCAAGAAAAACAGGGCTTTCTGAGTGAGCGAGCACCAAGGCATGTTCGTCGGGAAGTGTATAGGTGCGCTCAGCGGGGTTGTAGGTAACATAGCCACTAGCGGCTTGGTTGTTGAGCCACTCTAAGATGTAGCGCTCATGAGTATTGGTTTTTTGGGCTAATTGAGCTGGCGACATTGGGCCCGCACCTGCCATCGCTTGATATAAACCGAGTTTATGCCCAAGGTTCGTCATCACTCCTGACATACTGGCTGCTATATCAGTGATAACTTGCCCTACAAATGCTTCTACTTTGGCTTGATCCATAACTCACCTCTTTAGGACAGTTGGTTCAACAATAAAATGTCCGTAGTTACTTTAAGGAAAAAAAACTTGAAGCAGAAAATACTCAACCTCAATCTGCTAGCTAGGGTTCCCCTTTTCACCATTTAGCTGAGGTTGAGTAGAGTTGATTGGGGGATAAAATCATGGCTTGGGATAGATAGCAGCACCTGATATTTTAGAAGAGACACTTGAGTGTCAGAGGACTTCAACTTAATTCGTAATTATGAATTAGTAATTCGTAATTAAAGATAAGTTAGACTCCTCAATCTCTGAGGCGTCCACTTTTAGGTAGGGTTTAAATTTCCATCTAAAAGCAATTACAAATTACGAATTACGAATTACGAATTATTAATCTTGCCTCTTTCTCTAAGGTAGTTTGAGATTTCGTGTTTGTCGTTACAGGAAATCTCTGGTCTTTCTTCCTCGTTTTCTCTGAAAAACTCAGGTTGACAGACCTAAACGCTATGCCTCGCTTCGCTCATTATGTTTCGCAGACGAAAGATTCGCTCTTTACTCTGATTGGAGCAATCCGAAGAGAGCATTGGGTCTATGAACGAAAAATCCTCGCACTTCTAGAGCGAGGATTGCCAATGGCTCGAACCTCTGTCCATCTCTGGTGAAGTTAGGCGTTTTACAAAAAAAGGCTCCAGGGCAGGAGGCACGAGGGAAGAAGAGACACGAAAAAAAGGAAAAATTTGGTGAAAAAAGACAATTATCGTCTCTTAAATAAACAAGCATTACCAATCCCATGTTTTTTAAAGGTGGGAACCTCCTGCCTTCTGCATTCTATTCTTCTGCCTCCTGAAAGATACAGTCAAATAATCATGGGAGTTATTGTCTTTGAGCAGCGATCGCTAATTTTGCTCCTTTCACTCGACGCAAGCGATCCATCACACCCACCACTCGACCATGATCGACTGCTTCATCAGCATTCACAATCACCAAGGGTTCAGAGTTCGTCTCTACTAAAGAACGTACTTCCTGTTCTAGAGAGTCCAACTCAATCGGTTTACGGTTGAGCGCCAGTTTTCCATCTGGCTGAATTGTCACTGTAATTTTGGTACTAGGCTGACTTTTCGCCGTTGTCGCACCGGGTAAATTTACAGGTAATCCTTCCGAACGTGTTAAATACAACGACGAAATAATGAAAAACGCTAAGATCGAAAAAATCACATCGATCATGGGTACGATGTTGATTTCCCCTGATTTTTCTACCTCATCGGGAAGTCGCATAAACATCTCTCCCTTGTTCGTACTGACGGCGATAAAGTAGTTCCAATTGACCCCCGTACTCTTGAATTAACGCCAGTTGTCGCTGATAAAAGGCACGGAACATATTGGCGAAAAAGAGGGTGACTATTGCCACAACCAACCCCATCACTGTCGAAACTAGAGCTTCACTAATTCCTCCAGTCACTCCTGCGGTACGGCTACCGCCAACATCGCCAATCTTTAGGGAAGCAAAAGCTGTCATCAAGCCCAAAATTGTCCCCAAAAGCCCTAATAGGGGTGAAATCCCGACAATTGTATCGAAGACGCTATTAAAACGCTTTAATGTTGGTAGCTCGGCTTGGGCTGCGCTTTCTAAAGCAATGCGAAACTCCTCTGGGTTAGGCCAGTCTAGTTCTAAGGCTTCCAGAAAAATCTTGGCAATGGGTAGATCTGCATTCTGCTGTAGATAGTTAATCGCATTTCTTGGGTTTTGTTGGTACAACCTCAGCGCATCTCTCACGACTCGACGCTGCCGACGATTGACTCGAACCCAAAATAGAAGTCGCTCGGCAATTAGGGCGACAGAAACTAAGGAAAATACCAAAAGCGGCCACGCGACGATTCCGCCCGCCTTGAAAAAGTTAACAATGGGCATGCAGGTTCAACAATGGGGTTTAAAAAGCTCAGTCAGCTTTGGCGCATTTCGGACAAAAAAAGCTGACAAAGTCTTTCAATAGAAATATTGCTAATAGTTCTCATTGTCAAGTAGCTGACTCAAAAAGTCTAGCGGACTGAGTCGTCAAGAGGAAGTAGGACAGAAGATTAAAAGGCTAAAGCTACTGAAATAAAGGCTTTTAGAGGCTTATAGGAATAGTAGAGCGTGCGATCGCAACTCGTTTTTCTCACTTACCCCCTGCAATTGCGTGATTTTGGAGAGTGCCGTTAATGCAAATAATTTTAATAAGGTCAGGGCTTGACAATTGCAACGTTACTAAGTATTTGGACACAAATAAACGCAGGTATATCAACAAATGTTAAGACTCCAAAACCTTCCTGCCTCCTGCCTTCTGCCTCCTGCCTTCTGTCTTCTGCCTCCTGCCTTCTGCCTTCTGCCTCCTGCCTCCTGCCTTCTGCCTTCTGTCTTGTGCCCTAGAGCCTTGCCTCAATGACAAATACTAATGCCCACCGACTTAGAACTGAGATTAAGAGCCAAGTTTGACAGCTTGTCTTTTGACGAAGATGACAACCTCACCCAAACTAACCAGTAGCTTTTTTATGCCAGCGCCCAATATATCCTTTTAGCGCTTACGAAAAGAAGCTAGACGGGGTGGTGTGAGTTATTTTTGTCAAAAAACATGAAATTGCCTCTTTTTGTGCCTATCATTGCCCTAACCAGTTGCGGCATTAGTTCAATCGCGATGGGCGCTGTCCCTTCTGTTGTTAGCGCAATGGAGTCAGTCGGCTCGCTGGAAAATAGAGAACAGGGAACAGAGGAAGAAAGATTTTTACCCTTAGAAACGGCATCAGTACAACAACCGATTTCAGAGATTCCTCGGCTCAGTCAACTAGAGCGTCCCCACACTAGTGCCGGGTTATTGGTTCAACCCTCAACTTTCTCCGAATCCACACTAGCCCAAACCAACAACGAAGCGACACCAAATTCTTCTACCGAGGAAACGGACATTGAGGAAGAAGAAACGATAGAAATTGTGATAACGCAAGAAGAAGAGCTTTTCCCAAACTCTTCCACTCCGGAGTATGTGATTACCGAAGAAGAAATCCAAAAGCAAGGTGCGAATAGTGCAGCCGAAGTATTGAGAGGACTACCTGGATTTGCTATCAACGATGTCGGTTTTGGGGCAGATATTCACACAGGTACCTACTACCGAGGGAACTCAATCAATCAGTCTGTCTTTCTCCTCAACGGCAGACCTATCGGTAGCAACATTAGCACCTATCACGGAGCAACTGACCTGAATAGCATTCCCGCAGGAGCGATTGAACGAGTAGAATTGTCCAGCGGCACAAGCTCCACACTCTACGGTTCAGAAGCCTTTGGCGGAGTGGTCAATATTGTTACTAAACAGGGTAAAGAGGCTCCGCGACTGAATTTAGGCGTGCAATATGGCTCTTACGAACGGTTGAACTATCGAGCTAGCTATGGAGGTTCTACAGGTTCGTTCAGGTTTAACTTTGGCTTTGAGCAAAACGAGGGAGATAATCGCTATCGCGTCCCAGTCGGTGCAGCCAATCGCGACTCTGAAGGTCGTTTGTTTAACGGAGACACGGCTGTTAGCAACTACTTTGGCAGCCTATCGCTCGATTTAAATCCTACAAATACGATTAGTCTAGATGCTTACAAAATTAGTAGTCGTCGGGGCTTACTTTATTTTGGTTTTCCTCTGCAACGAGACCGATTAGACCATGATGCACTGAATATCGGTTTATCTTGGAAAACCCTACTGGGGGGTTCTGAAGATTCTGTCCTCAGAACTACATTGACTTACAACCAAGATTACTTCAACACATATGGCCCAACTCAAAACATTTATTACCGCACAGGCACACTCAACTCACAAGCGCTGACGGCAAGAGTAGAGCATCAGTGGCAATTTACTCCTAACAATAAGCTCACTTGGGGGGTTGATTTGCAAAATTCATTCTTAGAGGGTGAGGTTGTGAGTACAGCGCCCGATCGCATTGCTCTCAATGAAACGGAAAATAGAGATAGGTTTAATGCGGCTCTATTTGCTTTAACAACCTGGAAACTCACCGATACCTTTCAGACTGATGTTGGACTTAGACAAAATTTTAACAGTGAGTATGGTGGTAATTTAAACCCCAGTACGGGATTAAGATGGGCGGTTACCCCAGATATTGCTGTACGTGGGAGTTGGGTTTCAGTAAGGCGCAATCCCGGACTAGACCAATTGTATGTCTATGACACCGTTCATAACTGGTTGCCAAACCCTGACTTAGAGCCAGAAACAGGTTCTTCTTGGACTGCTGGCATGGATGTCGCCTTCTCTCCAAGCTTAACCGGGCAATTTACCTACTTTGGGAGTCGGTTGCAAGACCGCATTGGCATTCAAGCCGGACGGTGGGCAAATATTGGTTTGGTTAATACCAATGGTTTAGAGGTGGCGCTGAAGTGGCAAATGACGCCAGAGTGGTCAACCTTTCTCAACTACACCTATACAGACGCGCAAATCGAAACGGGTTCAGAGAAGGGGTTACAGTTAGCTATGGTTCCTTACTCAGTCGCTCAATTCGGTATTGGTTATCAATCGGCGGGGTGGCAAATTAACCTTTTTGCCAGTTACAACAGTGGTGCTCGTCGAGCCTTCTTTAACAGGCCAGATGAAAGTACGACGGAGTTCATTCCATCCTGGGTGAATTTGGATGTGAGTGCCCGTATCCCTATCACTCAGAATGTCGGATTGGTTGTCTATCTGGAAAACTTGGCAGATGTGACTTACGAAAAAGCCAATCGCATTTATCAACCCGGTTTGACGTTCCGTATCGGATTGCAAAGCAGTTTTTGAGAAACTTACTTTTCACGGCATAGCATTTAGAACTTCCCGTGAAAAGTCAGTTTGAGAAAGGATGGCACGAACATTTCGTCTTGCCATAGTTTTGCAATCAATGTCAAGTCTTTAAAGCAAGAAATCTCATTAAATTAAATGGGTGTTAAGTTTGTTTTGTCAAGTACTTAAAGAACACAAGCTTTGTATTGTCTAGGTTTTTATGGAATAAGTTCTTGGCGATCGCTGCATTATTTTCTTGACAAGGGCATCTGAATCATTTTATTGTTTACCTCGTTAATGCAACTAATATGCAATAATCTGAGACGGTTAAGCGGTATGCGCTCGTATTAACAGGGGAAAAGTAGAGGGGATGAGTATTTCCAGCTTTTGCATTGAGCAACGCGAGAGAGAAAAAGAAGCTCTCAAGAAGTTTCTCGCCTATAGCCTTGCCGGTTCAGCCGTGTTTCACGTAACGATGGCTTTCGGCGTAAGCCTACTGTGGGCAAGACAGCCAGAAGTGGCCGACGACCCCATTGAAGTCATTGTTGTTGAAGAGCCAGAAACTGAAGAAAAACCGATAGAAGATACTCCCAAGCCAGAGCCAGAGAAGGTTAAACCTCCGGCACCCCAGCAACCGATTAAAGCTGAGGCTCCTAAACTGCCAATACCGCAACCGACCATTCCCACAGTCTCTGTTAAACCAGAGGCAAAACCAGAGCCAATCAGCCCTGCTGCACCACAACAGCCAGAGGCAAAACCCGAACCTCCAGCTCCTGTTGCGCCTCAACAAGCAGTCACTCCACCTCCAGCTCCTGTTGCGCCACCTCCACCCCCTCAAATCCCTCAAGAACCTGAATCGGTTCCTCCACCTGCTCCCATCACACCCCCTCCACCAGTAGCAACTCAGCCATTGGCACCGCCCAAACCCGATACCTCAGTCTCGCCGCTTGTGGATAATCCAGTGGCAACAAAGCCACTGCAAGAGCCTTTGAGCCAACCCTCTAACGACGAACCTTCAGATGCCAACCCAATAGCACCAGCTTCGGTACCAATCACTCGTTCTGCTCCTCCACGTCCAAACAGTGTCTCTCAACCCCTGTCTACTGTCTCTGATATCGCTAAGCAATTCAAAGAGCGTTTGAGCAGTAATTCTGCTCCCACGACAGCACCAACAGCAGAGGATGATTCTAATCCCGGTACTGTATCACCGGGGGTCGTAGCAGCGAATCGCTCAGCACCCCCTCGACCGACAGGCAGTTCTCAACCTCTGCAAAGTTCTTCCTCCAGATCTCAGAGCTTTAGACAAAGTTTGAGCGGGAGTAGTTCTTCGGTTGCTACATCCCCAGGTGGTGGCGAATCCATCGGTAATCCTGTATCGACCGGAGCGGTAGCAGCGAATCGCTCAGCTCCTCCACGACCGACTTCGGGGAAACCAGGTGGTACTCCGGGAGGTTCGAGAACTGGGTCTGGAAGAGGTGGACTACAGTGCATTAGTGGATGCCAACCGGAATATCCATCCTCACTTGATGGTGAAGAAGGTAGTGTAGGTGTCCAGGCTGAATTGGATGAAAACGGCAATGTGGTTGATGCAGAAATTTCCAGGGGTGGCAGCAGCAACATGAATCAAGCTGCGCTAGCCGCAGCTAGGAGGATGAAATTTTCATCACCCGGACGCCAGGTTAAGGTTCCAATAACGATTAGCTTTACACGCAAAAACTCTGACTTCGATCGCCAAGCGCGTGAAAGTCAAGCCCAAAAGGAGCGAGAACGCCGACAGAGAGAACAAGAACGGCAGGCACAGCTTGAACG
>CBKWLJ010000324.1:0-10647 GCA_966675205.1 uncultured bacterium
TCCTTCTCGTGCAGGTTTACTGTTAAAAATGCTGAAGGAAATTGGCGAAAAAAGAAAAATTGATATATTAATGACTACTCATAATCCAGCTTTGCTAGATGCACTCGATCCAGAGATGATTCCTTTTGTTGTTGTAGCCCACCGGGATTCAGAAACTGGAGAAAGTAAGCTGACACTTCTGGAAGAGATCGAAAATCTTCCTAAATTGATGGCATCTGGCTCTTTGGGGAGGCTTGCAACGAAGGGAGCTATTGAAAGGAGCCTTTCGGGTAACGGGTAACTCTAGAGATGAGGAAGGTTCTGATTATCGACACATCAATCCCGTGTGTTTACCTGGGAGTGCCTGGAAAAGATACTTGTGGAGCTGAAAATAATAAGTGGGATAAGAAGCGGGTTGATGAGCTTGTGCAAAAAGAAGAGGAGGAATTTACAACCTTTGTACTGCCCTTAGCTGCCATTATTGAAACAGGTAATCATATTGCTCAAGCTAGCTCAAAGCGATATGAAATGGCTCGAGCTTTAGCTGAAATTATGGAAAAGGTAGCAGATGCAACAACACCTTGGGCGGCTTTTACTCATCAATCAGAACTTTGGGAAGCAGAAGGGCTGAAAAAGCTAGCAGGGGAATGGCCTAACTTAGCGTTACAAAAGATTTCTATCGGTGATGCTACGATCAAAACTGTAGCTGAATATTATGCCAAAATCGGTTTTAGAGTAGAAATTCTAACGGGTGATGATGGACTGAAAGCATATGAACCAACGACTCCAGTTCCACGTCCCAAGCGCAGGAGAAGCGGATAGGTTGAGTAGGTTTTGAGTACGATCGCAATTTTTAGAAGCGGTTTAAGAAGCACAAAAAGTGAGAGTTAATTGGGAAAAAGCCCAAGTGGGTCTGAGAGAGCGAAGGAAGTGAATAGCTGAGAGTCTAATTCAACAAAAGTGCGATCGCAAAAAAAACCGGCTTTCAGAATTCAAGGGTAGAGTCGTCCTAGTGTAAGAAGGCAAAAGATATAAGGCAGGAGGCAAAAGGGAAGAAGACTGTACAGTAAGCTTTTTAACCTTTTTGGACTGGTGGGTTATTTTCGCCGCGCTGCACTAGTCAATCCTGACCCGGAAGCGGACAAAACCAAAATTGTTACCCTGTTGATTAGAAATATCCCCTAAATTTGCAAATACTGCTCCATTCGGATTAGTTGGATTAGAGCAAGCATTCCCTGGAGGGGGTGCCAAGGGTGATAAAAAAGTACCCTCTATAGGGGTAGGAGTATTACCAAGAACCACCTGGATACTACCGGGAACAAAGGTTGTCCCTGAGGGAATCAAGTCACAGAAATTGACGTTGTTAACTGGAGTCCCCCCATCGGAGAGAAAATAGACGGTGTACTCCACGACATCACTGCTTTCCAAAGAATCATCAATTCCTACCTGATACACTCCTACAGGGGACAACTGAGACCAACCAGGTGCAGTGTCATCAGCATCATCAGGGTCATTGACAAAACGGTTAAAGTCAAAGCCTGCTAATGGCACACCGTTTCTAGTAACATTGGTAATTCGCTTTACCAACCGTAGATTAGGGTCTCTAGAAGTGACAACTTGAGTTGTATCTTCTGCTGTGTTGTTCGTCAAATCGCTATCGCCGTCAGTTGAAACCACTGCTTGGTTGGTATAGCTGCCAGGAGGTGCAGTTACATTAACGTTGAGTGTGAGAGCAGGCAAACTATTACCAGGATTGACGGCAGGGCCATCGTAAACACAGGTAACTTGTTGTCCATTAGCCAGACAGTTCCAGTTAGTACCTGTTGCTGAGGCAAAAGTGAACCCCTCCGGTAGAGTATCTTGTATCGTTACTGGGCCATAAGTGGGGCCCGTAGCAGTTGGCAAATTTTGCACACTTAAAGTGTATGTACCCGTTTCTCCTTGAATGAAGTTACCGGAGTTAGTTTTCGATATTGCCAAGTCTGGTAAAGGTGGGACGGCAATAGTTTCTATCTGCAAATTGATCAGTTCATGAAAATTTACCCCACTACCTGTTGCACTCGAAAAACCAAACTTGAAAGTATCGGGTCGGTTGGCTGGGGCTGGAAAAGCGTCCAAGATTGTTTGATAAGCCGTACCTGTCCCAGTCGGGTCTATTTCTAAGGTGATGGTGTTATTCGTACTGAGTGTAATCCTAACTCTTCGGATTGTATTCGGGGTTGTGCGCGAAGGAGCGCCAGGGTTATCTAAGCTAAATCCCCCAGGTCGATTCCGCAAGGTACCGGAATTACCGAGGAAGCAATATCCTGTTAAGCCATTACCCGGACTTCTTACTGTTACTGAATCTGTTACCTGTGCTGCTGGTGGCGATAACTCTGGCCCGCCTCCAAAAGGAGATTGGTTGGGACAACCAAAACCACGTCCTTCATAGTCATTGGCAAAATTACCAAATTCATCCAAGCCAACACCTAGATAAGCATTGGTTAGCCCGTTTTGACTAGTATTTTGAGTGACCTGTTGAGCATAGCCAAGAGCCCCCCCTTCTGCACCCACAACTGGTGAGGTGGTATTTCCATCTAACAAGAAGAATGCTGTTCCATCAGCCCCAGATGGGGTTCCGCCACCACCATAAGCAAAGTAATCGAAGGTGATGATCAAACCTTGATTGGCTGGAATAGTATAGTCGTAAAAAACAAAACCTGCTTGGTTTTCTGTGGTGTTCGTTAACCGCAGTACTCCTGTCCCAGGGACATCGGCTGTAGCATCACAGTTGGGAATAGACCCTGGAGCAGAAGGGCCAGTCGCTGTCAAGCAAGGGGTAAATGAGCCTCCAATCGTCCATCCATAAGCTGTTGAGTCCCTAAATTCTTCTCTGACGATGGTGACCTGAGCATTAGCGGGGGAACTACTTGCTGCAACGAGCAAGATTGTGCCACTAAAAAGCCAGCCTAGAGGCCAGCGTCTAATTCGGGAAGTAAAGTTTCGGTCAAAAAATTGCATGGTAGAGTACAGCCCAGCTAGTCTTTCCTGTATTACAGGGCGGAACGTGGGCTTAACATACTGCACTGCGTGTTTCTTAGTAATCAGCTAAAAGTTAGAGGTGTTGTATTACGTCTAGCGATAGATGGAGCGATCGCAAAATACCCCTCTTGTCTTTTTTGATTAGACGAGAAGCGTGCAGCCTGCGAAAATAGTTGAGATTGCAGCCCAATCATCAGGAGTCAGTCTCATGAGGCTTAGTCGGTGGGCGTCTGTAGAACGCGCTTCCCTAATCCGGTCAATACTTTTGGCCATGGTGGCTTTTGCCTTGGCGATTGTTCTATCCAATTGCGATCGCCCCTCGACAAACCAGACGAGTAATAGCCCCTCACCGGCGAATAACCCAGCAGCCGTTCCCCAAGGCGCATTAGTCTATGGTTCAGGGGGAGAACCCGTTAATTTAGAACCGGGAAATATAGAAGACGGTAATTCCCTGATTGTCCAACAGCAAATTTACGATCGCTTACTCCGCTTCAAACCCGGTACCACTGAGTTAGAACCCAATTTAGCGACAGAGTGGACATCTTCGGAAGAGGGGAAAGTTTGGACATTCAAGCTGCGATCGGGGGTTAAATTTCACGATGGTACCGACTTCGACGCCCAAGCCGTGAAATTTAATGTAGATCGGTGGTGGGACGCCAAAAATGAGTTTGGCTACCGCGATGCGGGAAAAAGTTACATTATTTGGCAAAATTTATTCGGCGGCTTTAAGGGGTCTAAGGAATCGATTGTCCAAGATGTTGTCGTTGAGGGCAAAGATACTATTAAGTTTGTCCTCAAACAGCCCTTTGCCATTTTCCCCGCTGCGATCGCTGCTGGCTATTTTGGCATCGCTAGCCCTACTGCCATTCAGAAAGCCCAATCCCTTTACGGAACTCCCTCATCTATTGCTGTAGGAACAGGGCCGTTTATTTTCAAAGAATGGCGTACAGGCGATCGCATCGTCCTCACTAAAAACCCTAACTACTGGAAGCAAGGCTTACCCAAATCTGAGCAATTGATCTTTCGCTTTATTACCGCCCCAGCCGCGAGGTTAGCGCAATTACGGGCAGGAACCATTGACATGACAGTTGATCTCACCCCTGATCAACTTTCAGAAGTGCAGAAAGACCCGAATTTAGAGGCAATCTACCGTCCATCCTTCAATGTCGGCTATTTAGCGCTCAATCCCAGTTATGAGCCTCTGAGTAAGATCGAAGTCCGTCAAGCGATCGCAGTCGCCCTGAACAGAGAAGCGATTGTCAAGGCATTTTGGAGCGAATTGGGTGAAAGCACCCCTCACTTTACTCCTCCAGTACAAAAAGAATTTCAGTCCGAAGAAGTTACAGGCTACCCCTTCAATCCTGAGGCGGCCAAGCAAGTCATTGCCGAAGCAGGATATCCCAACGGATTCCCCCTTGATCTCTGGTATATGCCAGTTAGCCGTCCCTACTTCCCCACCCCCAAACAGACAGCCGAAGCCTTTGCTGCTGACTTGAGTGCGATCGGGATCAATGTTAATCTGCAAACAAAAGACTGGGCCGCATACTTGAGCGATCGCAACAAATCCCCTGGTTATCCTGCCTTCATGCTCGGTTGGATCGGTGACTATGGCGACCCTGATACCTTCTACTATCCTCACTTTGGACCCGGTGCCACCACCGACTTAGGCAACTGGAAAAACGAAGAAGTGTTAAAGCTTTTAGATCAGGGACGCGCCACCCAAGACAAGGCAGAGCGAATCAAAATTTATCAGCAAATAGACGAAATTTTGTTTCAAGAAGCAGTGCGTATTCCCATTGTCCACGCCAGACCTCTTTTAGCGAAGCGCAAGCGAGTCAGTGGTTGGACACCAAGTCCTCTAGGCTCTGAACAGCTAGGGGAAGTCACGAAGAGTTGAAAGTTAGTAGGTTAGACGCCCATGTGCTCAAGCTAAAATTCTGACTCCTAAATTCTAACTCCTGAACTCTAACTCCTGAATTCTGACTCGGAGAATTCTAACTCGGAGAATTCTGACCCCTGACCCCCATTTTCAAGTTAGAAAGTTAGCAACTTGAAACTTCAAACCTTCAAACCTTCAACCTCGCATGGGTCGATACATCCTCAAACGTCTTCTCAACTTAATACCTGTTCTCTTCGGAATTACACTGTTAGTTTTCATCCTCCTCCACCTGATTCCCGGTGATCCAGCACAGATATTGGCAGGAGAACGAGCTACACCTGAAACAGTGGAGGCAATTCGAGAACAGTTAGGTTTAAATCAGCCTCTACCCGTACAGTACTTTCTTTTTATAGGTAATCTGCTCCGTTTTGACCTAGGCAACAGTATTATTAGCGGTGCCCCAATACTTCAAGAAATCACGACTCGTTGGCCTGCAACCTTTGAGTTAGCTGTTGCGGCTATATTCATTGCTCTCCTCCTAGGAATTCCGGCGGGAGTTTTGGCAGCCGTTCGCAAAAATAGTGCGATCGATAATCTCACGATGAGCGGTTCTTTGCTCGGTGTTTCTATGCCAGTCTTTTGGTTAGGACTGCTTCTAATCTACCTGTTTGCTGTTAACCTGCAATGGCTTCCACCCGGTTTACGACTGAGTCAAGAAGCCGCATTAACTTTCAAACCGATTACTGGTTTTTACGTATTAGATGCCTTACTCCAAGGAAACTGGAACGTATTCAAAGATGTACTTGCTCACCTGATTCTGCCAGCGCTGACTTTGAGTACTATCCCTTTAGCCATCATCGCCCGAATTACCCGCAGTGCCATGCTTGAAGTTTTGTCTCAAGATTACATCCGCACAGCGAGGGCAAAGGGCGTTTTAGAGCGCTGGGTAATTTTCAAACACGCTTTGAAAAATGCACTTTTACCAGTAGTGACAATTATTGGTTTGCAGTTTGGGACGCTTTTGGGAGGAGCGATTTTAACAGAAACGATATTCACTTGGCCTGGAATTGGCTCTTGGATTTATGATGGCATTCTTAACCGGGATTATCCAGTCGTACAAGCTGGGGTAATTTTTGTATCGATTAGTTTCGTGCTAATCAATCTGCTCGTTGATCTATCTTATGCTTTTCTAGACCCTAGAATTCAGTATCAATAAGAATAGTCATTGGTAATTAGTCATTAGTTATTAGTCAATGCGCCTGAATACTTGGAGAGTCAATTTTTGGAATGCGCTTGAGCGATTTTTACAATCTACATCGGGGAAGATTGGTTTTTTCCTTGTGATTGCACTCATTCTTTTAGCGCTTCTCGCTCCAGTATTGCACCCTTATGACCCATCAACTGACCGAGATTACCTGGCACGGTTAAAACCCCCAAGCCTACAACATTGGTTTGGTACGGATGGACTTGGACGAGATGTACTGGTATTGGTATGGTATGGACTGCGTATCTCGCTTTTTGTCGGTTTAATCTCGGTGTTGCTAGGACTCCTGATTGGCGTAGTATTGGGACTAGTGGCTGGTTACTTCCGAGGATGGCCCGATGTAGGAATTGGCTGGGTGACGGATATTCTGTTAGCGTTTCCTTCGATTTTACTCGCGATCGCAGTTGTTACCATCACTGGCCCTAGCTTACCCAGTGTCATGCTGGCAGTAGGAATTGTACAAATCCCAATTTTTATTCGACTCACCCGAAGTATGGTGCTCTCCCTGCGAGAGCAAGAGTTTGTGCAAACGGTAATCGCATTCGGGGCAACGCCAGAGCGAATTATTTTCCGCCATATCTTACCCGCAAGTCTTGCACCTATCCTGGTACAGGCAACCCTATCAATCGGTACGGCAACATTAGAAGCAGCAGGATTGGGCTTTTTGGGTTTGGGTGCTAAACCCCCTACACCAGAGTTGGGAACGATGCTATCGGATGCCTTTACGAATGGATATTTGCTCTCCGCACCTTGGACAGTACTGTTCCCTGGTTTGATGATTACGCTGATTGTTTTAGCCTTTAACCTTTTAGGAGATGGTTTACAAGATGCTCTCGATCCCCGGTCGAGTCATTAACCAAAAATTAAACGCTCAATTCTTAAAATTATAATTAATACTGAAGACAGAAGTAGCAAAAACATTTTTGTCGGAACTATCACGGAGCGAAGATCTGGATGAATTCTCCTAAGCCTCAAATCCAGTTAATTGAGCAACCTGTCACAGCCGATTTCGCTCTCAATGTATATTTGAGATTATCATCCGACCTATTTTGCATTTTTAAACAAGGCGGATATTTTCAACCCCTCAACTCAGCATGGGAAACTCTACTAGGATGGACTCTCCAAGAACTACTCACACAACCTTGGATTGAGTTTGTTCATCCAGATGATGTGGAAGTTAGTCTTTGGGCTCAAACCCAGTTTTCTCAAGCAGAGATTGTCGAATATGAAAATCGCTACCGCCACAAAGATGGAAGCTACCATTGGTTGACTTGGAAAGTTTCACAGGAAAAAGATGGGCTTTTCTATGCAGTGGCACAGGACATTACTGAGCGCAAACTAGCAGAAAACGCGTGGCAACAGACCTTTTCAAAACTAGAAAAAAGAGTTGATGAGCATACCCAGCAGCTAAAGCTGGCGAATGAGCGGCTTAGTACCGAGATTGCTGAACATCAGAAGACAGTGTTAGCACTACAGCAAAGTGAGCAACGCTATCGTGCCATTGTGGAAAATCAATCCGAACTGATTTGTCGCTTTAAATTCGACGATACAATCACCTTTGTCAATGACGCCTATTGCCGTTACTTTAACAAACCACGGGAGTTGCTGATTGGGCAGAAATTTTTACCAGAAATGCCTCCGGAAGACCGACAATTGATTACCAAAAACTTTCGTGCTCTTTCTCAGGAACAGCCAATCAACACCTACGAACACCGTATCATTCTCCCTTCAGGAGAAATTCGTTGGCAACAATGGTCTGATAGAGCCTTATTTGATGAACAGGGCAACTTTATCGAATGTCAGGCTGTAGGACGAGATATTACACAACTTAAGCAGGCAGAAGCTGACATCCGCAAGGCGTTGGAAAAAGAAAGAGAGCTCAGCGAACTTCGCGCTAGCTTTATCTCGATTGTTTCTCATGAGTTTCGCACACCGCTAACTACGATTCAATCATCGGCGGAACTCCTTGAACGCTATAACCATAAATTATCTGAACAGAAAAAGCAAAATCACTTCATCCGGATTCAAAGCGCTGTGAGGCGGATGACTCAGCTATTAGATGATGTTCTGACTATTGGCAAAGCTGAAGCAGGCAAATTACAGTTTAATCCTAAACCGATGGATTTGGTTGCTTTCTGCCGCGAAATCGTAGAAAGGATGCAAGTTTTAGCGACTTGTCACCCCCTGAATACGAGTGAGCAAAATCGGTTTGTTTTTAGAACACAAGGCAATAGTTCTAATGCTCAGTTAGACGAAAACCTATTGGAACATATCCTTACTAACTTGCTCTCTAATGCGATTAAATATTCTCCTGGTGGAGGGGTTATCCAATTTGACTTAGTTTGCCAATCGTCTTTAGCTATTTTCTGTATCAAAGACAGTGGCATTGGTATTCCGAGAGACGAGCTAGATAAACTATTTGATGCTTTTGGAAGAGCTAGGAATGTTGGTACTATTCAAGGAACCGGACTGGGTCTAGCGATTGTAAAAAAATGTGTGGATTTACATGGAGGTAAGATAGCTGTAGAAAGTAAATTGGGAGTTGGTACAACATTTACTGTCACACTGCCGTTAAACTGACTTATTAAGTAGGGCGAGGACGCAGATTGCTCAATCTTTAGTGAACTCATGCCAAATATCTGGTTCAAAGAGTACGATTTTTTGGTGTTTTGGAAACTGTTCTGTATAAAGATACACAGCAGATTGACCTAAGATTTCACAGAACAGAAGCTGCTGGAATAAAATGTTGTCAGTCAAAGACATAATGTGACGAGCGCTAGCACATTCTCCTTGCCAACTAAAGTCTGCATTGAGTTTGACATGATGAATATCATGAATGCCTCGAAAAATCAGGTTAATCTGCGAACCGAGGAGAACGGATTCATTGAATTGAGTAGTAATTAATAATTTTCCTTGATTGACATCAGCACAAAGAGCTTCTTGGCATAGCTCTTGACCTTCCAAGTAAGGTTGGAAATCAACATACTGTAGGTTGATTCCTTGCAACTCTGTTTGCGCTAGGCTAATAATAAATTGACGGAAACTCTTGAGTACGTCAAAAGGGATTGCGTAAGCTGGAGCAGTAATGTAATATCGAGCAATATTTTCGATGTTCATTTTTATCTAGACTTCTCTACAAAAATAGATGCCTAGATGACCCTGTAGAAATATAAAAGTGAGTGTAAAGGTCATACTGAATTGCGTTCAAAGATAGTAGTTGAGACAGATGCTCCGGACAGGGAGAAAATGAATGTTCTACGGATGAATGCAACTTGGTATCACATACTCAAAGTTGATAATGGTTAACTACTTCTAGAGATTTGTGTGAACTAGTGCAAGAAGGCTTTTATACAGGAGACAGAGGGTTCCAAGGGAAGAAAGCCTGTACAGTAAGCTTTTTAACCTTTTTCAACTGGATACTTATTTCCGCCACGCTCTACTAGAAGAACTCTATATTCAACAAGTCTCACTTTAAATTGCTTCATATTATCAAAGTATTACTTGTATGACGTTTTCATTTTGGACTCTCGATTGCTGTAAAAACGTCCTGGGAATTACGTAAATTTTAAGGAAACTTCTTAAAAAGACTCCGTAAATATACGACCGTATATTTACGGAGTGGAGTACTTTGTAAAATGAAGAGTTGGCGTTGTAATCAGTTGAATGACGCCATCACTCTTATCTTTGGAGAAGTTGTTGCTTACCGTATTGTTCGGCTTTTTGCAATATCGTTATCAGTTCAGGATCATCTATTTCAGAGAAACGACGTTGACTAAATAGCCCTCGGAAACTGTAATTAATGAGGCCGCCATATTCTCTGAGCTTAAGAAATCCATATTCTTTGGGGTTCCAGTGTTGAGGTACGGAACTTTTACGGGGAATAACCTCAAAACCATAGGCACGAAATACCATTATCGATCGCAACATATGATTCGCATCAGTCACCAATAGAATACGTCGAACGCCTTGGGGTTGGAGAATGGCAGCAGAGAAAAGCGCATTTTCTTCTGTCGTCAGCGAACAATTTTCACCATCAAGTGCTTCCTGGGGGATGCCGTTCTCTGCCAAAACTTTTACCATGTTAGGGGCATCATCTCTGCCACTAGCAAAAATTATCGGTGCACGTTTGGCTTCCCATAGCTCAGTGACAACATCAACTCGACTAAATAGCAAGGGCCATCCGCGGCCTAACACAACAATGGCATCGGCTTTTTGACCTGTATCGGGTGGCACAAACGCCACGAGTCCTTGAGTAGCACCCAACAATAATAGGGGTAAAATAGCACTCACACTAAACAGGCATAACAATCCTTTTGGACTTTTGAACCAGCGTATTCGCTGTGGATCTTGAAGCAGCCAACGAATCCCGAAAACAGCCAAAACAATTAAAAGGGCTAAGAGCAGAGGCTTATTGAGCCATTGAAGTTGCCACCACTCCTTATGTACTGGTATTTTGTTCTCGATCGTCCGTGTGCAGGCAGTTAGATCAAACATTTAAGGCAAT
>CBKWLJ010000325.1:0-10640 GCA_966675205.1 uncultured bacterium
ATGGCAGATGGCTCCAAGGGAAGGAGCAAGGCTGCAAGTGAGAAGGAAATGATAACTGTTTAGGCGGACATGATATAAGAACCTAAATTATCTTAAGGATGACTAAGGAATCGCTCAAAAACAAGCCCATTTTTTGTAGGGGCACGGCATCAGCAACATCCCAATCCTTGCCTAAATATTAATGTTGCCGTGCCCAAAAAAAGGAAATGGCAAAGTTATTGTTGGACAAGGCCTAATGACCAATGACCAATAACTAATGACCAATGGCCAATGACTCAACAAGTCAACAATTCAGAAACAAGCGCTAGCACCCTATCTCTAAGCCGCACCCAACGGCGGTTACTGCTAGGTGCTGCCGCTATCTCCTCTAGCTGTGGGCTAGCTGTTGAACTCTTGCTGGGAACTCTCGCCAGTTATTTAGTAGGAAATCAAGCCCTCTCTTACGGTGTCGCCGTTGGTGGATTTCTCGCCGCTATGGGCATCGGTTCTTACCTGAGTCGCTTTATTGCCGCAAAGAGTGAGGGAAAGTTACAACAACAGCAGCTACTGCTAGCTTTTGTCCAAGTTGAACTGCTGATTGCTCCCTTAACCGCTTTATTACCCTTAGGATTATTTGGTCTATTTGTTATTGGCAGTTCCCTATGGCTGGGATTATTCCTAGTCACCATTTTGCTAGGTATACTGGCTGGTTTGGAAGTCCCACTGCTGACGCGAGTGCTGGAACTAGAGGAAGGAGTACGTGAAGCCTTAGCGGGTGTCCTGGCACTCGATTATGTCGGAGCACTTTTGGGTTCTTTGGCGTTTCCCGTCCTTCTACTACCATTAATAGGCTTGTTTCCAGCCGCCTTTGTTTTGGGAGCGCTACCCGCTTTTATGGTATTCGTTATTGCTAGGCAGTTTCCCAAGCTTCGTCGATGGGGATACTTAGGATTAGTCACAGGTGTCCTACTCTGTTGCTTGGCACCCGCAGCTATTCCTGTCAGTAACGCCTTAGAGAATACCCTCTACCAAGCGCCAGTAATGACGCGCATCCAATCCCCTTACCAACGTATTGTCCTGACACGGCAAGGGAAAGATGTGCGACTGTTCCTCGACGGCGATTTGCAACTCTCCACACTCGATGAGTACCGCTACCACGAAGCACTGGTACATCCGGTAATGAGTGCCAACACCGATAGGCGTCGTGTGTTGATACTCGGTGCTGGTGATGGCATGGCGCTACGAGAAGTCCTGAAGTGGCCAGAAGTAGAACGGGTGGTACTGATTGAGCTAGATCCGGAAGTGGTGAAACTCGCACGTCGTCATCCCCAGTTGGTCGCAGCGAATGCTGGTTCGTTGAATGACCCCCGTGTTGAAGTGCTAAACGCCGATGCCTTTACTGTAGCACCAGCCCTGAATGAAACCTTTGATGTCATTATCGCTGACTTTCCTGACCCAGACCGGGAAATTATTGCCAAACTTTATGCCGAAGGCTTCTACCAACGGCTGTTACCGCGACTTGCCCAAAAAGGTGTCTTTGTCACACAAGCCTCTAGCCCCTTTTTTGCTCCCAATGTTCTTAGCTGTATTGCAGTTACGCTTTCCGATGTTGGATTATCAGTACATCCTTATGTCGTAGATGTTCCTAGTTTTGGGCCTTGGGGTTTTGTGTTAGCGGCGAGAGCGCCGATTGAGTCAAACACGCTGAAACTCCCGGTACAAACTCGTTTTCTCACCGAATTAGTGCTGCATAACTTGTTTCAACTGCCTGGGGATGTTGAAATTCGGGATGTCGAGGTTAATCGTCTCTCTCACCCCGTCATTGTACGCTACCAGTCTGATCAACGCTGGGCTGCTTACTAACGCCAGTTGGTTATCGGAGGTTTTTAATGGTATTCGTTTGGATTGGAATTATCGCGATTGTGGCTATCGGCGTTGGTTTGGTAGTGCTTCAGCAACGAGGAACATTGCCAGGTAGCAGGCCTCGACATCTGCCACCAGAGGAGCGCACAGTTTTTACGCTAGAAGTGGGCGATATTGTGCAGTACATGGATACAGATTGGGTAGTAGAAGGACGCCTTACCTATAATGTTGGTGAATACTCTTGGTATGAGTATCTACTCCAAGATGGCGATCGCATTAGTTGGCTGTCAGTCGATGAAGATGACCGTGTTGAAGTCGCCTTACTGGAACCCACTAATCAACTTGACATTGGCAGGGAACCCCCCAAGCAACTAACTTTTTGCGGTGAAACCTATCGGTGCATTGAGTCGGGAATCGCAACCATGACTCGCGTCGGCGCAACTTTAAGACGCACCGCAGAGCGTTGTCAATACTTTGACTATGAAGGCTCTGATAATAAAGTCCTTTCTGTTGAGGACTGGAATGGAGATATTCAAGTTACTGTAGGACAGCGTATCCGCCCAAGGATGCTAACACTTCTACCCGGTAGCGGTCAGCGCATATATGGTAGCTAAACAGTAACTCAACTCACCAACTAAGCACCTATTGAATTAGCAAAACCAATGTCTAGCTATCTTTGAACGCAACTCGGTATTAAATGCTGATTAACTTAGAAATGATGCATCTATCCTAATTTACTGGGGTGTAGTGGTGTTAGTATTTGTACCCCCGAAATTGGTATTAGTATTAGTGTTAGGGTTAATCCCATTTCCCGTGTTATTAACACCAGGATTTGTACCATTGAAATTGGTATTAGTGTTAGGGTTAATCCCATTTCCCGTGTTATTAACACCAGGATTTGTACCATTAAAGTTGGTATTGGTGTTAGGGTTAACCCCGCTTCCCGTGCTACTAACACCAGGATTTGGGCCATTGAAATTGGTACTAGTGTTAGCGTCTGCACCACCTAAGTTAGGGTTAACGCCGTTGGGATTATTGCCATTGACTCCAGTATTTGCCTCGTTCAGAGTGGTATCTCCACTAGGAGTGCCGATGAATCTATAAACCCTAGTATTAGCATCAGGATTAGCCGCAGGATTAGCCGCAGGATTAGCCGCAGGATTTGCAGTGGGATTGGTTGCCCTATTCCCGCTACCAGAGCCATCATCAGCCGTACACAAGTTCTCTAAATTGAGGACAACACCTCGTTGCGTTCGCATATAACAAAATAAGCTACCTGCATTTGACTGACGCACAACTGGGTAGCCAGAAGATTGAGATAAGGGACGGCTAGAGACAGCATGAGGGAGAGATATAATGACCGCAGCGGCGGAAAGAGCTGCACTTAACTTCATAAGTTTTAGCATGGGTTGAGGGAGGGAGATTTTAGAGGACTACTTCCACAGTAAAAATTTCTTTGAATAGAAGCCTATCGCTAGAGAAATATATAGCCTTAAACTTAAGATAGATTAAAGAAAAATAGCTGGTTGAGCCTGAGTTGTACGCCGATGTTGTTGCCTTAACAAACGCCTCCCCTTGAAGGATTTTGGCAGCTTTGGGATTACCATGAATGTACAGTAAGGTATTTAATTCTCTGTGTCGAACCTTGTCTTATGCCTTACAGTGAGTTTAGTTTAGTTAATGTGGATAAGATTAGGACAAACCGTTTAAAAATAGAGAGCATCACCAGTATTAAAGTCAAAGACAAATAAGTGATTGAGGTTGAGTTGTACATCAATATGATCGCCCGGATGTCCTCGCCAATCTGAAGGGGCTAAAATATCCAAGAGCAGCTCCGACTTGGGTAGACATCCCCGAACTAAAGTCTCTCGCCCCAATGGTTCAACCAGACTAACCTCGATTTTTAGCTGACTAGTCTTCTGTGTGTCCTCATACTGCGTCAATTGTGTGCTCGCGATATGTTCTGGACGAATCCCCAACTCCACAGTTTGTCCTGAAATCAATGACAATCTTGCCTGAAGTACACCGGGACAAGGCAAAAATTGATCACACACCTGAAATCCCTCACCCGTGTAAGTTGCCGGAAACACATTCATCGGTGGATTCCCCAAAAATTTTGCCACCATCCGATTTGCAGGTTTGGCATAGATATCTTGAGGTGCACCAATTTGTTGAATTCGACCGCGATCGAGTACGACAATTTGGTCAGCGAGGGTCATTGCCTCCACTTGGTCATGAGTAACATAGATGGTGGTAATTTCTAACCGATGGTGCAACTGCTTTAATTCGGCTCTAGTCTCATCTCGTAACTGAGCATCAAGATTGGATAGAGGTTCATCTAATAAAAAAGCTTGAGGTTCCCGTGCGATCGCTCTCCCTAATGCTACTCGCTGCTGCTGCCCTCCAGATAGCTGCTTAGGCAAACGATCCAACAAATGAGAAATATCGAGTGCTTTTGCCACCATTTCCACCCGTTGGGAGATTGTGTTTGCGTCCACTTTCCGCATCCGCAACCCAAAAGAAAGATTATCCGCCACCGTCATGTGAGGATATAAAGCGTAGTTCTGAAACACCATCGCTACATCCCTCTGCCGCGCTGGCACATCATTCACTAACACATCTCCAATATAGAGATTGCCCTCAGTTGCCGATTCTAGTCCAGCAATTGTCCGTAAAATTGTCGATTTACCACAACCGGAAGGGCCCACTAATACCCAAAACTGCCCATCTGGCACTTCAAAGGTAATATCCTCAATCGCTGTGACATTGTCAAATTTACGAGTAATCTTTTCTAAGCGAACGCTTGCCATTTTTCAGTATCAATAACCAGTAAAATCTAGTACAGCGCGGTGGAAATACTCCACCAGCTCAAAAAGCTTAGTGTACAAGCTTTCTTCCCTTGGAGCCTTGGAGCCTCTGTTCTTGGAGCCTCTTGCACGAGGTGTTTCCTCTACCGCTTCCTCCAGTCATAGAGTCAAACTAAAGGTATTGCACGATGCAGGTATTCACAACCATTCTTGGGTGGATTGGCGCACTTATCCTGATCATCGGATTAATCCTACTCATCGTCTTCTATTTTCGGGGAGCTTTCCGCGATTACATTGATTACAGAGCGATTAATGTGCCGAATCCTGATGAAAACCGCTTTACTCTTGCTTTAGCAAGTTTCTCTAACTCGTTAGGCACAACGGGTCGTGTAACGAATTTTTGGTTTGAGGCGAACGAAATTCAACCAGCACGATTAGAGGCAATTCAACGCGCTCAACGTTCCATTCACTTTGAGACATTTTTCATGACTCCGGGACGCCGTGCCAACGATTTTGCTGCTGCACTTGCGGAACGAGCGGCGGCTGGCGTCGAAGTACAACTCGTCGTCGATCATTATGGGACAAAAAAGTTACCTAAAAAGTATTGGAAGCGATTAGAATCGGCGGGTGTACAAGTGCGCTTCTTTAAACCCTTTAGTTGGAAAGCTCCTTTTGATTATGCTGGCCGTACTCACCGGAAACTGCTCCTCATTGATGGTAACGTTGCCTTAATCGGAGGTGCGGGGATTTCTGATTTTTGGGACGGGCAAAAAAAATTCGGTGATACAGCTCCCTGGTTTGATTTTGAGTTGCGCTTAGAAGGGGCTGTTGTATCCGTTTTAGAGGGGATGTTCATGCAGCACTGGGCGTTTGCAGGAGGTACGGTAGATCTAAGCGCACAAAACTTTCATCCTGATTCATCCGATGACCCAAAAATTTTAGTAACTCCGGGTGAAGACCCTTCTTATCGCTCTTCTTCGATCAGAGCTCTATTTACCACCAATATTTTTGCAGCTAGAGAGCGTGTTTGGATTTCTAGTCCTTACTTTTTGCCTGATTATCAGTCTTGTCAAGCTCTAATTAGTGCTAAGAAGATGGGAACTGATGTGCGTATCCTGACTTGCGGTCCTCACAATGATAAGAAGTTAGTCTATTATGCTTCCGTTGAGCTTTTCGGCGAGTTACTGAAAGCAGGAATCCAAGTTTATGAGCATCAACCAAGTATGCTACATGCTAAAAGCATAATTATTGATGATAAATGGGTAAGCTCCGGCTCTGCCAACTTCGATCCACGCAGTTTCTTCCACAATGATGAGCTAAATATTTCCACAAGCGATCTACAGTTAGTGCGGCACATTGACAATCTTTTTCTTACTGGCTTTGACCGCAGTAAGCTTATCAGTATAACCGATTGGCGTACTCGACCGCTTTGGAAACGAATCATTGGACGTTTAGTCCTCTTCTTGCAGTCACAACTGTAAAATATCAGCTAAAGCGGGAATGTCTATAGAGGGTTTATTAACGCCATCCGAATAGCTTAAACAAAACAAACCAAGAATTAAAAATTCGTAGTACTCGCTCTCGCGAGAAGCAAGCTACGTAATTCGTAATGGACTTTGTCTCACTATGAAGAGCATAATTGAATTGTCTTGAAGGGGATTTAAACCTCACCTAAAAGTAGACGATTTGAGAGGCTGGGGCTGGAAAGCATCATTGAATTTACGAATTACGAATTCACGCATTACGAATTGGAGCTTTCGTGACAGGATTTTTACTTCTAATAAAAAAGAGATTTTATGTGACTTTTCAGTAATTTTACTGAGTTGAAATCTCTATATCTATAACTAATTCCGTACTTTCGCGGACAACAGCTTTCTCGAAGAGTGGTAACAATGAGAAAGCTCAATCCTTTCAGTACAGTGAAACGCTCTCATATTTACTCCGTTTGAATACTCATCATCAGGACAGACGTGGTGACGCGGAGATTTTTTTATGATTAGTGTCTCAACGGATTTGAGCTCACATCTTTTAGTAAAAGGTTCTGATGGACAACCCCGTGCAGCCAAAAAAAGTCAGACGCAAGCCAGCTCAATTAGAGATGAGGGAGATCGACGCTTACCAACAGCCTGAGATAACTTCGGAACAAATGTCAAGAGCGCCTACTCCATTCATTCAATCCGGTTCAGCTCAAATTTTGGCAGCAGCAGAGAAGCGATCGCAAAATGAGTTTGAGCTTGATAGCTTTTTTACTCTCTCCCTTGATTTACTTTGTATCGCTGGCTTAGATGGCTACTTCAAACGGGTTAATCCAGCCTTTGAAAAAACACTAGGCTACAAGGTTGAGGAACTCTTGGCAATGCCATTTCTCAATTTGATTCATCCTGACGATCAGGCTGCAACCCTTACCGAAATGCAAAAACTGGCCCTGGATATACCGACCATTCAGTTCGAGAATCGCTTCCGCTGCAAAAATGGGTCTTACCGTTGGTTAGTTTGGACGATTAGACCCTTAACATTCAAAAGACAATTGTACGCTATAGGTCGTGATATCACAGATTCTAAGCAAATGGCAGCAACCTTACAAGCGGCTCATCAACGCTTGATGTTTCATGTTGAAAACTCGCCTCTTGGTGTCATTGAATGGGATAGCGACTTTCGAGTCTTGTATTGGTCTCAACAGGCTGAGAAAATTTTCGGTTGGAAAGCTCAAGAGGTGATGGGTAAGCATCTCGGGGACTGGGCGTTTATTTATGAGGAGGATGTCGAACTCATCAATCAGGTTATGAAGCAGTTGATTGAGGGTACCCAATCACGTAATGTTATCCAAAACCGCAACTATACCAAAACGGGTTCAGTGGTTTATTGCGAGTGGTACAATTCAGCCTTATTTGATGAGTTGGGCAATCTCGTATCTTTGCGATCGCAAGTTCAAGATGTCACCGAGCAAAAGCAAGCAGAGGCAGCATTACGCAAAAATGATGAAATGCTAAGGCTATTGTTGGAACATACACCCGCTGCGATCGCGATGGTTGACAAAGAAATGAAGTACCAGCTAGTGAGTCGCCGTTGGTTAGAAGATTACAAGCTAGCAAACCAAGACATCATTCAAAAAAGTCACTACGAAATCTTTCCAGAAATTCCAGCGCGTTGGAAAAAGGTACATCAACGGTGCCTCAAGGGTGCCGTCGAGCGATGTGATCAAGATTTATTTATCCGTGCTAATGGCGAAAAGCAATGGCTAAAGTGGGAGATACGACCTTGGGCTTCGGATGCAGGCGATATCAACGGTATCATCATGGTTTCGGAGGAGATCACCCAGTGTCGGAAAGCCCAAGAAAAACTCCAACAACTCAATGAAGAATTAATCCAATCTAACCGCGACTTGGAGCAGTTTGCTTATGTCGCTTCTCATGACTTACAAGAACCTCTGCGCGCAGTCACAAGTTACGCACAACTCCTAGCCCGGAAATACCAGGGTAATCTCGATGCTAAAGCCGATAAGTACATCAACTACATCGTAGACGGTGCTACTCGAATGCAACAGTTGATTGAAGACTTGCTGGAATTCTCACGAGTGGGAACACGGGCTAAGGCGTTGGTGCCAACGGACTGCGACAATGTACTCAATCAGGTTTTAGAGAATTTAAAGATTGCGATCGCTCAAAATAGGGCAAAAATAACTCATGACCCCCTACCAACAATTATGGGGGATGAAATTCAACTGATTCAGTTATTTCAAAATCTCATCGGCAATGCCATCAAATTTCGCGGAGAGGAACCGCTACGCATTCATATCTCAGTAGAAACCAGGGAAAAAGAATGGCTGTTTTCCGTTCGTGATAATGGCATTGGCATCGAAACCGAATACTTCGAGCGTATCTTTACTATCTTCCAGCGCTTGCATAGTAAGAGCGAATATCCTGGTACAGGAATTGGTCTAGCAGTTTGCAAGAAAATTGTGGAGCGTCATGGAGGGCACATTTGGGTCAAGTCCCAATCTGGTGCAGGGACAACCTTTTACTTCACCATTCGCGTTCCCAGGTAATAAAGTTGATGAATACTATCCATAACACACCCCTCAGACCTGTTGAAATTCTCCTTGTAGAAGATTCTCCCAGTGATGCCGATTTAACCGAAGAAGCGCTCAGTGATGGCAAAGTTTTCAATAACTTGCACTGGGTTGAAGATGGCGTCGAAGCGTTAGCCTTTCTCAGACGGCAGGGAAAATATGCCAATGCACCCCGTCCCGATTTGATTTTGCTAGACCTCAACTTACCCAAAAAAGATGGTCGCGAGGTTTTAGCGCAAATTAAAGCTGACCCCAGTTTGAGACTCATTCCCGTTGTTGTTCTCACTACTTCAGCGGCTGAGCGAGATATTCTCAAGACTTATGAACTCAATGCCAACTGCTACGTCACTAAACCCCTCGACTTGGAGCAGTTTATTTCAGTAGTAAAGCTAATTGAGATGTTTTGGCTAGCTGTGGTTAAACTACCATCGGAGTAACTTGCTATGTATGGTGCACCCATTAAAATCCTGTTGGTCGAAGATAACCTAGCTGATGCCGATCTGCTGCAAGAAATTCTTGCCGAATCGGATGAAACGGAATGGTCGTTAGTTCATGCAGGAAAGCTTAAAGAAGCTCTTAAATTCATCAGCGAACAACCCGTTGATGTTGTGCTTCTCGACCTTTCTTTACCGGATAAACAAGGATTACCAACGGTTGCACAAACCCACGAGACTGCACCAGATTTACCGATTGTGGTACTGACTGGCCTCAATGATCGCGTGACAGCCTTAGAATCGTTACGGCAAGGCGCACAAGATTATTTAGTCAAGGGCAAAATTGACAGTGATGTCCTCCTGCGCTCTATTCGTCATGCTATTGAGCGATCGCAAACGCTGAAAAGATTGCGACAGAGTGAAGAACAGTTGCAACGGCTCAATGCAGAATTAGAACGCCGTGTCGAAGAGCAAACCGATGAGTTAAGGCAAACCAATCAATCGTTACGCAACGAAATAGCGGAACGCCAACGGTTGGAAGCAGAACTACGCCACGCTTTGGCCGCAGAAAAAGAACTCAGTGACTTGAAATCTCGAATTATTTCAGTTGTTTCCCATGAGTATCGCACTCCTCTGGCAACCATTCTCTCTTCAACCGAATTACTCCAACATTATGGTCGAGACTGGGTTGAGGAAAAAAAGCAACGGCATTTCTACCGTATCCAAACTTCGGTTCACCATCTAACTCGGCTGGTGAGTGATGTACTACTGTTTAGTAAAGCGGAGGCGGGAAAATTGGAATTTCAGCCAATTGTACTTAATTTAATTGAATTTTGTGGAGAATTAGTAGAAGAAATTCAACTAACATCTGGAGAAAAGCATAATATCTGCTTAACTTGTTTTGGGATTTATCAAGATGCTTATTTAGATGAAAAGTTACTTCGGCAAATTTTGACTAATTTACTTTCTAACGCTCTCAAATATTCTCCTCAAGGAGGTTCCATCCAGTTTAATTTGATTTTTGAACAGGATACCGTGAAATTTCGTATCCAAGATGAAGGCATTGGCATTCCTTTAAAAGACCAAGCTCAATTATTCGAGGCTTTTTATCGTAGTAGTAATGTTGGTACCATTTCCGGAACAGGACTGGGCTTAGCCATTGTGAAACGATGCGTAGATATCCACAAAGGGAAAATTGATGTAGAAAGCGAAGTGGGAAATGGGACAATATTTACCATCACGCTGCCGTTAAAAAATGAAACGCTTAAAGAAGCCATTTCTGACCAAATTTCAGTGCCTAGTAGTCAATAAATGAATTGTTTTGAAAAATCACAACTGATTTCGTTATCATATGAATTGGAAATCTGAGGATTTCCGTATTCACTTTAGTTTAGGGTGATAGCGAACTGGAGATGAACCATAGCCCAACCATCGAACAACTCAAGGATGCGATTCTATCAGCTCAGACGTTGGGTGAGCTGTATGTCC
>CBKWLJ010000326.1:0-10576 GCA_966675205.1 uncultured bacterium
TCCTCAACCGAATCAGAGATTTGGTATTTAGCCTATTTCTTGTGGGATGGGCATCTTGTTCTTGTGGGATGGGCATCTTGCCCGTCTTTGGTTCTGGAATTTAGCTCCACACCACCTTACCCTTGCCAAAATAGTACAAATGAACTAGTATAGAGGTCGCTTCAAATTCAAAATCAGTACTCATCAGCTTCTTGGAGTCGTCAACAATGGCTTGGAAACCAGGGCAGAAATTGCAGCGCGGCAAGTACACCATTGAAAAATTACTAGGACAAGGCGGTTTTGGCATTACCTATCTAGTTAGAGACAAGCAGGACAATCCATTGGCGATTAAAACCCTCAATGATTACCTGCAACGCCAATACGACTTTGCTAAGTTTGAGCAAGATTTCCTCAACGAAGCGCTACGTCTAGCAAAATTTCCTCACCCTCATATCGTGCGAGTGGATGAAGTCATCCAAGAAGATGAGCGCTGGTGCATGGTGATGGAATATATTGATGGCGTAAATCTAGCCCATCGAGTTTGGTATCAAGGCGTTTTGCCAGAGTCGGAAGCATTACGCTACATGCAGCAAATCGGAGATGCGCTGACGCTGATTCACAACAACGGCTTACTGCACCGGGATATCAAGCCACTTAATATTATGCTGCGAAGCGATCGCCCGGAAGTGGTCTTGATTGACTTTGGTATTGCCCGTGAGTTTACCCCAAATTTAACTCAAACTCATACTCAATCTTTATCAGATGGCTTTGCACCCATTGAACAGTATGACTGGCGAGCGAAACGAGGTGCTTACACCGATGTTTATGCTTTAGCGGCAACTTTGTATGCCTTGCTGACGGGAGAAATGCCGATGCCTTCACCCGTAAGAGCCTATGGTACAGCCTTGGAGACACCCCAAAAGCTGAATCCCAAAATTAGCGATCGCACCAATCAAGCTATCCTTAAAGGCATGGCGTTGAAACCCGAAGAACGCCCTCAATCGGTGAGCGAGTGGTTAGCACTATTATTGGGTAGCAAGGTTAAACCTGGGCTTTCTCCCGCCGACTATGTCAAATTAAGAGAATTACTGGCTGCTGGGAAATGGCAAGACGCTGATAAGGAAACTGCCGCACTCATGCTCAAAGCCTCTGGACGTGAAGGCTGGTTGAGGGTTGCAGATATCGAGGCATTTCCCAGACAAGAATTACAGATTATCGACAAAATTTGGAGAGAATATAGTTGCGATCGCTTTGGCTTAAGTGTACAAAAGCAGATTTGGCAAAGTATTGCAGATATCCACAAGAGTGAGTGGAAAGCATGGTGTTGTTTTGGCGATCGGGTAGGATGGCGGTTAAAAGGAAATTGGCTAGCCCACTCGACGCTTAACTTTACCCTTCAAGCACCCGAAGGTGAACTCCCATCACTGGTTGTCTCCGATAACTTGACCTTACGCCACCAAGAATCTGTAGTATCTTTGCTCTGCCGAGAAGATTTGTAAACAAGATTATAGATGTAGGGTGGGCACTATCTACAGAAGTTGGAAAGTTGATTTTTGCGCTGTTGTGTAGTGCCCACCTTACGATGATTAACGAGGGCACAAAATGTCAGTAAAGCGTCTCTAAGCTGTTGGCAAAAATCATCCTCCTGGGTGAATCGAGTAGAGGAAGCGCTTTTCTCCTCACGCAGCTTAATGTTGAAGATAGGTTAGGGACGCCATTGCACTATTTCTACGGCGGAACTTATAACCCTAACGTATGCGTCCTAACTTTATGTATATTTCTCTACTATTACGCCGCTTATTGCAGAGCACCGCGTATCAATTAAGTCTGAATATGAAACACTTGCGTCTCTCTACACACCAGTCGCAGCAGATGCTTGCAGCCCTGGTTTTCACAAGCATTTTGTCATTGGGTTCTAGTATAACCTTTGTAGATGTTGTATCCGCTAACTCTATACGCAGTTCCCAAAATAACATTGCTAATCTCAAGCAATCTCGTACCAACCAACTCCCCAATTCGGTTATCAACGCTGTTCGCCGCGAAATCGCTCGGACTTACAGAGTTCCCCCCGGCCAGTTGAAAGTTATCGATTCTACTCAAAGCAATTGGTCTGATTCCTGCTTAGGGCTGGGTGGCCCTGCGGAAAGTTGTGCTCGAATATTGATAGAGAACGGTTGGCGCGTTGTTATGTCCAACGGTCGCCAAACTTGGACAGCTCGTACAGATGCCACTGGACGGCTGGTGCGTTTAGAAGGTCAACAAAGTCCTGGTAATCCTGGTAATCCTGGTAATCCTGGTAATCCTGTTAGCGGTAACTTACCAAATTCTGTGGCGAATGCAGTGCTACGACTTGCATCTGAGCAGATGAGGGTGCCAACGTCTCAACTGCGAATTGTGAATGCCCAAGAGCAGACTTGGCCGGATAGTTGTCTAGGTCTTGCTAGCTCTAATGAGATGTGTACTCAAGCTCTTGTACCCGGTTGGCGGGTAAGTGTCCAAGGCAGAGGGCAACTTCAGACCTATCGCACTGACAGGAATGCTTCCCGTATCAGATCTGAAGAAATGGCTCAACTGCCGAGCGACAATAACTTTAACTTACCCGCATCGGCTGCCAGAGCTGTTTTACAAGCTGCATCTCAGCGTACAGGTTTACCGACCTCTGAGATACGCATTATTAATGTCGAGTCGATGATAACGGACGGCTGTCTCAATCTGCCGCGCCCTGGAGAAGCCTGCATCGAGATTGCCTTACAAGCTTGGGAGGTAACTGTAGATGCTAGGCAACAACGTTTGGTTTATCGCACTGACAGCACTGGTTCTCGGATCAGACTGAATGAAAGGGCGAGTAACAACGGTAACGGTGGTAATACTAATTTGCCTCAAGCTGTTTCCGATGCCGTTTTGCAAGCGACATCCCAACGCACTGGGCTACGTCTTTCCCAACTCCGAATTGTGCAATCTCAACAAATTCAGGGAAGCAGTAGCTGTCTGGGTATTCCCCCTCGTCCCGGTGAATTTTGTACAGCGGATTTAGTGCCGCTGTGGCAGGTTACTGTAGATACTAGGGAACAGCGGTTAGTTTATCACAGCAATATGGACGGTTCTCGAGTCGCTCTGAATGAAGCGGCGAGTAACAGTGGTAGTAGCGGTAACATCGGTAATACAAATCTGCCTCAATCCGTTGCTGACAGGGTTTTGCAAGCAGCATCGCAGCGTACGGGGTTGCGTCCGTCTGAACTACGCATCATTTTATCCCAACAAATCCAGGGAAGTAGCAGTTGCCTGGGCCTCCCTTCAAGTCCCGATGAAGCCTGCACAAGGGATTTAGCCCCCCTTTGGTTGGTCATCGTTGAAGGTGGACAACAGCGTTTGATTTATCACACGAATATGGATGGTTCCCGCATCCGGCTCAGGGAAGGGGACGGTAACAGCCCAGAAGCTAATTTGCCCAATGCGGTTGTTCAAGCGGTGTTGCAAGATGCCTCACAGCAGTTGAATGTGCCGCCTCGACAGTTACGCATCGTTCGTAGTGAACAGAGAGAGTGGCCCAATAGCTGTCTGGGTTTGGCGCAATCTGATCAAGCCTGCGCTCAAGTTATCGTTCCTGGTTGGCGAGTAATGGTAGAAGGGCCGAGACAAGGTTTAATCTATCGGACTAATGCATCTGGTTCTCTTGTTTTATTGGAGAATACAGGAATGATGGGAAATGGTGCTGGAGTGCCCATTCCCTCAAATGAACTGCCACCCCCGCTACCTAGAGATGCCGTTTTTCGCGTGATCACAACTGGCGGCATCATGGGTCGAATGGAGGAAACGACTTTGATGAATAACGGGCAAATGGTGAAAAAGGTGGGTTCGATGCCGCCAGAAGTGACTACCATTTCTTCTCAAAGGCTAGAGCAGTTTAAGCGGCTGTTATCTATACAACCTATGGCTCAATACAATGGGTTGAGCTACCCAGCGCCACAAGGAGCGGCTGATTACATGAGTTTTACTGTTACAAGTCCATCCGGCACAGTTCGTTTCGCAGATATGGCTCAAGAGCAACTGCCTAAGCCGTTGCAGGTTGTTATGCTCATGTGGAATGTTTTGGCTCAAGGCAAGTAGGAGAGAGATTGGCACTGACCGTAAAAATCTAAAGTAGGGGGAGCCTTAAGCTAGTGTTAGTGCAAGCGTAACGCACCCTACATCTACATCTTCTGGTATGTATACCAAACATTAATCTACGGTTTATCTATCGGGATATGTAGCTTTCGACGGCGAGGTCTGATATACTTCTTATTGAGAAGAAACCGATGACGCTTTGGCAACCATGAGGGCACAGTCTAGCGAGAGTCAAGATTTATCGATACCGTTTTCCCATCATCCGGAGGCGGTGTGGCACGTACAACAGCAAACTGAAAAAGAGTCAATGTTTTACTATTTCGCTTATGGCTCTTGTATGTGCCCGGTAGACTTGAAGCGATCGCTCGGCGAAAATACTCATAAATACGTCATTGGGCCAGCAACACTCCAAGGGTATCGGCTAGGTTTTTACCGCAAATCCATCCTTCGTAACTGTGGGGTACTCGATGTCGTCCCCGACCCCACCTCGTTGGTTGAAGGCGTCCTGTATCGCTTGCCTTGGCGATTAAGTGACGCCCTCGATGAGCGAGAAGAAATTCCTCGCAATGGTTATCGACGAGAAACCATTGAAGTCCGTGTTCAGGGACGTTTGTACAAAAATGTCCGTACCTATGTGGTGGTGGACAAATTATCAGAAGAACTCGCTCCCAATGATTGGTATTTCCATGTGGTACTCCGAGGAGCGGTGACTTGTGGGTTGAGCGAAGAGTACGTCTGGAAGTTGTTCAACCATATGCACCAACTTCAACAACACCACTGGCAAACTCAATCCCTACGTTCAGCTTAAGATTTGGCATATTCTCTCCAGTTGCAGGCAAGATTTTATTGATTCTTGGATAACGAGTAGGGGTAAAAGTAAAGGTAAATTCCAATTACCTCTACTCTGAACTGATTCGTTTTAAGAGGTTTATCAATCATGAATCAACCTAATCATGCCTGCTGCGGTCCCGGTTATGCTTCCCCGGAAGCAGCGATGCAAGCTGAACGAGAAAAAGTACTTTATGCGATCGCACTTTACACTGGGACTGGCATCGAAGAACCCGATTATCTAGCAACGATAGACGTTGACCCCAATTCCCCCACCTACTCCCAAATCATTCATCGCACGGTAATGCCCTACATAGGCGATGAATTACATCACTTTGGTTGGAATGCTTGCAGTTCTTGTCACGGGGATACTAATAAATCTCGACGCTTCTTAGTTATACCCGGTCAGCGTTCCAGCCGGATTTACATTCTCGATACCGCCGACTCGCGTGCGCCCAAAATTCACAAAGTTATTGAACCTGAAGAAATCAAAGACAAAACTAACCTCACTGCCCCTCATACCGTACACTGCCTTGCTAACAGTCAGGTGATGATTTCCATGCTGGGCGATCGTGAAGGCAATGGCCCTGGTGGCTTCCTGCTGCTTGATGACAACTTTGATATTACTGGGCGCTGGGAACAAAAAGCCGATGGAATGCGCTTCAACTACGATTTTTGGTATCAGCCACGTCATAACGTCATGGTGAGTAGTGAGTGGGGTGCGCCCAAAACCTACTATCCTGGTTTTGACCTCAACGACGTAGCCGCCGGGAATTATGGACGCCAACTGCATTTCTGGGATTGGTCAAAACACGAAATTATCCAAAGTGTTGACTTAGGTGAGGACGGATTAATTCCTTTAGAAGTACGCTTTCACCACAACCCCGACAGTACCCATGGATTTGTGGGAGCGGCACTAAGTAGTAATGTCTGGCATTGGCATCAGTCTAATGGTCATTGGGACGTTGAGAAAGTCATTGATATCTCTTCTGTGGAAGTGGAAGGATGGCCGATTCCCGTCCCCTCGCTGATTACAGATATCCTACTCTCAATGGACGATCGCTACCTCTACTTTTCCAACTGGTTGCATGGCGACATTCGTCAGTATGATATCAGCGACCCCTCCAATCCTAAGCTGACAGGCCAAGTTTGGTGCGGTGGGTTATTAGGAAAAGCGGAAAACGTTCAGGGGCACAAACTAGAGGGTGGCCCACAAATGCTTCAGCTCAGTTTAGATGGTAAGCGGCTGTATGTAACAAACTCCTTATTTAGTACTTGGGACAATCAGTTTTACCCCGATTTAGCCAAAAATGGCTCCTACCTGTTGCAGATTGACTGTGATACGGAAAATGGCGGCATGAAAATCAATGAGAATTTTTATGTTGATTTTGCCAAAGAACCGGCAGGCCCTGCCCGTGCTCACGAAATGCGCTATCCTGGCGGGGATTGCACCTCTGATATTTGGGTGTAACTTCTGTTGAGTTGCATTTTTGAGTTTTTGGTTGTCACAGGGTTGGCAACGGGCATGGAGATAGGAGAACGCTCCAAAAATTTTTTGCCTATCATTTGACTACATCTTTAGCTAAGGGCACGACATTGTCGTGCCCCTACTCAGCAATAATTCCTAATTTTAGTTAGAAAACTGTATCTAGAAGATTCTTCTTATGTATTTTCCAAGACAACTCGTTTTATTCACTTTATTCTTTATCGTGTTATTCGGAGTATCTTCTTGTACAGAAAATTTGTCAGAAATTGGGCAGCAAGAAAACTCAATATCAATTGACCCGCCTCCTGTTCAAGCTCCAGAACCAAACAAGCAATCCAGCAATATTCCTTTAAGTCAAAAACAGCAAAATTGTCAGAATATTAGTTTAAAGTTTATTCAAACCGATAATGCAGGTAATACTAATTTTGAAGGATTGAACTATGTAATTATTTTTGACCCGAAATCTAAAGAGCTCGATTTTAAAGTCAGTCTAGGTATTGCACATCCGCTTTATGCAAAAGATGCTAAGGGTAAAATCCGGAAGGAATATATCCCGAAATCTTTTTATGAAATTATCTCTGACGAAAATTCAACACTCAATGGAAGAAGACCTATTGCTGCTATTAATGGAGATTATATCGATCCTGAGCATAAGCCCCAAGGATTAAATATCTCTAGAGGAGTAGAATATTCAGGAGCTTTTAAGGATAATCGCTCTTCCTTTGCAATTTCTGGAGGTAAACCTGAAACGCGAAGGGCTACGATTCAAAAAGGGAGAAGAGCTGAGAAAATCCTCAATTACAACGTGGTTGGTGGAAATGGTCGATTTTATCAGAATGGTAAATTTAAAAATATTTGTAATGATTTAGGAGAATACGCCTGTTTTCAGGAAACAAGTCGCTCTATGGCAGCAATTACTTCTAAAGGATATGTAATCTTTTTAGTGAACAATGCTTATGGAGAACAAGCCCTTTATCCCGAACAGTTTGATAATGCTCTTGAAGGCATTGCCAGAAATCACTGTTTAGGGAAGATTCGGGAAGGAATGTTATTTGATGGCGGTTTTTCTACCAATCTTTATTTTGATAATCGAATCTATGTGGAAAGCTCTAATCCTATGGGTTCAGTTTTCCTGATTTACAAAAAAGATAACTAGCACTATCCTCAATGACTTGTAAAAACTTCGTCATTTATCTGTGTCCATCTGTGTGCATCTGTGGTTAATTTCTCTTACGTATCATCTAGGACTGCGATAACAGAATCAACAATGCAGTTGATGTGAGGTGGGCACTGCTGAATCAAGTTTAGATTCCGATTGTAAGCGATCGCAGACAGTGCCCACCCTACTTTTAGGTAAAGGTAGAGGAGTAAATGCTTACGTTATACCAAGTTTTGCTTCTGCTGCACCTTGCTCAACGGGTTTCTTGTTGTCACAAAATGAGCATTGTACGGTAATCTGGGTGCAGGAGGAGGCATGATAAGGGCCATCGCTAAAGCTTCAGGCATGTCTATAGAGGCTAGCATCACATCAGAATAGCGATCGCTAAAGCGGTAATGTTATGAGAGACACTTGAAGTGTTAGCTCACTCCATCTAGAACGTCGAGTTTTGACAATTTTCTATGCAGTCTCAAGAAAAGTTTTTTTTGTTCACCATCTTTCTGGCAGTATTATTAATTTACAATGGCTTAAATAGGCAATTTAATATAGATAAAAATTTAGCAGCAATTGCCTCTTTTAATTCCTCAGAGCCTAAATGCCCCGTTATTAAAGATATCGAGTTTACAGCAACGAACAATAAAGGACAATATGATGAGAATTTAACAAATAATCATAATTATGTGATTATTTTTGACCCAAAATCTCCCAACTTAGATTTTAAAGTCAATCTGGGTCTATCTCATAAACTTTATGCTCAAGATAGTACAGGAAATTTTCGTCGAGACTATCAGCCTAAATTGTTTCGTGACTTAATTGCAGACGAAAATTCAACTTTAGATGGCAGACGACCGATTGCTGCCATTAATGGCGATTATATAGGCAAAGATAATAAACCTCAAGGATTTAATGTATCCAGAGGAGTTGAGTATTCAGGCTCTTCTAAAGGGAAGCGATCTTCTTTTAGCATTTCAGGCGGTAAACCAGAAAAGCGAAAAGCTATCATTCAAATCGGTTCAAGAAAGGATGTCCTTCTCAACTACAACGTCGTTGGGGGAAATGGCAGATTTTATAAAAGTGGGAAGTTTGAAAATATTTGTCCTGCTTTGGGAGACTACATCTGTGGCAAGGAAACTAGCCGCTCTTTGGTAGCGATTACGTCTAAAGGGTATGTCATTCTTCTCGTCAATGACGCGAATTTAAAGTACGCCCTTTATCCCTCAATGTTTGATGAGGTTCTGGAGGGAATTGCGGATAATTATTGTTTGGGGGAAATCCAAGAAGGAATGTTATTTGATAACGGGTATTCTACAGGGCTTTATTATGACAATAACGTCTATGTGAACCCAACTCACCCGGTTGGTTCTGTCTTTTTGATTTACAAAAAATAATTCTGAAGTTGAAATTCAATAGAGAGAGGTAGTGGCTTAAAGGGTGCTCTTGCCCATTACCTAGCCACTAGAGTGGGTCAATATTGGCTCCGCTGTAGTATAATACAGCCTTAACTCTTGTTGGGCTGCTTATTCATGAAAGTGTTCTTGATACTCCGGACTGGGTTGTACTTCCAGTAACCCCTGCAAGTTGTCAAGGGACTCCTGTAGATGCAGATATTCTTCTATATCTTCTACGTCTTCAGGGTCAACAATAGCAAGCCTCCCGCTACCAATCTGCTCAAGCAGCTCGGATACTGACAGGTGAAATTTTTGCGCCACGGTTTCTACTCCAGCCAAAGCTTCTAGGCTGAGGGTGATTTCGTAGTTTGTCTTAACTGAATGGGTTGAGTTCACACTGGTTGCCTCCGTCGTCAATGGGACATCACGGTGATGGCACCCTCATTACGCATTGTGTCTTATTGTAACTCTGTTTCTGCGATCGCTCCTGATTTAGGAGAGGTCGGAAGAACACAGCTTTTCTTGTGACGTTGCTGGATAAGCAAACGTTCCCAACGTGAAAGCACACATTTCAGATGCGATGCTTCTTCTAGTAATGAGTGAGGACGTTAGCGTTAGCATAGCTGTTTCTAACGCTGTTAAATTCTACCCCAGTGCAGAACAAGCATACTCATAATTGTGCTTACTGAACCGAGGCTCTAAGCGCCGATTCATCAATGGTAGGGACAACCTCTCTTGATTGCTCCTCAAGGGTTTTGCGTCTCCAAGACAGGAAAACCTACGAAAAATCAATATTTTTGGAATTACTGAACCGATGCTCGATTGCCTTTAATTTTGCCGTAAATAGTGATTGAAAAATCATCTAAATGCTCAGAATTTAGCTGTTACTTTTATATAATTTTTGAATTCTTGAGTTTAAATATTGACAAAAATTATTATTAAAAATACCATCAAAAATTTCAATTACTTCTACTCAGATATGGAAGCAATTCACCAAGTCATTCGATTTAACTACACCCGCATTTCAGAGAGCATCCAAGCCGAGTTAATTTTTCTGTCCGAACTCTCTGAACTCACTGATGATGAACGATTCAGACAGTCTTTGATTGAGGTGATGCATAACCTTAATGATTTGTCAGATATGATCAATCTGCAACGGAAGTATCTAAAGCCTCGATATGATGTCGAATAGGCTTGAGGTCATTTAAATCTTTATCCCCTAACCCCCTTGCAGGGGGTAAATGAGGATTGAAAATATCAGGGGCAACATCTGAGTAGAAGTTAGTTGAATCAATTTAATGCAAAGGCGATCGCTTCTCGAATTTAGAGGTGCGATCGCTTTTTTTAGTGATGAGTGAGGGCGTTCTATCAAATCCGTTGGAACATCTCAATTATTGTAGGGGCGGGTTTAGCGATCAAGTGGATGGTAATACCGACAATTTGACATCAAAACCCGCCCTTATTCACAGGGGTCGAGAAGTCGTTTTTTTTCAAGAAAGCCGACTTCTGAGGGATATTTTTAGTGTTATCGGTTTTGTAAAGAAAGCCTATCGCTAAACCCGCCACTACAAGCAAATTTGAACTAATTGCCTGGTAATGGTTCTTGAATCAACGCTTGAAATCGTTCGTCTT
>CBKWLJ010000327.1:0-10532 GCA_966675205.1 uncultured bacterium
AAATCAACTTCTTGGTCACAAATATATAAAAATATTTTTAATTTGCTCGTATATTTTGATGGAAGTCCCTGATATTTTTTGAGGTTTATTTTAAGTTCATGAACGTGGTTATTAACTTCAGCAACACCTTTCTGTAGTTGCTTGATATCTTCTGACTGAAGGGTACGGTCTTTCGAGAGTATAATTAGCTGTTGCTGATGAAACTTGATTCTCCATACTAATTTTTCTAAGTGATCAAGCTGCTCATATCGTTCTTGAGCGATGCCGAATTGCCTTACAGCTTTGTCATCATAATGCTCTCCTACAATTAACCCCGCTCCAGTTCCTAAAACGGCAATGCTAATGGATAAAACATACCCATAGCCAATTTTTTCGTGAATGCTGAAGCGACGGGTCATGCGATTGAACCAGCTTCCGGTGATTGTTATCATGTTGCATCGTCGGATTGACCGAGCTGGAGCAGCTTTACCTTTGCGATTGGGGAAGCTACCGGAATCTGAGGACGGCATAGATGAGGACAAGTACGATAGAGCTATTTTGCCTAACGAATTTAGCGTTTGGGTCATAAGTCGCTCCAACTAACGTCTTTGCAGCACTATATAACTCCTATATGACCATCGTATGAAATTAGTGCGTCAGGAGCTGCATTCCGCAAAGCTGATCATTGCACCGTCCATGACCGTTGCTAAAAAGCATAGGTTATTGCTTAAACTAGCATTTTGTCCTAGGTATTTGTATCTGACTTTTTACAGGACGTTCTGAACCCTTAACAGGTAATTTCACACTGCTAGGAATCGTTGAATCACTTCATTGCTCAGTTCACTAGTCGAACCTGACGCGACAATACCGCCTTTTTGCATCGCGTAGTATTTATCGGCTTGTCGAACGAAGTGCAGATGTTGTTCGACGAGTAAGACAGAAATTCCCGTGGATTCCACAATGCGGCGGACAGCCGCTTCGATTTCTAGAATAATAGAGGGTTGAATCCCTTCAGTGGGTTCATCTAACACGAGTAACTGGGGACGGCCCATTAAAGCACGAGCGATCGCTAATTGTTGTTGTTGCCCCCCACTTAAATCACCCCCCATCCGGGAAAGCATAGTTCTTAAGACGGGAAATAGCGTAAAAATATCATCAGGAATCTCTTGTTTCCCGTTTTTCCCATTACGTCCCGACTCCAAACCCAGCAACAGATTTTCTTTTACCGTCAAGCGGGGAATAATTTCTCGTCCTTGAGGTACATAACCAATTCCCAATCTTGCCCGTTGATCGGGAGATTTATTCGTAATCGTTTCTCCGGCTAAGGCAATGCTTCCTGTACGAGGTTTGAGTAATCCCATGATGGTTTTCAGCAGAGTGGTTTTGCCCACACCATTGCGCCCAATCAGGCAAACCATCTGCCCTGGAGGTACACTCAAATCAACATCTCGGAGGATGTGGCTTTCGCCGTAGTAGACGTTTAAACTCGAAACTTGCAGCATAAGAATTTTTTAACGCAAAGAACGCAGAGATTTTACGCAGAGGGGCGCAAAGTTAGGGAATAGGGCTTATAGTTTCTAGTGACTTTATGGCATCATTCTCTGCGTTCCTTTGCGACTTCCTTTGTTTCCTTGGCGTTAAAATTTTGCCCTCAGTTTTCCACTTCAGCAATTTCTTTATTCGTTTCCAGTGGCTCTCCCAGGTACACCTCAATGACGCGGGGGTCATTTTGCACTTCCTCGATACTGCCTTCACACAGTACTGAACCTTCGTGCAATACTGTTACTTTCCGAGCAATTTGCCTGACAAATTCCATATCGTGTTCAATCACCAAGATGGAGTGACTTTCGGCTAGGGCTAAAAGCAAATTTCCCACATTTTCGGTTTCTTCATCAGTTAACCCGGCCACGGGTTCATCTACCAATAATAAATCTGGGGATTGAGCCACTAACATTCCTATTTCTAAACGTTGCTTTTCCCCATGAGAGAGTAATGCTGCCGCGAAATCTACTTTGGCAGTTAAGCCGATTGTTTCGAGTAAGCCAAGTAGAGTTTTTCGTTCAAAGGTTGAGGGACGACCAAAGAGGGTCGCTAAAACATTTTTCTGGCGATTGCAGGCAAGTTCTAAGTTTTCGCGAACAGTGAGGTTGAGGTAGACTCGTGGAGTCTGAAACTTGCGACCAATTCCCAACAGGGCGATTTCATGTTCTGACAAGCGTTTTAGGTTTCGTCCCTTAAATAGTACTCGCCCTTGTGTTGGCTGTACCTTCCCTGTAATTACATCTAAAAATGTAGTTTTTCCAGCTCCATTCGGCCCAATCACCACCCGCAACTCCCCGGCATCCATGTTGAAATTCAGATTGTTGATAGCCTTGAAGCCGTCAAAGCTAACAGTGACATTTTCTGTTTCTATAATCTTCCCATTCACGCTGCCTCTCCCGATTTTAGATTAGACACTATATGCAATTTGAGTAGAGCGATAGCTGAAGCTCCTTTGTCGCTACCGCTTCACGCGCACAACCGTTGCGATGAAAATCTCTTTCTCCTAATTCCTGAATTCTGACTCTTGAATTCTGACTCCTGAATTCTGCCTCCTTCATCTGTCTCCATCTATTGTTGTTTCTACTCCTGTGTTCCCAAACTTTCCCGTTCACGCTGAACTTCCGGGTTTTCTTCCAAACTTGGGTAAGTGATGAGCGATTTCGGTCGGCCGAGGCGTAGCAAGCGATCAATACCTTGCGATCGCAACCATCCCACCACTCCATCCGGTAGCACCATCACCACAATCAAAAATAGTGCCCCTTGGAAAAATAGCCAAATTTCCGGGAATTGTTCGCTCAACAAACTCTTGGCGAAATTCACCACTAGCGCCCCTAAAATGGCTCCAATTAAAGTGGCGCGACCTCCCACTGCGACCCAAATCACCATCTCAATCGAAAAGGCAATATCCATTGCCTTGGGCGAGATGATGCCAGTTTGCAAGGTGTACATAGCTCCTGCTAAACCAGCAAGCGCGGCGGAAATTGCAAATACCAAAACCTTATAAGTTGTAGGGTTATAACCCGTGAACCGCACCCGGCTTTCGTCATCACGAATGGCAATCAATACGTTACCAAAGCGTCCCACCGTTAACCAACGACAAAGGACATATGCTCCAATCAGAAACAAAATCGTCAGTGCGTAAAAGACAAATTGCGTCTGTGGTGCATTGACTTGTGCGCCTAATAAGGTTTTGTAATTAGTCAAACCATTGGTGCCGTTAAAGAGTTTTTGCTGACCATTGAAGAAGTTAAAAAAGACAATGGTTGCCGCTTGAGTGAGAATGGAAAAGTAAACACCTCGAATGCGGTTACGGAATACCAAATAACCCAGAATTGCCCCCAGTAAAGCGGGTACAACAAGAACAGCGATCGCAGCCAACCCGAAGGAATCAAAAGGCGACCAAAACCAGGGCAGTTGTGTCACGCCGTAGAGGTTCATAAACTCTGGCAACTTCCCTGCTTCTATCGGCGCTAATTGCAAATGCATCGCTAGGGCATAGCCCCCAAAGGCAAAGAAGATGCCGTGTCCAAGGCTGAGTAGTCCTGTATAACCCCAAATTAAGTCAATGCCGAGCGCTGCGATCGCTAATGCCAAAAACCGCCCCAACTGATTCATGCGAACACTGGTGAGAACGGTAGGCATAACGAAGAGCAGGAGCAATGCCACAACCGCAACAGCCCCCACTTCAATTAACTGTAACCGACGACGCTGATGCCGTCGGTCAATACCTGGAATTTCAATAAATGAATTAGTAGTCATTAGTCATGGGTCATTGGTTATTGGTCATTCGTTCTCAATAAAAAAATGTTTGTTCTTATAGAGCAATGCGGGAACTTTTTAAGCATCAACCGTGCGCCCTTTTTGTGGGAAAATTCCTCCCGGCCGCACCTGAAGAAACGCAATAATTAGAACAAAAATCATTACCTTTGCCATACTGGTGGTCGCAAAGAAGGTAAAGACATCAGCCAACGGTTTGATCGGTGCCAGTGTTAGAGCGAGAATTCCGGAACCGATCAGATAGTTAGCTGTACCAATTGCGAGGGCCGCGACAATCGTGCCGACCAACTTCCCGACACCGCCAACAACCACCACCATGAACGTATCGATAACATAGTTTTGACCAGTATTCGGGCCTACAGAACCCAACAAACTAATCGCACAACCAGCAACACCTGCTAAACCAGAACCTAAAGCAAACGTCAAAGCATCCACTTTTCCTGTCGGAATTCCCAAACAAGCACTCATACTCCGGTTTTGCGTTACGGAACGAATTCGCAATCCCCAAGCAGAACGTTGCAAAAATAGGTAAATCCCAGCCAAACAAAGAATCGTTAACCCAATAATGAACAGCCGTGTAAAAGGCAGTTGAATCCCAAAAAGTGGCAAACTTCCTCGTAACCAACTCGGTGCTGTAACATTCACATTCTGAGCACCAAACCAAGGCTGAGTAACTGCCAGTTTGTAAGTCTGACTCAAAAATGCCCCAGACGCCCAAGCAATTCCTAAAGATAGCGGTAACATCACCGCCACTACCCAGTTACGAATCCGCTCAATATCTGGGCGTCGCAATAATACCCATAGCGCCCCAAAAAATAGCGAGCAAAATAAAGCAATCCCAATTACCAACACCCAGTTCACGCTACGCACAAACTGTTGCAGAATCAGACTCACTCCCCAAGTTGCCAAGAGGGTTTCTAAGGGGCGTCCGTAGAGAAATCGAATCACCCCTCGCTCTAAAATCAACCCCACGATAGCCGTCACTAGGAATGCTAACGGAATTGCAAACAAAATATACGTAGCAAACCACGGCTCTCCTAGCGGTTTGAAGCCATTTTGCACCACATAAGTCGTGTAGGCTCCCAGCATCATCAACTCACCGTGAGCCATGTTAATCACGCCCATAAGGCCAAAAACAATGGCTAATCCTAGCGCTGCAATTAATAAAACAGCGCCAATACTAATGCCGTTAAATAGGCTATCAAATAGTACTGTCAGCACAATATTTATTTACCTAGTGATCTACCCTCAGTCGGTTAGCAGGTTGATAGTGAGGGTAAGTTGAAGGTTAACAGAGAGGAAGGTAAGCAAAATGTACAATTTGAACTTTCAACCTTCCAACCTACCCTTCGGGAACGGCTGCGCCGAACAACCTTCAACCTGGGCTACACCCCGCTGCGCTAACAACCTTCTAACCTTCAACCTTAAATTTTGTACTTGCCACCTTTGCTCAGATCAGACCAGTCACAACCATAGCCTTTAGTTTCAGCTACAAATTGATTCCAGGGAAGTGGAGTAACGGCTTTGTCAGTAGAATAAACAATCTTGAATAGACCATCCTCTCCCACTTCACCAATCCGCACAAACTTGGAGATGTGATGGCTTTGATCCATCGTTACTTGGCCCTGTGGAGCATCAAAAGTTTGACCTACCGCCGCCTTTCGGACTGCCTCTAAATCCGTTGACTTGGCTTGCTCAACTGCCTGCTTCCACAAGTAAACTGCGATGTAGGCAGATTCCATAGGGTCATTGGTAACTCGGTCTGCACCGTATTTTTTCTTAAACGCCTCTACAAACTTTTTATTAGTGGGAGTATCTACAGTTTGGAAGTAGTTCCACGCCGCATAGTGACCTTTGAGATACTCTGGGCCAATGGCTTTAACTTCTTCTTCTGCAATACTGACTGACATACTGGGATATTTATCAGGCCCCAACCCTGCATCTCGTAATTGTTTAAAGAAAGCAACGTTGCTATCACCATTGAGTGTGTTGTAAATTACGCCACCATTAGGCAAAGCCGCTCTAATTTTAGTAATGATAGCCGTAACTTCAGTATTGCCGAGCGGTAAGTAATCTTCTCCGACCGTTTTGCCGCCTTTGGCTGCCAACTGTGCCTTAATAATGGTGTTAGCTGTGCGTGGGAAAACGTAGTCAGAGCCAACCAAGAAAAACTCTTTGCCTTTATTTTCCAATAACCAATCAACTGATGGCTCAATTTGTTGGTTTGGGGCAGCACCCGTGTAAAAGATATTGTTGGAACACTCTTGACCCTCGTACTGCACAGGGTACCAGAGCATATGTTTTTTTTCTTCAAACACGGGTAGGACAGCTTTGCGACTTGCTGAAGTCCAGCAGCCAAAGATGGTCACTACCTTGTCTTGATCGATGAGCTTTTTCGCTTTTTCGGCAAAGGTCGGCCAGTCAGAAGCGCCATCTTCAATAACAGCCTCAATCTTCTTGCCTAACACTCCCCCTGCTGCATTGATTTCCTCAATGGCTAGCTGTTCGGCATCGACGACACTCTTCTCACTAATCGCCATTGTGCCGCTGAGGGAGTGCAAGATTCCCACTTTGATCGTATCGCCACTACTTCCCCCAGCCGCTGCTACGGGAGATGCCGCCGTTGTTGGGCTTTCGGATGTAGTGGTAGTTGGACTGTTTGTACACGCTTTTATAAGAATGCTAGTTCCCAGCGTTGCAGAGCCGTAAAGTAAAAACTTACGTCGCCCAAATCGCCTCGCCATAATAATATGCCCCTCCTAAGTTCTCCCTGCTGATGTAGAGACATTCGCAGTCAAGGTGTGATATTAGAGCGAGGATACCTCATGAATTGTTCGTTTTGATACAAAAAGCCTGGATCGGGTGATAAATGAAGGTTCGTAAACTTAAAGTTAAGAAAAAATTAAGATATACGGAAAATGAGACGATTTGACCTTTTCTTTGACTGCAACTCCTCTTTGAATTAATTAGTGACAAAAGAAAAAAATTTTTTCCTTACTCCTGACTCTTGTTTAGCGCCGTACTCACAAGAATGAAGATGAATTCATCAGTAGATGAAAAACTTATTCAAAACTTCACCAAAGAGCCTATCTAAAGCTATTTAGACTAGATATAAGGGAGACTTATAAAACTTATTATATGTGTAAATGCTGTGATTCCTGTCAGATATCGGTACAGAGATTTCATAAATGTACTACGGCAAAAGAATACATTTTTGTGTAATTCGTTGCTAGCGGCTCAGCAAATAGAAAATCAGGCTGTGTCTGTGAAAAATGAAGATCAAAATCAAGCTGTAGCGATGGCAATAATCCAGCGCTGGATTCAGCGATTATTCTTGAATGCCACGATCCGGAGAAAAATAGGTGCTGGATATGCTCTGTGTGTGGGTGTTGCGATTTTAGGCACAGGTGCTGGATTAATGCTGGGAGAGCATTATCAAAATCAGGCGATGCAAGCAATGGCTCATACGCATCAGCAAGAAGATTTACTGACAGCATTGCAAATGGCGATTTTGCAGGCGCGATCGCACGCCTCTCGATTGGCAGGCGCTGTAGGCAACGAAGTTGGGTTGCAATACGAACATGAGGCATTTCAAAACAGTATTAAAAATGCTCAACAATTACTGGTTCAAACGGAACACTTTATTAACAATCGGGATAACCAAACCTTAACCAACTCTAACGAATTGCACAATTTATTAGAGCGTTACGCTATCGCTGTCAATGTCTATAGCAATTTCACAGAATCTTTGTTAAGAGAAGTTGATACAGCGAATGTGAAGCCTCATGAAATTTTCTTCGCTCAACAACAACTGTCGAGGAATAACAGTGGCGAAGTAGCGATCACACTCGATCAGCTATCTGAGCAACTCACTCAGATGATTGCAACCGCTCAAACTCAACATCAGCAAGCCACTGCCATCCTCGCGCAAGCAGGAGCATTGCGGGTAAAAATTATCGCTGCCAGTATGTTGCTATCGGTTTTCCTTGCCGCCCTACTTGCTGTGTATACCAGTCATGCGATCGTTCAGCCCATCCGCCATGTTACCAACGTTGCTCAAAACGTCGCAGATGAATCCAATTTTGCGTTGAGAGCACCTGTGATGACTGAAGATGAAGTGGGTATTTTAGCTACATCTCTCAATCAGCTCATTGAACGAATTGCAGTCTACACCCAGGAACTCAAACAAACCCAAGCCCAACTTATTCAAACTGAAAAAATGACCAGTTTAGGAGCAATGGTTGCTGGTGTAGCTCATGAAATCAATAACCCTGTCAACTTCATCTACGGCAACCTCAACTATGCCAGCGATTACATTCAAGATCTACTCTCATTACTGCGCCTTTATCAGCAATTTTATCCGGAACCCCAACCTGCTATTCAAGAACAATTGGAAGATATTGATTTCGAGTTCCTAGCTGAAGACTTATCCAAAATTCTTTCCTCCATGACGGTGGGTGCGAACCGCATTCGTGAAATTGTACTTAGCTTGAGAAATTTCTCGCGCTTGGATGAAGTGGGAATGAAGCGAGTCAACCTTCACGAAGGAATCGAGAATACCCTTCTCCTTCTCAACAACCGCCTCCAGCAAGGAATTGAGATTATCAAGCACTATGGCGATTTACCCCTCGTGGAATGTTGCCCCGCACAAATTAATCAGGTTTTTATGAATCTTTTATGCAATGCCCTTGATGCATTAGAAATGCCGACAGAATATAGAGAAAAGGATAGTGATAGCTGTTCAAGTCAAGCTTCAAGATGGGCATCTATAAATTCTTGCTATTCCTGCAAAGAGGGGTGCGTAAACACTAACAAACAGCAAAAAAATCAATCCCGAATTCCTAGGATTCGGATTAGTACAGAAGTTTTAGAGCCGAATTGGATTGTAATTAGGATTGCTGATAATGGATGTGGAATTTCAACCGCAATTCAAGACCGGATTTTTGATCCATTTTTTACCACAAAAGAACCTGGTAAAGGTACAGGTTTAGGGCTAACTATTAGTTATCAAATTATTACACAGCATCAAGGCAAAATTGAGGCAAAATCTTTACAGGGCGAGGGGACAGAATTTGTGATTAAGTTGCCAGTACAGGCTAGAAAGTAGGAACGATTATCAATCAAATATGAATTATGAAATGATTGGTAATTTAATGACTATAAAGCTTCCATAAAAATGCTTAAATATTTTAAATTTAGTAAGAATTAATATCTTCTTTTAAATGCATAAGTGCTTAATTCATAATTCAGCATTTATCATTCATAATTTAACCCCCTTTATTTTTTCCAAATACTTCTACTTCTTCCCATTTCAGCGCTAGTCCAGTCTGTTGAGATAAATCGCATCGTTCTAGATAAAGACGAGCGGCTAAATCTCGGTCATTCACTTGCAAAACTCGCTCAAAGTGTTGCCGTGCAGCCTTGAATTTCTCCTGAAAGTAGAGCCAAACACCCTGCTCAAACTCAGTTTTAGTTTGGGTTTTGAGTTTTAGAAGGGGCTGAGGGTCGCTATCGTAAATTTCAAATACAGCCACAGGAGACTCTTTTCCTCTTACTTTAACGCGATCAAGAAATCGACAGGTATATTTTTGGGGGTCATCCAGTTGAGACAAAGTTTCTCCGCTCACAATAATATCTGCTCCGTAAAGCTTAGTGAGCTGTTCCAATCGAGACGCCAGATTCACCGCATCGGCAATCACCGTGCTATCCATCCGCTCCTCTTCCCCAATAATGCCCAGCATGAGGTTTCCGCTATGGATACCAATGCCGATCGCAATGGGTAAATGACCCGTATTTTGGCGATCCTGATTATAGATTGCCACCTGTTTTTGCATTTCGATCGCCGCAACCACAGCATCATCAACCGTTTCCGGAAATAATGCCATGATGGCATCGCCGATATATTTATCAATAAAGCCGTTGTTCTGGCGAATAACAGGACCAACCTGGCGTAAGTAAGAATTAATAAAATCAAAATTTTCTTGAGGAGACATCTTCTCCGACATACTCGTAAAAGAGCGAATATCGGCAAATAAAATAGTCATTGCGGCCTGCACCGAATCCCCTAGCGTGGCATCAACGATACTCTCTTTTTGCAAAAAGTGTAAAAATTGTCGGGGGACAAATCGTGCCGAAGCTTGAGCTATTTTTGCCAGCTCTCTTCTACTTTCCTCCAGCTTAGTGAGAGCACGAAATGATCTCAATGCGGCCACCAGGGCAGTAAAAAGTTTACGGGTCGTTAATTCAGTTTTAGTTTTATAGTCATTAATATCGTAGTTAATAATTACTACATCTTCGGGTGCTTGTCCTGGCTGACCCGTGCGTAAAATAATCCGCACGATTAAGTTACCCAAAACCTCCCGAATGTATTTCACGACATCTAAACCTGCGTTATCGGTTTCCATGACCACATCGAGCAAAATCAGTGCCGTATCCGGATGTTGTTGGATTAAGGCCTTAGCTTCTTCCCCGGAATAAGCGCTAATAAAAGTTATGGGTTTGTCCTCAAAAGTAAAGTCATTCAGTACCAGTTTGGTAACATTGTGAATTTCGGCTTCATCATCCACCATGAGGATTTTCCAGGTGTCTTCGGTGGATAGAGATAACTGTTGGGGGTCAGGAAAAATTAAGTTTTTATCATTAGTATTTGTAGAAACGACGCCTTCATCGTCTTCATCAGCAAAAACGACGTCTCCATCATCTCGATGTCGAGCCCGGCGCCGGCGCACAGGCGT
>CBKWLJ010000328.1:0-10435 GCA_966675205.1 uncultured bacterium
GGTTGGATTGCTGGGATTGGTTGGATTGCTGGGATTGGTTGGATTGCTGGGATTGGTTGGATTGCTGGGATTGATGGGATTGGTTGGATTGCTGGGATTGATGGGATTGGTTGGATTGCTGGGATTGGTTGGGTTGATGGGATTGGTTGGATTGATGGGATTGGTTGGGTTGATGGGATTGGTTGGGTTGATGGGATTACTTGGGTTGATGGGATTACTTGGATTGATGGGATTGGTTGGATTGATGGGATTACTTGGATTGATGGGATTACTTGGATTGATGGGATTGGTTGGATTGATGGGATTAACTGGGTCTGGAGTCACTGAAATTGGGCCAAAAGCTATATTTTGAGTTGAGCCGTAAAAGCCAGCATCTACTCCAGCACCTATAGCAATTGCGCCAACAGCACCACTAGCGTCAACAGGAAATTCGTTTGAGGCAAATGATAAAGTACTGTAGCTTTGATTTCTGTAAAGTGTGCTTCCATTAAAATAATTACTGTTAGGGTTAGGTGACACAGTAATATAAGGATCTGGAGAATTAAAATCTGGATTTTGTATCAAAAACTCGTCATCACCAGGGATAATCCTGCTCAATGTTGGCCCTCCATAAAATCCAGCATCTCCCCCTTGAATCAGGATACGACTAGGACTAGTCGCGGATGGATCACCAACACTAGAAACATTAACCGTCTGATCAATTAAGGTTCTAGATCCGTTGCCATAGCGAATAGTGATAGGTGCATTGAGTGAACCATCAGGACGCAAACTAGGAGAGTTAGGTCTGGCGAGAATGCTAGTCGGCAAATCCTCTGCAAGATCGACAGGAATTGACTCAGAATCATTCTGCACTGGAATATTTTTTGCATCCAAAAACTGGCGTAGCTGGGTACCTGGGAGAGGAGCTACAGGGATAGATTCAAAAAACTGTGGAAAAGAGCCTGTAGCCTGAAACAGTCCAGAGGCTTGAATATCAATACCATTGGCACCAGCACTAATCCATTCAACAACAACATTGCCTGCCGTTGAATTCAACACTACTGAAGTATTCAGAGAAGCACCACCGCCCAACAAGCCAGCAGCCATAATCCGCCCTGTTTTGATGTCATTGACAGCGGACAAATCGACAGAAATAGAAGTAACATCAAAGTTACCTTGAAAAGAACCTTCTTCGCCGATGTCTCCAGTTGTAATGTTTGAGCGCGAGTCGATCACAACAACACTATTCGGTTGAGTTGAACCAAAGAAATCAGACTCTGAAAATTGAATACTGGCATTCGTTGAGCCTTCTTGACCTACTTGAATTGCACCACCGGGTAATGCGGCATTGGGCTGATATTGATTCGTTAGAAAGACAACACCTAGACTAGGAACTGTAATACTATCAATTTTTATATCCGCACTCGTTGGGGCAGCAAAAGTAGGCTCAGATAAGACCGTTCCTATCACTCTATCGTCGCCAGGAAATCCACCTAGTTGCGCCCAATCAATTCCAGCACGAACATCCAAGGTCGGTTGAGTACTCCCATCAATAACCAAGGGGATTCCATCAAGACGTTGAACGCTGCCATCACTGGAGGAATAGGGAGTTGAATTATAGGTTAAAGCTGTATCATCTGACTGAGGAATGGTTGCAAGACTCGCTAAAAAAGGATCGGGGTTATTGGGATTAATAGAGTTTTCTGTTGTGTCTACATCGGTAATCGTGACATTGCCCAGGGTTACACTACCCCCTGCCAAAATGTGTAATGAGGCTCCCGTGTAGTCTCCTAGAGTGACATCTCCCGCAGCAAGAATTATTGGATCATCAGGACTGTAGAGAGAACCCACACTTCCGTCTAACTGCTCGATTTTGAAGTTACCACCTGTCGAATAGTGAGCATCACCCGAAACGGTATTTGCAGAACGCAACACCATATCTTTACCAGAAGATAGACCACTTGCTGGATTATTGATAGCAACAATATCGATTTTATTGGTACCCTGAACTTCGAGGTTGCCTCCGGCTTGAGCGATAAAGGGTTGCTCAGCAGTATCGCGCACTTGCACTGTATCTTGTGCAATCAACTGCATATCACCCGTTGATTTCAGCTCGCTTTCTACTAAAGTAAGATTGCGGTTAGCTTGCAGCTTTAGGGTTTCGGCTGTCACTTTCTTTGCGACGACATCGCCGTTTTCTACCCTCAAACCTGAACCTGTCAGTTCTACTTGTCCGTTGCTGTTCACCGCTAACCCCGTTGCATTTCCTCCACTGTCACCTGTAAGTAATTCCGGAAGGGACTTCACTGGCAATGTCCAGTTTTCTGACTGAGTATCTGTAAGAGGTTCAACTTCCAGACTCAGCAGCATTCCCTGTTGGCTAATCCGCACTAAACTTTTCCCAGGTACCGCTGCCACTGTAATCTGATCGTTGGGTGCTGAAAGTTGTCCTGTATTCACAACTGTGCCGCCGATAAGAGTGAGATTGCCTGCATTGACGCTCAAATTACCAGAGTTAATAATGACTCCGGGTTGAGTGAGATTGAAGGTAAAGGCAGTGGGAGAACCAACGAGAGAAGGATAGTCATTAACACCAGTAGCATTGAACCAATGAGTCCCAAAACCAATGCTTGTAGCGGTGGTGGCAGTGAAGCTAGCAGGTACATTTAAGCTGGCATTTGAACCAAAAATAATTCCGGCAGGATTCATCAAAAACAGGTTAGATTGTCCACCCGTAACTTGAATCAGTCCGTTAATCACAGACTGTTCACCTCCCACAACCCGCCCCAGAATATTACGGATATTCGGATTAGACACAAAATTAGCAATTTGTCCAGCATTCAGTCCAAATTGCTGGAAGCTATGGAAAAGATTCTGATTATCTCCAGTACCAGCTAGGTTCCCTCCAGTGATGTCAAAAGTATTGCTGTTGAGGTTAATGGTTGTTTGAGAATTGGGTTCTGGGCTAATTTGCGCTTGGACATTTCCTGTCGTCCCAAGTATACTGCCCCAAGGTGCGATCGCATAAAGCACTACTGATAGTAACCAACCTGTGCTACTTGTGAATTGTTTCATGGCACTCTCACTCCACAGTATTGAATAGAGTTTTGACCGAATAATTCGTAATGCGTGAAGCAAGTAATTCGTAATTATAAATTCAATTCGCTGGGTTACAAGACTCGTCTTTTAAGACATCTATGTTTGAATAGGGTCTCGCATCCCGGTTCAAATATCAATTACGAACTACGATTTTTTAAAAATATCATTTTTACTACGCCAGTAGTTATGTGCATTAATCGTTTCTAGGGTATTTATTTCCAAAAGCTGATTTAAGAAACAAACTCAAACGCAATCTTACTTTCCTGCTTATACAAGCTCTCAAAGACTAATCAAAATGGCTCAATTAGTTGATTTTTATTGTTCATCCTGCTGTCAGCCCCCTCATTACCCTAAATTAGAAAGCGTCAATACCCTTTATGTGTGGGCGCGTCACCAAGACACTACTTTTGGTGGCTTGCCGAAGATGTTGAGAACGAATAGCATTTGGAGATGGTGTGTCCACCCTGCCAGATACAATGCAACATCCGGAAGAAAAACGATTTGAGTTACCAGCGCTCTATCCTATCCCTCCTTGCAAGCCGCTGTTTGTCACAGCTTCCTTGAGAGGGTAAAGACTTGATGCTAGAGCTTCAGGGAAAACAGAAATTCAAATCCGGAATTCGCTGGTTAGCCTTGTCAGGGGTATTAGCTGTAGTTAGTGCCGGAGGTTGGCTAGTTTATGGCCAGACGCTTCATCCATCGTCTCAGCCTGTAGCAGTACGCTTGATTACCGTAAAGCAGGGAAATGTAGAACTTGCGATTAATGAGAGTGGTACGGTTGAACTGGGCGGTCAACAACAGTTGAAGTCCCCAGGAGAGGTTACAGTAGATCAGGTATTGGTCAAAGTCGGCGATCGCATTCGGTTCGGTCAAAAATTGCTGATTCTCCGCAGTCAACAGCGAGAAACTAACCTCGATAACCAGAAATTGGAGATTCGTAAACAAGAGCTCAAGCTGACACGTAGCCGCCAAAAAGTGGCAGAAGCTCAAGAACAACTGGCATTAGCTCAAGAAGAACTCAAAGCACCCGTTAACCAACAATTTCTGATTCGCAAGCAAGAACTTATCTTGGAACGCAGTCGCCAAAAGGTGGCAGAAGCTCAAGAGAAGCTAGTCGCACAAAAACAAAAATTACAGCAACTCGAAGTTTTGGCGCAAAAAGGCTTTATCCCCGGTAACGAACTCCAAGATCAACAAGAACAAGTCCGCAATGCAGAGTTTACTGTGCGTGATACTTTAACCACCGTCAACACCGAAGCACTCGAACTCCAGCGCCTTCAAGCTGAGGAAAAACGCCCCTCACAACTCCAAGACAAAGTATTAGACGCTCAAGCTCAATTGCAAGAAGCTCGTACAGAAGCCAACACCAACAGTCGAGAACTTCAGCGCCTTCAGGTGGAGCAAGCCAGCATTCAACAGCAATTGCAAAATAACATCGTAACAGCACCGATTTCAGGGATGGTTCTCGACCTGAATGTCAAAGATGGGGATGGAGTCAAACCTGGGGATGTCTTGCTGACATTGGGAAATCCAGCACAAGAACTGGTGCAGTTACAGCTATCTACGTTGGATGCAGCTAAAGTTAAAGTGAACCAAAAAGCTCGGATTAAAGTGATCGGACCGGATGATAAGCTGTTTACCGGACGAGTCCAAAGCATTTATCCTCAAGCGATCGCAGCGGATGAATCTCAAGTTTCATTCCGCCGCCAATCAACGCAAGCGAAAGTCCCTGCGACTGTAAAACTGGATGCACCAACAGGCACCTTAATTCCAGGGAGCCAAGTAAGTGTAGAAATTATTCACGAGCAACGGCAAAATGTAGTAGTGGTAGACCCTTCAGCGATCGATCGCTCTGAATCTCCCCCCTTTATCTGGATTCGAGATGATTATGGCAAAGCTCAAAAGCGGAGTGTGGTTCTAGGGTTAGAGGGTGCCACGAGTGTAGAAGTGAAATCAGGTTTGCGATCAGGCGATCGCGTTATACTACCTCCACCTGATACTACTCTCAAACCCGGAATGCCAGTCGTTCCAGAATCGAGTCCTTCTCCATCTAAAAGTCCTCAATAATCCTTGGCAGTTGAGTAACGTAAAAACGACAGACTAAGCTGCCCTTGCGTATACTTGGCACTGTATCCGATGAGAGTAAAAAAAGCGAAAGCCTTGATTCATATAGCTTATCCCCTTTCCTGAACTCTCGCACTTGAGTCAATCACTGTAGGGTGGGCAAAGTGGAACCACGATAACATCAGCTTTTCCAGCTCGATAGCTCTTGCCCACCCTACCCTTCTACATAACCCAGAAGCGCAATAAGTACCTTTACCCCTTACCCCTTTTCCCTTCCCTCACAAGAGTGCAACTTCTAACAACGACAACTTAAAGCATGAGTCTTTCACTTTTCAGTCTTCTTTCTCTCTCGCTTAACTCTCTACGCGGTAACCTTTTACGTTCTGCTCTAACAACATTGGGAGTGTTTATGGGTGTAGCGTCAGTGAATGCAACACTTCAGGTTGGCAGTATTAGTCGAGCCGTGATTTCCGAAGAGCTAGCTCAGCGAGATGCACCTCAAGTTTCTGTTTCCTTATGGAGAGTAGAAGGTAGAAACTCTAAGTTAGAAGACATGGAATTTATACGACAACGGTTGCGAGGCTTGCAAGCAATCAGTGCCTCGAATTATGTGTGGGAAATTCCCTCTCAAACCGTATTTCAAGATCAAGAAGCCGAACCAGACATTCAATCGGTTTCCCTAGACTTCTTACAAACTACAGGTAGACGAATATTAGTCGGTCGCCCTTTTACAACGGTTGATTTTATTAACTACCGTTCTGTAGCTGTGATTGATCAATTTCTAGCACGACAACTTTTTCAAGGTCAAGATGCGATCGGGAAACTCATCTTTACCGGACAGAACCCCTTTCTTGTCATTGGAGTGATGGAAACTAAATTAAGGTCTGAGGGCGATGAACCCAAAGGAGAATTGTTGATACCGATGTCAACCTATAGTGCCATGACAGGCAATCAGGGAATTACATATATCTCAATGCGCCCCAAAAATATTGAAGATATCAAGCGGATAGAAGAGCAGACAAAGCAACTCTTGAAGCAACGCTTTCCTGACTCAAATTTATATACATGGAGCAATGTAGAGGATATTCTTCAGCAAAAAGCAACGTTAGAATTGGCGTCAAGAGGATTAACCGCAGTTGGAATCATTTCACTTTTGATTGGTGGAGTTGGCATTGCTAACATTACTGTTGCAGCGGTCATGGAGCGTACTCCAGAAATTGGATTAAGACGAGCTATTGGGGCAACTCAAACCGATATTTTGCTGCAATTTATTCTAGAAGCGGTACTATTGAGCCTATTCGGAGGAATTTCTGCAATTGTTAGTATACATGGCTTAACAGTGGTAGTTACCAATACCTTTCAGTTGCCTTACAAATTTGAGAGTAGTATTGCCGTTATGTCTTTGAGTTCAGCCTTGTTGGTGGGAGTGGGGGCTGGTTTTCTCCCTGCCCTACGAGCTAGTCAACTCGATCCGGTGACAGCACTGCGTAGTATCTGATCCCAAATCTTTCCATAATTGTCGGTGTTCCTAGCATTTTAAGAAGTGTCAAGGCAGCTTTGTAAGCAATCCCAAGATTTTTTTCGATGTCGGTGTAAGCAGTGTACGGCGATAAGCATCCGCTGCTTTCTTGATGCCTTCGGCTTGAGTGGGATAGGGATGAATTACACTAGACAGCCCGTTCAAACCAACCTTGTTAACAATTGCCGTCGTCACTTCACTAATCATCTCACCTGCATGACGAGCAACAATGGTTGCTCCTAAAATTTGGTCAGAACCTTTTTTGTGGTGAATTTTGACAAACCCTTCTTCTTCACCATCTGCGATCGCACGGTCTACACTACTAAACGGAATCTTAATTGTATTGACCTCAATCCCCTTTTCCTGAGCCTCATGTTCGTACATTCCCACATGGGCAATTTCTGGGTCGGTATAGGTTACCCAAGGCATCACCAAATTACTGAGTTTGGAACGTCCTAAACCAAAGGGAGAGAAGAGAGTATTCTTAATTACAATTCGAGCGGCGGCATCGGCGGCATGAGTAAACTTCCAGTTCATGCAGATATCGCCAGCAGCATATATTTTGGGGTTCGTTGTTTGGAGGTAATCATTCACCTTAACTCCTTTGCGATCGTATTCTACCCCAACCGCTTCTAATTTCAGACCTTCAACATTAGGCGCACGTCCCGCACCTACCAAAATTTCATCAACCGTAACTGACTGCTTTGTGCCATTACAGGTGTAATAAAGTGTCTTGCCTTCAGGGGAATTTTCTACACGCTGGAGCTGGGAATCTAGCACTAAATCAATTTCTTCCCGGATGAAAGCATTTTGAACAATTTCTGCGGCATCAGTATCTTCTTTATTTAAGAGATGAGAATGCCGATGAAATAAGATTACTTTACTTCCCAAGCGGTGGAAAGCCTGAGCCAATTCACAACCGATAGGGCCGCCACCGATTACAGCAAGGCGTTCGGGGCGTTGGGTGAGGGAAAATACGGTTTCATTAGTGAGAAAACCTGTCTTTTCAATTCCGTCAATTGAAGGTCGCACGGCTCTAGCTCCCGTAGCAATAACTGCTTTTTTATACCGGAGAGTTTGACCACTAACTTTAATGCTGTTATTTCGTAAAAAGTGACCTTCTCCTAAGAAAACATCAATGCCAAGTTGTTGGAAACGTTGAGCTGAATCATGATGGCTTATTCCGGCTCGAAGCTTCCGCATCCGTTCCATTACTGCTGGAAAATCGACTTCAATTTGTTTGGGAGGACGAATACCAAAAAGTTCGGCATCTCTCATTTCACCAACGACGCGGGAGGAACGAATGATGCATTTGGAAGGGACACAACCAACATTTAAGCAATCTCCGCCCATAAGATGTTTTTCAATCAAGGCAATTTTTAACCCAATATCTAAACCTGCTGCACCTGCTGCTACGACTAATCCAGCCGTGCCAGCACCAATCACCACTAAGTCGTAACAATCGGCAGGTTGAGGATTAGTCCAATCGGGGGGATGAACGTAGGAAAGGAGTTTTTGGTTATGCTCATCCATGGGGGGGAATTTTATGGATTGAAAGGATGAGTTTGACATAATTTGCTCCTTTAATGGCTAATACTGGTTGAGCTAGGCTATCTTATTGATTTTTTTGCTTATTTTTTAACGCAGAGGGTTACAGAGTTTTTCGCAGAGAGCGCAGAGTTTTGGCGCGATTTTGAAGAGTTTTTTTATGGAAATAGAAGTGGGTTTTAGTTTTTTATGATTGAGAAGAGGGAGTTGAGTATGTGTATTGAGAATCTTTATTGTTATATTGTTCAAATTTCAGGTCTTGTTGTTGGTTAATTTGGATTGATGGGTTCAGTTTGATTGTCTTTCGACGCTAAAACTTCTTCTTCTAAAGCCTTACGAGCTATTTTAGTGACATAAAGTGTGACAGCGACGGTGGCGATAAAACCCATAATCCGAATCGCCCATTGCACGGTGGAGTTTTCGGGTTGAGTTTCGGTGCCAACTGTGGCAAGACTACCCGCTAGGGAACCGATGTAGACATACATAATTGTTCCGGGAATCATGCCTATAGAACCGATAACGTAGTCTTTGAGAGAAACTCCTGTGATGCCGTAGGCGTAGTTCAAGAGATTGAAGGGGAATATAGGAGAAAGTCGGGTTAATAGTACGATTTTAAGTCCTTCTCTCCCCACCGCTTTGTCAATCGCTCGAAATTTTTTGTTACCTTCGATTTTTCGGGCAACCCAGCCTCGTGCTAAATAACGTCCGACGAGGAAAGCAGCGGTGGCTCCTATCGTTGCACCAATGAAGACGTAGAATGAGCCTAATACAACGCCAAAGACAATTCCTGCCCCTAAGGTGAGGATGGAACCGGGTAAAAATGCGACAGTGGCGATGATATAGAGTAGGATAAATGCAACTGCCCCCACAGAACCAAGGCTGTCAATCCACTGCAAGGCATTTCGCAACCATTCGTGAGGATTAAACCCTGTTGTATTGGCAGATTCCAGCGCCCAAGCTGGGGTAGCCGAAATTACCAGGGCGAAGGCAGCCGCAAGCAGTGTGAAGAAAACCAAGTTGAAAGGCTTTTTCGAGTTTCTATCATCGTTATTGGTCATGGTTTTCTGGGAATGTTGCAGGACTTTTAAATTAGCGATTTCTGGTTTTAGCATGGGAGATTTCTTGCGGTACAACGCTTTCGTCTAAAGCTTTCTTTGCCAGGTGCGTCACGTAGAGTGTTACGGCAACTGTAGTTATCAACCCAATTCCCCGAATTATCCACTGTACGATTTGAGTTTCTGGAGTGGTAAGTGGATTGGACATATCGAGTGTGGCTAAATCGGTTGCAACCGAACCGATGTAAACGTACATTACGGTAGCGGGAACCATACCCATGGAACCCAAAACATAGTCTTTGAGGGAAACTTGCGTCACACCAAAGGCGTAATTAAGCAGGTTGAACGGAAATATTGGAGACAGGCGAGTCAGCAGGACAATTTTCCATCCTTCTTTCTTCACTGCTTCATTAATTGCTTTGAATTGGGGATTGCTTTCCATTTTCCTGCAAACCCAATCCCGCGAGAGATAGCGTCCAATCAGGAAAGCACAAACAGCTCCAAATGTTGCCGCAATCAATACATAAATTGAACCCCAAACCACGCCAAACAAGCAACCCCCTTTCAGCGTTAGCAGGGAACCGGGTATCAACAGCACGGTTGCTAAATTGTAAATGGCTATAAATACAATGGGTGCTAAGACACCAAGACTTTCCACCCAAATTAATGAGGTTTGCAAAAGTTCCCGAACGTTGAAGTATTGGGTAACAACAATCAGGATAATAACTAAACCCCCGATGAGTATCAGCTTGAGCTTGGAATTGAAGCGGAATTTGCTTGATTGAGCCATTAAATTTTTCTCAGTTTGCCTCTGTGTGCTTGAATTACCAAAACTTATGAAAAATTCAGCACCTACTATAGCCAGTCTAAATCAGTTGTGAAATAGGATGTTTATCTTATCTAATACTTAAAATTAGCTCAATCGTGGTGATACACCCTAGCGCTATGTCCTGGTCAGGGCATTTACCTGTGATGTGATTTTACTGACTGAAGCCTGTAACTGTTCAGAGGATAAGAGATGTGGCTAATGCCTAGTACAGCGTGGCGGAAATAAGTATCCAGTTGAAAGAGGTTAAAAAGCTTACTGTACAGGCAATATCCCTTCTGCCCTCTGCCTCCTGTCTTTTGCCTTCTTGCACTAGTGAATTTTTCCGTAGGATTCCTTCTGCCG
>CBKWLJ010000329.1:0-10435 GCA_966675205.1 uncultured bacterium
GGTACGCTCGCGTTGTAATGTGGTTGTCATGGTTCAGTATGATTGCGGTTATTTAAGGCTTGGTATGATATCGAGCAAATAATCTTGCCTTGTTTCTCAATATATTTACATTTGTTTACAAAATCAAGGGGTTTTGATTCAGCGAATCCAATCACTTTTATTAGTTTCGCTTATAGCTGGGAAACCCCACAGATATATAGCAAAACATTGACAAGTTATAGCCAATTCTCAACACGGCAGCTGAGTTCATCTGTGCCTAGCGGTACAAGCTTTTTGCTAGTCGGTTGTGTGAATCTCAATGAGGGAATAAAAAGTTGAAGAGCATTCATCACACTTCGCTCAACCAACAATTCACCTCTACCTTCCCAATAGGAAGGGGGCTGTTCATCAAATCCATGTTGTTTGTCAATCAGGGATTATGCCGCAATACTTTGGACAACTGCATACCACAGAGCAATCTTGGTCAACTATCGGAGTAGTCGAAGAAATACAACGAGATGAGCGCCGGATACAATTGAAATGTGGCGCTTCCTGCGTCAGTGTTACTGTACTAGCAGCGAACTTAATTCGGGTACGGATGACGCCTACGGGAGAATTCCTACCGCGTCGGTCGTGGGCGGTAGCACAGGCAGATGAACAATGGCCTACCGTGCCATTTGAGGTGCAAGAACGAGCAGATGCGGTAGAAATCAAAACCGAGCAGTTGCGTATCATTGTTGACCGCGACCCTTTTTGTATCCAGTTCTTTGACTCTACAGGACAACCGTTCGCCCAAGATGCCAACCCTAGCATGGGCTGGCGTGCAGGTGCAGTTGCGGGTTGGAAACGGATTGAAACTGACGAACACTTCTACGGCTTTGGTGAGCGCACAGGTTTGCTCGATAAGCGAGCTGAAGTGAAAACGAACTGGACAGTTGATGCGCTCGATTACGGCGTACTGACGGATGAAATGTATCAAGCGATTCCCTTTTTCATGGCATTGCGTCCAGGGATTGGGTATGGACTTTTCTTCAACACCACCTTTTGGAGCCAGTTTGATATTGGTGCTGAGCAAGCTGGTGTCTGGCGGATGGAAACACGGGGGCCTGAACTGGATTACTACGTCATCTACGGTTCTGAACCTGCCAAAATTCTCAATACCTATACTCAACTCACTGGTCGAATGCCCTTGCCGCCTCGATGGTCACTAGGTTACCAACAGTGCCGTTGGAGCTATGAATCTGATGTAGTGGTGCGCGAACTGGCTCGTGAATTTCGTCAGCGTCGCATTCCCTGTGATGTTATCCATCTTGATATCGATTATATGAACGGCTACCGAGTGTTTACTTGGAGCCCTAAACGTTTTGGGGATGCTCCTCAGTTGCTGCAAGACCTGAAGCAAGAGGGTTTTCAAACCGTGACGATTGTTGACCCAGGTGTCAAGTATGAGCCAGAAGCCGATTACCAGGTTTTTGATGAAGGATTAAACAACAACTATTTTGTGCGTAAAACCGATGGTCAGCTTTTTCATGGCTATGTCTGGCCTGACAAAGCTGTTTTTCCAGACTTCCTGAACCCTGAGGTACGAGATTGGTGGGGAAGTTTACAGAAAAACCTAACCAGTCTTGGTGTTGCTGGGATCTGGAACGATATGAATGAACCCGCCCTTGATGACCGTCCTTTTGGAGACCCTGGTAACAAGATTTGGTTTCCCTTGGATGCCCTCCAAGGGCCGATTAACGAGAGAACTAACCACGCTGAAGCTCATAACCTGTATGGCTTGATGATGGCACAAGCCTCTTACAAAGGTCTGGAGCAGCTACGCCCGACAGAGCGCTCTTTCGTACTAACACGTTCGGGTTACGCAGGCATTCAACGCTGGTCAGCCGTGTGGACGGGAGATAATCAATCTTTGTGGGAACACCTAGAAATGTCGATCCCCATGCTCTGTAATCTGGGTTTATCTGGTGTTGCGTTTGTTGGTGCGGACATTGGTGGGTTTGCGGGCAACGCTACCGGAGAATTATTTGCTCGTTGGATGCAGGTAGGAATGCTTTACCCGTTGATGCGAGGCCACTCGGCACTGAGTACAGAACGACATGAACCTTGGGTATTCGGCGAGAAGGTTGAAAAAATTTGCCGCGAGTACATTGAGCTCCGTTACCGTCTGCTGCCTTACCTGTACACCCTCTTCTGGGAAGCCGCAACGAGTGGTGTACCGATTCTGCGGCCCTTGCCCTATCATTTTCCCAATGACCTCAAAACCTTCACTATATCTGATCAACTGATGCTGGGTTCTTCGCTGCTAGCAGCACCAATATACCGTCCAGGTGTTGACCACCGTGCGGTGTACTTACCCGAAGGTTGCTGGTATGACTGGTGGAGTGGTGAGGTTTTTGAGGGCCCAACCCATATCTTGGCACACGCACCACTAGAGCGGATGCCTTTATATGTCCGTGCTGGCTCCATTATTCCTATGGCTCCAGTGATGCAATACGTTGATGAACGTCCTTTAGACCAACTGACGCTTCGAGTTTGGAAGGGTACGGGGGAGTTTACGCTGTATGAAGATGACGGCCATTCTTTCGAGTATAAAACAGGTGCCTTTTGCACCACTCCTTACCGCGTTCGTTCAGAAGGACAAGAAACCATTGTTGAAATTGGGGCACGAGAAGGAGATTGGACACCCCCAGAGCGTGAAGTGGTTGTGGAAGTAGTTGGTGTTGAAGAACAGCGCTTTAGGGATGATGGCACAGCACGACAGCTAACTTTTTCGATTTAGCCGTAGCAGGATTTATCCGGAGAAGTCTTCAACCCTCTTGCTAAAGGAAGGGAGACAAGGAAAACAAGGGGAAACTTAGGAGAAGGTCTACTCTTTGCTAGGATGTTCCCCTTCTTCCTTTGTGAAACCGATGCCGTGAAAAAGCAGGTCAAGATCGGCTAATCTAGCTGAATCGAACTGGGATCACTCCCTTGTAATTCCAGAGCAATTGGGAGGTTGTGCTGTGAGTTTGGGTCGATGGATTGGCTTACTTGCCTTTATCCTTTCCCTGTATATTCTGTGGCAAATCCGAGAGGTACTTCTGCTGATATTTGCCGCTGTTGTGCTTGCCAATGCCTTAAATGTTTTGATAGATCGATTTTCTCGCTCTGGAATGAAGCGAGGTTTTGCCGTTCTGCTGTCGGTGTTTCTCTTACTTGCCGTCTTAGTGGGATTTTTCTGGCTGATTGTGCCTCCTTTTGCGGCTCAGTTTCAGGAACTCAGCCGCTTGGTTCCTAAGGGAATACAACGGTTTAGTACTTGGCTTGAGGTGCTACAAACTCGTATTTCGCCCCAGTTGATTGAGTATGTTCCGGATGTTGATGACCTGATTCAACAGTTACAACCCCTAGTCAATCGCCTATTAGGTGGTGGATTTCTCTTTTTCTCTAGCTCTTTGAGCTTTCTAGCTAAGTTTTTGCTAGTGATCATTTTGACGTTGATGTTCTTGGCGAACCCAAGTGATTATCGGAGAAGCTTTATCCGGCTTTTTCCTTCGTTTTATCGGCGTCGAGTTGACGAAATTTTGGAAGAGTGTGCGATCGCATTGCGGGGGTGGCTGGTTGGTATACTCTTCAATATGTTTGTGATTGCCTCGTTAAGCTTCGTGGGACTACTAGTTCTGGGGATTAGGCTACCCTTAGCACAGGCAGCATTGGCAGGGATTTTAACATTTATTCCGAATATTGGTCCTGCGTTAAGTGTAGTGCCACCGATGGCGATCGCACTTCTTGAGGCTCCTTGGAAATCGATTGCTGTTTTGATTCTTTACATTATCATTCAGCAAGTGGAATCCAATTTACTTACTCCTTATGTCATGGCGCAGCAGGTATCGCTCCTTCCTGCTGTTACCTTACTCGCTCAGGTGTTTTTTGCTACGTTTTTTGGCTTTTTAGGATTACTTTTAGCCCTACCACTCACTGTTGTAGGTCAGGTTTGGTTAAAAGAAGTCATTATCAAAGATATTCTCGATCAATGGCATTTTCATCATGAAATTCGACCTGAATTCGTTGTTGTTTCTGATGCTTCTCCTGAAAAAAAAGAGTCTTTAGAAGAAACTAAAGAGGAGCCAATCATTGATGATAAACCTTATACTGAAGAGTTTGATAAAAAAGACACAGGCTGAATTCGTAAATCATTGATGTTAGGTTTTGACAACGAATCATTTAGTGTGAAAAAACTATTTTTTTAACGCAGAAGAAGCGCGATAGTGCCACTTCGCTAACACAGCGGGATTCGCCAAGAGGCGCAGAGCTTTTGGATATAATTTTTAGTAAGTTTTTGTGGTATAGAAAATAATATCTGTGTGTATCTGTGGTTAAGGTTTTCTATGTCTTCAGTTCACGTCTGTTTTTGGCTTTGCTATAGCAGTACGATGTAATTGCTTGGTTTTGATATCTTCTATTGTGGCGTCAGGAATTGATTGAATTAATTGACGAGTGTAGTCTTTTTGAGGATGATTATAGATGGAGTTAGCTGTGCCAATTTCTTCAATCCGTCCTTGATTCATCACCATAATGCGATCGCTCACGAACTTCACCACGCTCAAGTCGTGAGAAATGAAGATATAAGTCAAGCCAAAATCTTGCTGCAAGTCTTTGAGGAGATTGAGAACTTGAGCTTGTACCGAGACATCTAGGGCTGAGACAGACTCATCACAGATGATAAATCGTGGTTCACAGGCAAGAGTCCGGGCAATACAAATTCGCTGTCGCTGACCTCCAGAAAATTCATGAGGCATTCGATTCATCGCACTGGGATCGAGTCCAACTCGTTCTAATAGGTTTATCGCCCTTTGTCTTCGTTGTGATAATGAACCACCAAGGCGATGAATTTCCATCGGTTCAATTAATGCTTCCCCAATACTTTGCCTTGCATCCAAGGAACCGTAAGGATTTTGAAAGATAATTTGCAGGTAGCGACGCAAACGGCGCAGTGTTTTAGCGTTCAGTTCCAGAACTGAATCCCCATCAAAGATGATCTCGCCTGAAGTGGGTTCAATCAGGCGTAAAAGACAGCGACTTAACGTTGTTTTCCCACAACCGGATTCTCCCACTAAGCCTAATGTTTCACCCGGATAGACATCAAAACTGACATCATCAACAGCTTTGAACACTGCTTTTTTACCAAATAACCTTTTTTGCACCGGGAATTCCTTAGTGAGGTGACGCACGGATAGCAATGGTTGGTGCTGTTGTAAGCATTGGTAGCGCTGTTCTACTTCGCTACTTGTTACTTCCGCAAGTAACGCCTCTCTTTCTGCTTCAGAGTGAGTTTGGGGAATAATTTCTAATTCCCCTACTGCATTGGTTGTTACCTGCATGAAATCAGCTACCGTTGGCAAACGTTTCAACTGCTTGTCTGGACGAGGGCGACAGTTGAGTAATCCTTGCGTGTAGGGATGTTGAGGATTGGCAAATAGATTATAGATGCTTGCTGTCTCTACTGCTTGCCCTCGATACATGACCACTACACGGTCAGCAATTTCAGCAATCACACCCATATCATGAGTAATAAAGAGAATAGACATTCCTCTGGAGTCTCGTAGTTCCTGCAACAATTGCAAAATCGTTGCCTGGATGGTGACATCTAGCGCTGTGGTGGGTTCATCGGCAATTAAGAGCGCGGGATTACCACTTAATGCCATGGCAATCATCACTCGTTGCTGTTGTCCCCCTGAAAGTTGGTGAGGGTAGCGGTTCATCATCCCTCTGGGATCGGGAAGCTTGACTTCATCAAAAAGTGCGATCGCTTTTCTGTATGCTTCCTTGCGAGACACCTGATTATGTAACAAAATCGCTTCCATAACCTGTTCTCCACAGGTGTAAACCGGGTTTAGGGAAGTCAGGGGTTCTTGAAACACCATTGAAATTAACCCACCCCGATACATTCGTCTTTGGTTAGCAGGAAGTGCTAGCAAGTTCACAGAATTGGCATTAGGAGTATTGGGATTGCGAAATAAAATTTCTCCAGTGACTCGAGCCTTGGGGGGTAACAATCCCATCACTGCTAGTGATGTTACCGATTTACCGGAACCCGACTCGCCAACAATTCCTAAGGTTTCTCCGGGTGCAAGGGTAAACGACACATCCTTGACTGCTGGCACGAGATTGGTTTTGGTTGAAAACTCGATGGAGAGATGACGGACCTCAAGGATGGGATGGGACATGGTATTGTGATAGGCGATCGCAGATAATTCAATGCCAACTGAAAACAAGCATACCTAGCTTGTGCTCTAATCTTGCTGCTTATTCTTCATCAACTCTTTACAAAATAGGGGGTGACACCCCTCACCCCCGAAAGACATAATATGTTTAGTAGATGCACCCTGATAATCGAGAGAGTCGCCTTCGTGGCTCTCTTTTTTTGTTTTTTCGTGCAGCTATCAAACCTTATTCACCTGCTGCCACTCCTCCAAAGACTGCTAAACCATAATATTTCCAAGGTACAGCTACCACTTCAAACCCAGCAGTTTTCAGCATTTGCAAATGAGCCTCTAATGTCGCAAGTTGGTCGGGTTGCGAGTAACCGTAAGGTGTACTTTTACCCGTCTTGGCACGAATTTCTGCTAATGTTGTTCCTTGTTGAGCTGCCCACTGCTCTCGAATGTTTTGGTAAGCTTCTGACAAAATGGGGGATTCAGGAACAACAGGGTCGGCATTCCAAAAAACACCGCCAGGGTTAAGGCTTTCCCGAATTCTGGAAAAAAGCTTTAACTTCATCTCATGGGTGAGATGGTGAATGGCTAAAGAGGAAACACAAGCATCAAATCCATCTTCAATCGATAGCTGATGATTTGCCCAGTCACCAAAATCTCCTTCAATACCTGTCCACTGCTGTCCATATCCCGTCGCTTCTACCTTCGTTTTGGCAAACTCCAGCATCCGAGGAGAGTAATCGACTGCCACAACTTGGGCACTTGGACAGCATTTGAGGACTCTAATACTCACTTCGCCAGTGCCGCAACCCAGATCAAGAATGCGCTGGCTGTTAGGGGGAATGCAAAGCGCAATGGCATCCAGCATTTCATCATATCGCGGTAGTAACTGCCGAATGCCATCATCAAAATCAGCCGTATTGGCAAAAACTTCGCCAGGAAATATTGCTTTAGATTCTGGGGTTTCTGCGGAAGAATGCTGGGTACCAGTGGAGGGAATTGCAGGATGAGAGTTCACTTTAAGTAAGAAATAATAACTACGATTGATATCGTAACGAAGTTAATTCGAGCCTAGTTTATACAATTACCAATTACTTGTAGTTTTACGGAGATAGCTGTAAGCAGTTGAAGTATTTAACTAAGACAGCTCCTCCTGTTGGTAGATGCCATGCACCGATTCATCTCTCAATGCTTGTCCGCGTTTACCAGCTTGTTCTACAAGCGAACGATTCTGATTCTGACGCTTTTGTTGTGTGCTGGAATCGCAGCATCACTGTGGAATATTTCTCGTTTAACCACCAGAGTGGTTAAATTTCAAGCCAGCCAAAATGCACAGCTATACGCACAAGCGATTAATACCGCTCGCACCCTCTACAGTGATACCGTCGTCGATCACATTAAAGCCGATCCCGAAATTCATGGAACGACTTTAAGCGATGGTTACTTCTCTCAAGAAGGAGGTCTTCCTGTACCAGCGACCTTTTTGATCGAACTGGGTAAGCGTCTGAGTTCAAACAAAGATGGAGATGGAATGCTTGTCCGACTCTATAGTGACTACCCCTTTCCTAACCGACGTGAGGAAGGAGGGCCTAAAGACGATTTTGAGCGAGAAGCACTCCAGCAGTTGAGAAAGCAATCTGACAAGCCCTTTGTTCGGGTTGAAATGTTTCGAGGGCATGAAACCTTGCGATATGCTCAAGCCGATATTCTCCAGCCTAGCTGCATGAGTTGTCACAACAAAAGTTCTGATAGTCCCAAAAAAAACTGGAAAGTGGGTGATGTACGAGGAGTTCTAGAAATCACCACTCCCCTACATCCTTTCCTGGATCAGACTCAAAAGGGCATGAGGAACATCTTCATCATGTTAGGGATGTTATCGGTGTTGGCGCTGTCGGGGATAACCTTGGTTATTGGCAGGTTGCGTCAAACGTCAAAAGAGTTGGAACTGCGTGTAAAACAACGCACGGCTCAATTACAGGAAATGAATGAGAAGCTATCAGAGGAACAGAAAAAATGTGAACGTCTCTTGCTCAATATCTTGCCAGAACCGATCGCAGAGCAGTTGAAAGACGGACAAAAGCATATTGCTGACGGTTTTACCGATGTCACGATTCTGTTTGCCGACATCGTGGGCTTTACCCATTTGTCTGCCCAAATTTCCCCTACAAAACTTGTTCAGTTGCTCAACGAAATTTTTTCCTCTTTCGATCAGTTGAGTGATCGCTATGAGTTAGAGAAAATTAAAACCATTGGGGACGCTTATATGGTAGTGGGTGGAATTCCGAAACCCCGAAGCGATCACGCCGATGCGATCGCCCAAATGGCGCTAGCCATGCAACAGGAAGTTGCCCAATTCAATGCCAAACATAACGCAGCATTGAGTATCCGGATTGGCATTAACACTGGGCCAGTAGTTGCAGGGGTAATTGGTACCAAAAAATTCATCTACGACTTATGGGGAGATGCCGTGAATACGGCTAGCCGCATGGAATCTCATGGTGTGGCAGGATACATTCAAGTTACAGAATCGACTTACCAATGTCTCCGAACTCAATATGAGTTTGAGGAGCGAGGGGTAATTCAGGTGAAAGGAAAGGGAGAAATGAGAACTTATTTCCTTAAGGGGAGAAAGATTGAACAATTGGCTTCCCATTAGACCTGCCCGAAAATAAGGGGGAAACTCTTGCGCTGGGGAGCATTCAGTCTGAATTTCCGGACAAGTTTATTGACACTTTGCCCACTTGTGAACCGATAGCCTCTAAGATGAACAGATTAACCGACTAGGTATCCATGATCTAACTTTAGATAGATGAATTTTAATAGAATAATTAATAATGGTTGTTTAAAGTAGAAATCCAGGGTTTTCTATGATAAACGCACTCGCAGTAGTACTCGCTCTTGTCTGTATGACTGCTCTATTGAATGCAATTCTGCACAGCAACTACTCCTAGCGTACTTATAGCACTCCGGTTAGATCCCTCCCGAATCTTCCCCGTTACGGGGAAGAAGCTCAGTAGTTTCTTACTTGTCTCTAGTACAAGAAGGCAGAGGAAAAAAGACAGAAGGCTCCAAGGGAAGAACGCTTGTACACTAAGCTTTTTAACCTTTTTGGACTGGTGGGTTATTTTTGCCGCGCTGTACTAGAGGGAGAGGAGGAGGCTTTTCTATCAGTACAAATTACTGAATTGATTGGCTAGATCACTGGAGAAGCCTATATTTTGCAAGGATGACAATTCTGACTTACTGATAAGGTCAGCAGGAGTTTATGAAACTGGCGTTGATTTAAAGGGCTTGATCCAGCGATGATGGATTGCCCAATCTAGGGTGAAACGGGCAACAAGAAAGCACAAAATATTCTCAATCCCCAACACCCCCACTAACCAGAAAGCGTCAGTTAGATCTTGTTGTCCTTCTATAGGTGCTAATCCTCGAACTAACCCAAAAGCTAATGCTGCCCCATCCTTGAGATGAGGATTTCTATCCTCTCGAATGACATAGCGATAGGTTACACCAAAGAGAAACCCACTTAACCAGGCAACTGCCGCCCTGATTAGCAAATCGAGTGGTTTAGTAACTTGCAAGGAGGCGAGTTCTGGAAATGACTCGGCCAAAACTAGACTATTGCCTACAGTGATCAGACTGTAAGTCAAGGTAAAAGACAAGGCGCTTAGGGTGCCTGCTTTTAAGGATTCAATTCGTTCTGCACTCAGGTTAGGAGACTCGTTCACAATCTGTGTCGCCAGTAAAAAATAGCTCAAATTGAACTATCATAAGGCTTGGAGTGATTTTGTAGTTTTATATAGCGCTATGGATATTCTGTCATTGGGTTGGGTTTCAGTCCTCGTTCTGTTCACTTGGTCAATTGCAATGGTTGTTTGGGGTCGTAACGGTTTCTAGAGAGATTGTGGAAAGTCCGTTTGTAAGCGTTCTATTTTTCGCCGCCTTGGGGCTATTAGTTCTCGTCAGTGGGGGCATCCTCTATTTGACAGTAGTTGAGTGGCGCGATCGCCGTCGCCGCGATCGGGATAAACGACTGTAAAAACCTCCCGATTCAGTGACTATTGCTACTCATCAAGGCAAATCAGCTTCTCCCGTTGAGTCTTATGCAGACTTTAACGGGAGTCACCTAGTATTAAAGACAACTTAACCGCCTGTGTCCCCACCCTCAGCTTCAGTAGGGTGGGGCGGTAAGCGGGAGGATTTTAACCCACATTCCGCACCCTCAACTGTCACACAGACTGCTTTGGCTGGTGGCAGTC
>CBKWLJ010000330.1:0-10429 GCA_966675205.1 uncultured bacterium
CGGGGAGACGCGGAGAATTTTCACCCGTCAAAGTGACTGTGGTGGACTACTAGTGACTAATCACTATTATGTTAATCGCTCAGCGAGAGCTGCGCGTGCTTGTTCTCGGTCATCAAAGTGAATTTTTTCTGTGCCTAAAATTTGATAATCTTCGTGACCTTTTCCGGCAATTAAAACACCGTCTCCTGGTTGAGCTTGCAAGATGGCGGTACGGATGGCAGTCGCGCGATCGCACAATACAATCGGTTCTACTGATGAGGGAATACCCTCTAAAATATCTTGCAAAATTTTTTCCGCGTCCTCGGTGCGGGGATTATCAGAGGTTACTACAGCAACATCGGCAAGTTGGGCCGCAATTTTACCCATCTTAGGGCGCTTGGTGCGATCGCGATCGCCCCCACAACCAAACACACAAATCATCTTGCCCTGAATAAAGGGGCGCGATGCCTTGAGTAAGTTCTCTAAACTATCAGGCGTGTGAGCATAATCCACAATCACACTAATATCCTGCTCAGCCTTTATTTGCACCCGTTCCATGCGTCCGGGAACACCTGGAAATTCAGGTAACGCCTCCACTACCGACTCTAATTTCAATCCTAGATGTAAAACTGTTCCGACAGCCGCCAGCAAATTAGACAAATTATACTGACCTACTAATGGCGATTGAAAAGGTACTTCACCTGTCGGTGTATGCAGCTTACCACTCACCCCAGTTGGTTCGTACTTTAGGTCACTTGTCCACAAATCGGCTGAGTTTTGTGTGACACTGTAGCTCCAAACTTGCTCTGAAGGCAGTGCTTCAATTAACTTACGACCATAAGGATCATCGGCATTAATAATAGCCCGTCCCTGGAGATAATCGGAGTTAAATAATAAGGCTTTTGCCGCGAAGTAATCTTCCATATCGCGGTGAAAATCCAGGTGATCTTGAGTGAGATTAGTAAATACTCCCACCTCAAACGGACAGCCTTTCACCCGTCCTTGTGCCAAAGCGTGGGAACTCACTTCCATCACGCCAAATTGACACCCTGCATCCACGGCTGACTGGAGTTGATGTTGTAGTTCTACTGCAAACGGCGTTGTGTGAATCGCGGTTTGCTGAAAACCTGGCCAGCGAGTATACAGCGTACCCAGAAGTGCTGTCGGTAGCTGAGCATGAGTCAGGAGAAATTCAATGAGATGGGTAGTAGTGGTTTTTCCATTCGTGCCAGTAACACCAATCAGCTTGAATTGCCTTGCCGGATATCCGTAGAAGGCAGTTGCCGCTTGTGCACAGGCTGTAATCATATCTGAAGCTGAGATAATACAGGCACTCTCTCCTTGAGGTGGGCATTTTTCCAGCGCTTGGGTGGAAATTATGGCAGCAACAGCACCAGAAGCGATCGCACTTTCCCAAAATTCTCCCCCATCAACCCGTGTTCCCGGCATTCCAATGAATAACTCTCCGGACTGGCAAGCATGGGAATTGGTACAGAGTCCCTTCACTTGTGCCTCTAGTGCTGGATGGTCAGCAGGCATTTGTACAATGCTAGGAATTTGGGCTAATAACTCGCGTAGCTTCATCTCAATTCTTGCTCCTCACATAGAAATCGGGAATTGTGGAATGGGGTAGGGAAAGAAGAAGACCAAGAGGCAACTTTACTGCATATCTCGTTAGGAACCTCCCTTTTGTCTCTCCGTTCTCCCTTGTCTCCCCCATCTCTTTCCTCCTGTCTCTGCGCCTATTTTGCCTCATCTGCCGATAAATAGTTCTGTAACATTCGTGCCAACTGCGGTACTGCTGCACGGGGAGAAGGACGGGGAAGTGGTTCTTCTTGCCCCCCGATGTTTCGGCACAAAACGGGTATCTCGTACTGATAAGCTTGGAACCAATCCTCTCGGCTGGTAATGTCTCGTACTTCTAGTTCAAACGGCAACCCTTCAATCTGCTCTAGCTTTTCTTGCAGTCCCTCACAAAGATGGCAACCCGGTTTACTGTAGAGAATTAATTGCATAGATTGTCTCTAATATTTTTGAAGATGCTTTCTGGTGAACGAAGCGGGGGCACCAAAGGCGGGAAAGGTACAGTTGTGGGACTTACCCTGGTGAAAGAATCCTTCCGCTTCTAGTCAACGGAAATTTAGCTGGTTAATAGTATGCTGTAGCGTTGGCAATGCGATCGCAAACTTGATATCCGGTTTCCCGGTCGGAATAGGTTCTTTTGTGAGTTAAAATCGACTGAGTTGAAAATCCTCCACTAAACGAGCTGTTCTAGTATGACCCAATCGACACAATCACCGATTCAACCTTCCAACTTTAACTTAGATGAGCTAAACCAGCGTTTTGACACGGCACACCCTAGAGAAATTTTGGCATGGTGTGTAGAGAATATTCCGACCGGTTTTGTGCAAACCAGTGCTTTTAATGTTGATGACCTCGTCGTTACAGATATTCTCTACCGCGACCTGAAGCCAGCAACTCCCGTACCAGTGATATTTCTAGACACGTTGTATCATTTCCCTCAAACTTTGGAACTGGTTGCCAAAGCCAAAGAGCTTTACAATTTGGATCTTCAAGTTTACAAGATTCCAGATATTGATTCTCGCGAAGCGTTTGCGGCTCAATATGGTGATGCTCTCTGGGATAAGGATATTCAACAATTCCATCACCTGACCAAGATTGAACCTCTGCAACGAGGTTTAGCAGAACTGAATACCGTTGCATGGATTACAGGCCGCCGTCGCGACCAAGCGGTAACTCGTGCGGACATGCCAGTTTTTGAACTTGACAACCAGGGACGCATCAAGGTTAACCCCCTAGCAGCTTGGACTCGTAACGCAAGCTGGACTTATGTCCACGAACATAACGTTATTTACAATCCCTTACACGACCAAGGCTATCCGAGCATTGGCGATGAACCCATCACCACCCCTGTGGCAGAAGGCGAAGATGAACGTGCGGGTCGTTGGCGCGGCACAGGGAAAACAGAATGTGGTATCCACATCTAGAGTACTGATTCAGTCATCCGAGCAACTCAACTAAAGAAAGGGAAAAGGACAGAAACTTACATCCTTTTCCCTTACGCCTGTCTGATTTTTCCTTTTATCACGCTCTCGGTAGGATTCGAACCTACGGCCAAGGGATTAGAAATCCCTTGCTCTATCCCCTGAGCTACGAGAGCATAGTTTGACTGTACTGAGTTTAGGTGATTGGCTTAACCAGGATCAAGTTAGCTATACCAATTTTAGGTTTCGCGGAAAACTCTTACTGAGACTCAGTAGCTTCCTGTTAAGAACAGATGCTATTTTTTTGATACCGCTAAACAGTATCAGGTATTGTATCCCTGATGAGCTAATAATGGCAAGCCAACCTATGCTGAAAATAGGCTAATGGTTATCTTTGTTGAAATTTTCGTTGTGAGCGAAGGTCATGGGCTACTTGATACTTTAGAAACACTGGCAACAAGCCAGTTGACGATCAAGGTACACTATAAACCATCAGATCAGGTGCTTGCAGGGGTAGCGGTATGACTTAAGGGGATAAGTCCATAGACCGAAGCGCAAAGGCTCTATCGCAGCTCAGTTCAATCTTAACCGCAAGCATTCTCAAGAGAAAGAAGGTTACTTAGGTGTTGCAGTGCATCCCCTCACCACCCCTAGCTCGGCCAGGAGTCGTTTGCCAGCGTCATGTTTATTCTGAAAAGGCAGGATGTTGAAATCTCTAGTATTCAGCACCCGAAGCGGGACCAACAAATCCCGATTCTTACTTACCAAGGGCAATCCTTTCGCTTGATTAGTGTATTTAATGCCCACCAAGCTGAAGAAGCTAAAGCCTTTTGGCGAGATCTAACGGATAATCGCGGCAAAGTTTGCGTTTTGTTAGAAGAACCCGATCGCTACAGCGTTTGGGGGAAAGTCCGGATCGATCAAATCGGAGCTGAGAGTGGTGCTGACGCTAAGCTAGTGCCGTTTACCCAAGCTTGCCTTCTACTGTTGCAAACAGTTTACATTGATGTGGAAGACCTTTTGGGGGGTAGACAAGCGGGACTATTTCAGAAAGATCTTTCTGACGTATTGCAAAAATGGCACTTTCCCCAAGCGGATTCGCCAGCAGCAGTAAAACAATTGCTCAATATAGACCCCCTGACTACCTTACAGGTTCCTGCTTGGGAAGAGCACCATATCATCACTCTATTGCAGGAGCTTTATCGCCTAGGTAGGGAGTATTTTGGAAATACCAACTTTGCTGAAGGAGTGAGAGATATATTGCAAGATATGCCAGCAGCTGAGCAAAATCAGTTTGTGGAGTGGCTCCAATCAACTCCATTAGGTAAGTTATGGCGATAAGCTAGAAGAAATGTTAAATAAATATGCCCTAGCTGGCGATCGCAATTCCTGATGCTGCTCGCCAGCCGATAATTTTTATTACATCGGCTTTTGGCGATATTGATTGTTAGTGATAAGCGTGAAAGTCTTATGAGCAGCTCTTCTGTAGAAAAGGAAAAATCATCACCTCCTCAAGCCCCTCTAAGCGCTCAGAACCTCGTTTACGGGGGAGTTGCTTGGGCGGTGATATCTTTATTGTTCTTTCTGCTGTTTAGCATTACAGCACCGGGGGAAGAAAGCCCATTGTGGTACCTGATAGGTACCTATATATTGGAAACACTTCCCTTTTTAGGAGCGGCTATCCTCTGTTACAGAAACTGGCGTAGCCCGAATATCGCCAGTGGACGTAACGTGTGGTTAGGAATTGGTCTAGGAATGATTTCCTGGTTTATTGCTAACTTAATATTTGGGGTGTGGGAACTCTCTTTTGGTCTTGACCCAGATGTATCACCAGCAGATTTGTTTTACTTGACGTTCTATATATTTCTGAGCTGGGGAATGGTTTTAGCCGTTTTACCTAGGCGGTTGAATTTAGAGGTTTGGCAGTGGATAACAGTAGCAGCGATCGCGGCTGTGGGTATTGCCCTAGCTGTTTGGGTGTTACTTGCCACTCCCAATGTGGCATCAGAAGAAGCGAATATTGCTTCTCCTGCTACTGAGCAGGTCGCATCAGGGGAAACGTCTGCCCCCATAACTTCCGCTCAAGCGAATTCATCTGCTTTAGACAAAACCTCTACAACCGACCCAGACCAAGAAGTTCAAACCAATGCTCCGACTTGGGCAAAATCCCTTGAAGAGCAACTCAGCCCACTTTCTAGACCCATTAATTTCTTTTACATCGTTGGTGATGTCTTTCTTCTGATCATTGCTTCTACGCTTTTATTGGCATTTTGGGGAGGACGTTTTGCTCAATCTTGGCGTGTGATCGCTGCTGCCACACTTTCCCTATACATTGCGGATATGTGGTTTAAATATGAAGATGCTACCGCTATAAAATACGAAAGCGGAAGCCTACTGGAAGTCTTTTTTGTTTTCAGTGGTGTACTGTTTGCTATTGGTGCTGCCCTAGAATATGACGTATCAAGCCGCTCTCGCCGCAGTACGCGCAAGCGAGCTTAAAGTAAGCTATGAGTCCAAGAAAACTGTCTGATGCCGATAAAAGCGACATCCTAAGTCTGTATCGCAACCCTGAAGAAACAACCTCAACCTTGGCAGTGCGCTATGGTGTAAGTAACTCCACCATTAGCCGCATCCTTAAAAGTAACTTGGTAGAGTCCGAATACGAAGAGCTGATCCAGCAAAAGCGTTTAAATCGAACTCCTCACGGTGCTTCTTCAACTGCCATCCCTACTCACGAACCCTTGGTAGAGCTTGAGGAAGAGGTTGAAGCAACGCCTGTTATTGAGTCATCGGCACCACCGATTGAATCCGATACCGCATCATCAGAGTCAAGTTATGAAGGCGGTCGTCGGCGACGTCGGCGTTCCTCTGTGCCTCTCTCGTCTGATATTCAAGAAACAGCCGTACAAACTCAGTTACCGCTAGACTTTACTGCTTCAGATCAGAAAGATGAGTTTGATGAGTCAGACGAGTCTTTCGATGACCTTGAGCAGGAAGATACTAGTCGGTTAGAAGAGTTACTAGATGACGACTTAATGGATTTAGATGACGAAGAGGAAGATCTAGATGAAGATTTAGATGATGAATGGGAGGATGAACCAGAAGAAGCGCAGAGTCGAGAACTGATCAAAACCTCTTTTTCCCAAAGAGGGATTAATGTTCAAGTTTTACCTTTTTCGGCAGCTTCTCTGCCCAGAACTTGCTATCTGGTTGTAGACCGAGCAGCGGAATTAATCGCTCGACCTCTTAGGGAATTTAGTGATTTAGGTCAAATTCCTGCTGGAGAAATTCAGGAGAAAACGCTACCAGTATTTGACAACCATAAAGTAGCGCGACGCTTTTCTAATCGTTCCCAGCGAGTGATTAAAGTTCCTGATAGTCGGATGCTTCAAAAAGCTTGCTCTCATCTGCAAGCTAAAGGTATTACTCGACTATTGATTGATGGTCAAGTCTACGCCCTACAACCTACTCAGCCTTGAAAGTTTGAGCAGGATTAGACGGTTGCATGGGTGGGTGTGATAAGAAATTGAGTTTCTGATCGCTAATACTGAGTAGCCCTCATGAACTGCGTACACCAGAACTCATTAAAATTTATCCCCCATCTTCCGGGAATTCCCCTAGCTATTTTCAAGGCAAACCTTCATGCCTTTTGAGCACAAAAGGATGAAAATCCTTCTTTCCCTGTTCAGGAGTTTCCCGCTCCCTGTTCAGGACTTCCCTATTTTCAGAATAGGCACTCATGCGTGGTAGCGCACAACTCGCGGAATGAAAATTCTTCTCCCTTCTGCCTTATTTTCAGATTAAGAGGGCTGGGGATTCAACCTGTTGGGTTGGTAAAACGCACAATACAGGACATATACTATAGCAAAAGGCTCTAGGACAGAAGGCAGAAGCTTTATGACTGGTACATAGTCGTTTGGGCTATTAAAGAAAACCCTAACCTTGATGGCGACAGCTATATTTTTTTACTCTCTACTCCCCTGCTGGTACAGGAATACAGGGGTTTTCTGATCGAATTTTCTCCTACCTGGCTTATGCCCTAAATAGGATAAAACAGGAATCGGTAATCCTTTCGTAGAGAGAAACTAATTTTGCGCCAGCTTTTCTAAACTTTTTGACCCAATCCCCTTGAAGAGTACAAAACGGCAGAATTGAGCTTCTATTATTTTAAATAATTTTAAATTTCTATAAATAGATGTTTACGCCTTTTAGTAGCAAGTCAGCGAAACTCAATGCAAAATGAACTCATTCAAAGTTAGCAAAAATTTATTGAATCTTGATGGCAAAATCGAGCTAACTTGATAAAATCAAAAGGATTGTAGACTAAAATTATGATTAACTTAAGTTTTAATACGATTTTTTAACAAATCCTTCTTATTTTTTAATCATATAGCGCTACGGCTGTAATGGTGATTGAAGCGAGGAATTGAAGTGTGTTGAACGGTTTAGGTGAACAACTAATCATTGGAGTGCCTGAGCTATGAAAGTGAGAAATCTGCTCCAGCTTTACGAGCAAGGAAATCGAGATTTTTCGGGAATTGACCTGAGCGGAGCAGACTTAAGGGGAGTCACTCTAATCGGTGTCAACTTTACGAGGGCTAACTTAAGAGGCGCAAATCTCAGTCGAGCATTTCTCACCAAGACAGATCTGAGTGGCGCTCAACTGAACTGGGCTAATTTGAGCTTTGTCAAAATGAACGATGCCAAATTGGTAGAAGCAGACCTGACGAAAGCCAACTTCAGTGGTGCTTTTATGGTGAAGGCAAAACTGCCTGGAGCAAAGCTAAGTGGCGCAACCATGAGCGGCGTCAACTTGAGACACGCCAATTTATGGGGGGCGAACCTTTGTGGCGCAGATCTCCAAAGAAGTAATCTGCGAGAGGCAAACCTGAGCGGTGTTAACCTCAATTGGGCTAACTTATCAGAAACAAGACTGATTGGGGCGAAGCTTTATGGGGCTTCTTTAAATGGCGTCAACTTGAGCAGAGCCTTCTTAAAAGACGTAGATCTAGGTGGGGTTGATTTAGAAGGAGTTAACCTGAGGGAAGCCAAATTGAGCGGTGCTAACTTAGAAGGCGCTAACTTAACAAGGGCTAATTTGAGCGAAGCACAGCTACAAGGTGTAAATCTTAAAGGAGCAGACTTAACAGGAGCCAACCTAGCTAGAGCCTCTTTAGAGCAAGCTAACTTAACCTGGGCAATTTTGAAAAAGGCAGATTTAACGGGCGCAAATCTCCATGAAGCGAGACTCAATGGCATTGACTTTGAAGACATGCAGATTGAGAACACTATTTTCCCAGAAGCAACGGATCGCTTCTTGTACTACAGCGCGATGTAAACTACCCCGCCTGATTGTCTTGCCTGCGGCAATTCAATTCAGACGGGGCTTTCAGTAGCCCTGGTTCTATCATGCAAGACAATAGTTGCGAGCCTCTAGGCTGGTTTACAGAACAGCCCCAAAGTTCAATCATTTTTGCGCCATTAAAGTCAGCGTCTCCGTTATACCCACAGTTGCCACACCTAAAACTCTTGTTACTTCTGAGACCTATGTGCAGGCAATGGTGGCAGGTTTGGCTTGTATAAGCGGGAGGAATAGCAATAACTTCAACCCCTTCCTTGATTCCTTTATATTCAAGAAAAGTTCTTAACTGATAAAAGGCCCATGAATTGGAACGTCTTCTCTCAGTTTTGGAGCGAGGTTTAGAGTTAGTTCTATCCCTAATTCCCGTCAAATCTTCAATGGCAACAATTGATTGACTTTCCTTAGCTTCAGCAATAATTTGCTTACTGATGTTGTGGTTTAACCACTGCTGAAATCTTCTCTCTCTACCTGATAGCCGTTTCAAGACCTGACGACATCTACGCCTTGTTGTTCTTGTGCCTTGGGTAGCTTTTTTCTGTAGAGAAGACCTGACGCGAGAATACTTATCTCGAACTTGATTGATATGCTTGCCATCCCAACCTTTGTTGGTACTGGTTTTTGCTATCTCTGTTCGTCCCAAGTCAACCCCTATTACATTTTTGGCTAGGGTGGGAGATGGGGCATCATTCTTAATTTGAAATCGCTGCAAATCAAGGATGCTACGCTTTTATCTTGGTCGCAATTCCTGAGTGGCTGTCTTCGGAGGTTTCCTCCGAAGTTTATACGCCACGTCCCCCGCTCATCGCATCAAATTCTGGACGAATTTTCGTTTTTGAGTGGGGGCTTCCTTGCGACATTTTTGGTGAAATTATGAATGATGAATGTTGAAAATTCGCAATTCATCATTATTGATTCCCCTCTACCTCAGGTACAGAACAGCGATACAGCCGATACCAGTAGCTATCCAGCTTGGGTAAGGATTGGGAGAGAGCAAAACAATTTTGTTGGGCTAGGTCAACTCCTGCATGGAAATTCACAAGCCATATATCTAAGGGGCGAGGCAGTTCAGCAACTGTTTTTTGGAGTGTAATGGCAGGGTCTTGTGCCTGAGAAGACGAGTCAGCATGAGCTAAGAGAAACTGAGGAGAAGTTATTTCTTGGCTATTAGAAGCATCAGATTTGTTAAAGTGTTTGAACTCCCAAGCCAACCCCATCATTCTGCCGGTATGCCCGTGGTGTTGATGAGTAGTAGCGATAAGGATGGGAACATTCGATACGTCTTGGATGACTTGGACTAAAAAATCAGGACGAATACTTTGCAAATAGCCCAGATTCCAAGTTACTGTCGCTCCTCCCAACAGTCCCATCAGCCAAATGAGGATGACGGCTGTTTTACCCCTTCTTCCTCCGTGTCTCCATGCAGTGAGCGTCCCTGATTTATGTTCACAGGAGAAGTCGATTGAACTGTTCCAAATCTTAGCAAGTGCTGCCCCTAATAAAACAATGACGGCTGGAAAGTATACGAATTGATAACGGGGGGCTAGGGTTAAATCAGCTCCGAGAGTGTAGGTAATAGAAAAAAATAGGGCCAGCGCTCCGATGATAACGCCCCCCAGAACTCGGATATTCAAACGTGTATCTGGCGAAAAGTATTCTAACTTAAGGCTTGAGAACAGAAGGGGTAAAGCCCAGAGTAAGAAAATCACTGTCACTAGTCCAGATGCGATCGCAATTCCCAAAGAAACTGCTGAAAGTTCCATCGGTAGCGAGATCACAATAGTAATTAACCAAGCTAAAACCCTACCAATCGGTTCAAACCATCTTTTGAGAGGGTCACCATCATAAATCCAATGGGTTAGGTCGCTATCGTAGTTGGCTTGTACAATGGGTAGCCAAACTAAGCTACCAATTACTGTTCCTGCAACAACGAAGTAAATTCTCTGCCAATGTCTAGAGTTCGGTTGAGGCTTAGTTTTACTTTGCTTTTGAAGCGGAAGCTTAGAAGAAAGAGCAATAGAGTGAAAGGATTGTGTTTGAGTTGGAAATGAAATCAAAGAGTTCTCCCCGTCTCCCCATCTCCCCA
>CBKWLJ010000331.1:0-10423 GCA_966675205.1 uncultured bacterium
GGTTTTTGACGAATGCGAATTCGGCTAATCAGGGATACAACAGCAAGGTTTATTCTACGGTGCAGGCCGTTCAGCAAAAACTCAGTCAACTCTTTGCTGCTGCTGACAGGTTGGGTATCGGGAGTCGAGAACTGATGCTTTTAGATAAGGCGATCGCAGCCCATAATTCAGTGTTAGCTTTGCCTAAGCTATCGAGTATTCCTCAATATGGATTAGCACCTCTCAACCTGCTGTTTCCTCCAGCCGACGCCAAGCTGCATGATATTGTTCACACTCTCAAAGGTATCAATGAGTCGGTATTGAAGTTGTTGGGAATGGCTGAGCAATATCTTCCGGCTTCATGGATTATGACAGGGATTCTCACCAAAAGCTCATCGGCGGCAGGAGAGTTGATAGCGCGTTATGAGTTGGCAGGGCTGCTGAAAGGGAGTGGCGGGTATTTGTTGTCAGGAGTCAATCAGGGTGCGATCGCAACTTTAACCTCTGGCGGCACCAATGCGGTGTGGTTGCTGTTGATGGATTTGGCACCTTGGATCATTGCCGGGGCGGTGATTGTGGGTATCGCTTTGAAGCTGTCGGAGAAGAAGCTCAAGATGGGTACTGATTTCTATCTGTTTAGGGTGGTGGATGGAGAACCGGCGGGGGATGCTCATTCAGTCTATGGAGATTTGCCGCCGAGTCAGAACCTATCAATTTGTGAGCGGTTGGTTGAGTTCTTTAGCCAGGTGGCTCCATTGGATGGGGATATCAAAATCGTGGTGCTGGATAAAGATGTCCCGGTGCTGGTTTACTCGCGGACTGAGTATGGGGGGATTGTTTTGGAGTCAGATGAGGAGGCTGTTGTCAGAGCGGCTTGGGAACGGTTCAATGCCTTGTTCTTTCCTCCACAACAAAGCTTTTGGGAAGGGATTGACTGGGTATATGCTGATTAGCAGGTTATTTGTCACTGATAACATTGACCCAATTAAGCGGGTTTCAGCCTCAATTAACCCATCAGAACTAATGACATGAATGACTAATGACATGAACCACTAATTAGAGTTTGTAAAATCTGGTTTTGTTTGTTTAGAACCGCGCCACAGATACTCGGTTAACTGCCGACCCATCTGAAGCTCTTCAGCAGGATTAGCAGGTAGAGGCCAACGCAGAGATTTGTACAGAGCTAAACGGTGCAAATCGAAGGCAGACTCTAATAAATCAGCGTAAGTCTCTGTCGCGCTCAGCATCCAGCGATAGGCAAACATTACACAGAGCAAGGCAACGATGATAGCCCACGGTGTCCATATAGTCCAGATGAGGAACAATAGACCCCAGAGCCAAATGCGAGCAGCACTATTGAGTTCAGATCGGGATTCTTGTAGCTCTTTCCTAACATCATCAGGTAGGACTAGCCATAAGCGAGACCAACAAATGACGGCATCCAGCCCATACTTGTTCGACGGCTGTTCCTCTGCTGCCCTGAGAAGATTGCCCAACCTTGTAGGCATTAGTCGCTCCGGTCGAGCGGGAAACTGCCGAAGTTGCCAGTCTAGCGCCACGAACTCATCCATTTCTTCGGGAGTCAAGCTCTGTTTGTCTTGCTGAGTTGCCAGATTCTGCCATCGTTGCTCTTTTTGCCTCAACCAATGTCGCTGCTGTTGAAGTAGTAGGCGTCGGAGTGGTCGCATCCAGCTCGGCCAGTAGCCCTCTAGGAATTTAATGACCGGAAGTTCAAACTGTTGAACGACAAAGGCAGAAGCTGCAACCACTAGTAAGCTGACAACCAGTAGGGCAATTTGAATGGATTCGGATTGTCCTGTAAGCCAAATTGCTAGACGATTCCAGCCAAAGCGCCAAAGGAAGGCTGCCAATCCTCCCAACCAGAAGACGAAGGCAGGTGTTAGCAAAGCGGCACTCCAGCGCTCTGCTAACTTACCTCCTAAACTTTCTATAAATTTGGTTGGCATCTTACTTGCTACCCCTCATCAACAGGAATCAGTTCGCCGTGAGTCGGACAAGTTGGTGTAGGCATTCCGATGGAGCGCTGATACCAAATATAGTCTCCTTCGGGACAAACATATTTCTGAGCAGATATGGCTTGACTGCTGCCCGGTAGTCGCTGGTATCCCTTGGATACTTGTTTTGGACTGAGGAACTCTGCCAGCCAATTTCGAGTCGTAGTATAACTTTTCAAGAGTTCCAATATCTGCTTATCGACCGACTTCTCTGCCTTAGCCTCTGCCAACAAGTTAGCCAATTTTTGATCTACCAGCACAGCCGCCTCGGGTTCTAGCAGTTCTGGTAGGTAGGAGCGGATGGCACGCGCACCTTCTATCACGTCTTCAGGTTCAAACATAAATATTATGGCAGTCCTAAATAATTTATGAAATTTTCTGTTCTCCGTTCCTTATTCCCTGTTCCCCTATCCTCACCCGGATTATTCACGAATCAAAGAGGATGGCTATGAACCTCGAATTGAATCAACGTTCGTGAGACTCGAAGAATAAATAGACAATCGCGAAAACTTCAACTCAACGTTTGGCTGAGCCAAATACTACCTTCTGTATTTATAGTAGAAAACAGCTCTGCCGAATGCTAATAAAACTACTGGGAAAGCCATGACAAATGGGAATCGTTTAACCTACAAACTTTGAAGACAAGAGATTTTACTTTCATTGCCAAGATTGAGTCTATTGACAAGCCAAGGACAGTTTAAATAGCGTCCCATAGATGACTCTGGAGATTGGTTGAATAATTTAAGTTAGTTGGTATACACTTCCTATCGTTTATAAGCTGATTTCAGCAGACAGCCTAGAATAAGGCGATTCAGGTTTATCTACCAATTCTAAAAGCCAATCAGCGCTTGAGTATCTCGAAAAAATGAAGAAGGAGCTTTGTTATTAAAACTTCTTCCGGAGTTTCTATTACTCAAGTAGAAAAACTCTAAAGAGAGCGTTTAGCCTCTTGATAGTATTCCAAGGAGGTAACTAAGATGAAAAGCTTTCTCAAGAACACGCTAATTGTATTAACAGTATTAGTGGCAATTGCGGGTCAAGGTCTGGCTGGTGAAAAAAACACGGTTGATAGAGATAGGGTAAATCAGATTAAGCCCCTACTGCTTGAAGAGGTAGAATTACCACGCACAACTCCTAGAACACTAATTCGTTCGCTTAGGGGTAATGAGTTGCCTCCTTGCTTTTGGATTTTTTGCGAACCAACTCCTTCACTCGGCGAGAGAATCATCGAGCGAGGGCAACCCATTAATCCTCAGCAACCAGGAGAACTTCGTCAGCCTGTAGACCTTCAGCAGCCGAGAAATCTTCCTAGCCGTTAGAGGACTGTGATTGTGTGATTGACTAAGTAAGTTTGTGTTAACTGGCTACTGACAAAGTAGGCGATCGTCTTTACCAACCTGAGGATTATGCCTTAAATAGCCCAGTAGCCAGTTACAGCTATAAGAGAGTAACTCATCTAAATTCAAAGTTCGTAACCCAGAACTATCATGACTCCACAGTTTTGCAGTTTTGTCGAAACTTGTAGATACTAAAATTTTTCCCTTAGGACTAAACCTGACTCGAAATACCCCAGCCTGATGTCCTTGAAGCGTATAGATTTCCTGATAACTGCTCATACTCCAAAGCTTAACTGTTTTGTCATCGCTAGTTGAAGCAAGAAACTTTTCATCCGGGCTAAAACGCACGTCCCAAACTCGGTCATTGTGTCCTGTGAGGGTTTCGAGCAACTTACCGTCTCGACTCCAAAGTTTAACTTTTTTATCCTTGCTAGCAGAGGCAATCATTTGACCATCCGGGCTAAAGCTAACGCCCCAAACTTCATCTTTATGTCCCGAAAGAATTTTCAATAGTTTACCATCAACAGTCCAAAGGATAACAGTTCCGTCTTTACTAGCAGAGGCAATTAGTTGACCCTCAGGACTAAAACTAATGCCGTAGACTGGTCCGCTATGTCCTTCTAAGGTTCTCAATTCCTTACCCTGAAAATTCCAAAGTTTTATCTTCTGGTCATCACTAGCGGAGGCAATAAGTTGGCCATCAGGGCTGAAACTAATGCTATTAACATCATCGCTATGTCCTTTTACGGTTTTTAGTTCCTTGCCATTAGAACTCCAAAACTTGAGCGTTTTGTCTCGACTAGAAGAAGCGATGAGTTGACCATCGGGGCTAAAACTTACATCAATTACCCAATCCTTATGCCCCTTGAGAGTTAAAAACTCCTGACCATTAATGTTCCAGAGTTTAATTGTATTATCCATGCTAGCTGTAGCCACTGTTTGACTATCAGGGCTGAAACTGACGCTAGTTACTGGCTGTTGGTGTCCCTGAAGCGTTATTAGCGGTTTAATACTATTGAGGCTCCAGAGTTTGACACTTTTGTCATGACTAGCTGACGCTAACAACTGACTGTCAGGGCTAAAACTGATCTCTCTAACATCGGCACCATGTCCTCTAAGAGTATCGATCTCTTGCCCATTGAGACTCCAAATTTTAATAGTGTTGTCCCCACCAGCAGAGGCAATTGTTTGACCGTCGGGGCTAAACCTAACGCTGTTAATCCAGTTATTGTGACCTTCTATGGTTGTTCTCAGGCTACCATCTAAATTCCAGAGCTTAACCTTTCTGTCAGCACTGCCAGAAGCAAGCATTTGACCATTGGGACTAAAACTTACTTCCAGAACTTCAGCTTGATGGGCTGGAATAATTTGCAATTCTTTCCCATCTAGGTTCCAAAGTCGCACAGTGCGATCAGCACTGGCAGAAGCAATAGTTTTCCCGTCTGGACTAAAGCTAACGCTACTAACCCAGGCACTGTGTCCTCGCAGAGTTTTCAGTTCTTCTCCCTTTAAGTTCCAAATTTTAATTGTCTTGTCAGCACTGGCAGAGGCAAGGATTTGACTGTCCGGGCTGAAACTAACACTACTAACTCTGTCGCGATGCCCTTGGAGCGTTTTCAGTTCTTCACCCTCTAAGTTCCAGAGCTTAATAGTTTCGTCAACACTGGCAGAGGCAAGGATTTGACTGTCCGGACTAAAACTGATGCTAGTCACAGCATCTCTATGCCCTCGCAGTGTTTTGAGTTCCTGTCCTTCCCGGTTCCAAAATTTAATGGTGTTATCTAAACCAGCGGAGGCAATTATTTTGCCATCAGGGCTAAAACTAACGCTATTGACACCATCACTATGACCCTCTAAACGATTGCGCTCTTGAATTCTCTGTACTACCTGCCGCAGCGTTTTTTCTGTAGTTGTGTGTAAGTCCGCTGAGCCGACCAGCCCTCTCAAATTCTTTAGCCGTTGTCCTGCTTGCACACTGGCTATCAACGCCTCTAGCTGCTTGTTGGACGCCCAGTTAGCTTGAGACAAAGAATTGAGCGCCGTAATTTCGTTCTGCTGGGCTTTTCGCCCTTGCCAATAAGCGGCTCCCCCCAAACCTGATGCAGCTAACCCCAAAATAGCGATCGCAGCCGCTGCAATTTGCGCCCGTCTCAATCGTTTTTTTTCCTGCAACTGTTGCCGTCGCTGTTGGGCTAAGCCTGCCTCAATAAACTCCTCAACCTCTTCAGAAAGTTCGTCTTTGTGATTGAGATAAATCTCTTCTGCCTCTGCCAAACGAACGCCTTGTAGCAGAAAATCCGTTTGCTTGCCGTGTTGCCACCACAACTTGGCAGCTTGCTCAATCTGTCGCTGCACCCTCAATCGGGCGCGATTTTCTTCAATCCATGTTCTGAGTCTCGGCCAGTGGCGAATCAATGCCTCATGAGCGACATCCACGACTGCCAATCGTTGTGCATCAAAGCTTTTTTCAACCAACTCGCTAGTAACTACGAGCTTGGCATCTGCTAAACGTTGAATCACTCGCGCTACAAGTTCTTCAGAGCCTTCAGATGTAACCAGACTCCGTTGAAAAACGCGGCGACGGGTGTCCTCAGTCCCTTCACCGAGCTGGGTAAGTTCGAGGAAGATGCGCTGAGCAATGAACTGCTCCTGTTCAGATAAGGACTGATAGACCTCCTCGGCTCGCTTTTGCAGCGTTCCCTTCAACCCACCCAGTCGGGTATATTCTGTTAATGTGAGCCGATTGACAGTGCGCTGCTTCCAGAGTTCCGTCAGGGTGTACTGTAACAATGGCAGACTTCCTGGACCTTCCACATCCTCCAGCATCCGGTCAACCAGTTCTCGTTCCACTTCCAACCCCACTTGTTTGGCAGGCTCAATAATTGCCTGTTCCAATTCCTCTGGAGTCATTGGAGTGACCGTTACCAAATGCTCCTGAAGCTTTTTGGCGAGTCCCGCATACTCTTGCTCGGCACACTTGCCGAAAAAGTCAGCTCGCAGGGCGATAACCAAGCAAAGCTTCTGTCCTACCCGGTCTAGGGTTCCCAGCAGACACTCGAAGAATTGCTGCCGTTCTGTTTCATCACGACAAAGCGTAAAAACCTCTTCAAATTGATCGATCACAACAATTGTCCGACCTTCCCCTGCCGCTGCCGTCACCAAATGCCCTAGTCCAACTGCACCGGATTCGATCAGATTGGTTGCTTTCGCCAATTGACTGGCACGCTCAACCTCTGAAACACCTGTCTCAACAAAAGCCCAAGCAAGGCTTTGGAGTGGATGTTCGCCAGGGCGGAAGATATAGATTGGCCAGCGATCGCTTCCAGATAAACGCTGTCCTAGCCTCAGTTGATGCAGCAGTCCGGCTCGAATTACGGAGGATTTACCGCTTCCTGAAGCTCCCAGCACCGCCAGGAAACTCCCCTCTCGCACTTTTTCAATAAGTTGGTCAGTGAGGGCAGTTCGTCCGTAAAAGTACTTGGGGTCTTCGCCGTTAAAGTCAAAGTAGGATAATCCCTTGTACGGGCAGACACTATCTGCAAGTAAACTAACAGCTTGAGCTGCCCTACCTGTAAGGATAATCTTGCCGCCAGAGTTGGCGTAAACCGGACGTTGCGTTGCGTCCTTTAGCCCTCGATTGAGAAAATCAACGAGGGTAAAGTTATTGACCTCACCATCAATTTGTTGCTTTGGATCGAGTCCCTCTAGTAAAGCTTGGGTCAGAACGCTGTGCTTGCCTGTCGGTTCTTCATAGGCAACTTCGTATTCTCGGGACGCAGCAATGAAACAGCGATCGCGTCCTTTCCCTAAATCCCCCGGATCGGCTTGGGCAAAATTAAATAACTCACCGCTGTAACAGCAGTCTATCCAGACAACCTGCTGCCGCACCGGACTTTCTTGCAGGAGTCGGCGCAGCCATTGCAACGACAGCCCCCAATTTCCCTGCTCTGGGTTCACATCACTCGTCGCCAGGTAACCCTCCTGAATGCCCCGCGCCTTCCGCAAACCATGACCTGAGAAGAAGAACACTGCTGTGTCAGGGAAATGCTGTCCCTCTGGCTTGAATAATTGTACTAAAGCTTCTTCAAGTTGCTCTAGCGTTACCTCTTGGTTATGAGCAACGCGACGAGCATTATCTTCAAAAGGGTCAAGAAACTCCGGTAACCGCCAGATTCGGAATTCTCCGTATTCCTGGAGCTTCTGAGCAATCGCCTCAGCATCATCAGCAGGCGATCGCAGATTCTGCAACCCCTCGCAGCGATACGTGTTAATTCCAACCACTAGAGCATCTCGCAGCACGATCTAGTCCAGATTGTAAAAGTATTTCTTCTAAAAAAATGGAGGCTCAAACGATGCCAATTCGTTGGCAATGAGAAGTATTTTCACCCGATGTCATTTCAGTCTATGAAACGCCATTAAGTTTCGGCAGTACCCTAGAGGGTACTCTATTTAAGTCCTAAATTCATTTCTGAACTGGTAACAGCCTAGTGAATAAAGCAACCCTTGCCAAGGTGCTAACCTATCCAAACAGCCAACACAGTGCGGGAAATTAAACTACTTGAATTTTTTTGAGGAACCACTGACTGAGTATATAAAGTGATTTGCAATGATTGATTCAAAGGAGGACGTTCTTCAGTACTCTTAGGAATGACACCCAATATCTTCCAGGGCCGAGCAATATTACTTCTCACCTGAAGCTGAATACGCGGAGGTTCTTTAGGTTTACTAACCACAACAAATTGCCCATCCACCACGTTTCTAGCATTCTCTGGCTTCATCAGATACTTATTATCAAGGTTATTGGGGTCAGATTTAGCTTTCCAAGTACTCAGATAGGTTCTACCCTGTTCATCCTCTACATAGGCAGGTTCAGCATCAGGATTTCCCCAGACAATTTCTTTCAGGTCATGATACTGACACCCTACTATATCAATACGGTTAATTCCAGGTCGCTGAAGCTGGGCTTTAATATAGTCAGGAAACATTCTAAATACCAATCCACCCGTTGAATTATCCCCCGCCGAGATGCCATGACAAGCATCCCAGAAAGCACAAGCCCAATCATACTCCGAAGCTGCTACCTGTTCTTGATTGATTTCCTTGATGCCAAACTCCAGATATTGTGCTGAATCATCAGGAATATCCTCTAAAGGAACTTTTCTGTCTTGCCTCGCTTGAGCGATGCGGCAAAAGGCATCAATGTTTTCTCTCCAAGCTTGAGTATCCTTGAGAATGGATTCGAGAAGTCGCCTTGCTTCATCTCTATATCCTTGAACCTTCTCTGTATCAGGTTCATTCAAAGCTTTTTCATCCAACTCCCGTATCTTTGAGAAAGCAACGCCATAACTTTTATTCAATGCTCTGGCAGACAACAGCATTTCCTCAGTGTAAGGTGCTCTGTCTTTGAGTTTGTCTCGACTGGGAAACAGATTACGAAACTTGCTGACGTGTTCAAGCTCAACGTCTAAAGGTCGCCAAACATCATTGATATGGGATATCATCTGGCTGACGGTATCTGGAGGAAGTTCACCGATTTGGTCTGGACTCGGTTTCTTCCCCGAAACTTTCTTTTCTTTGATATCATCACCATAGCGAACGTGCATAGGACGCTTGCTATAGACTTCCTCTCGTTTGCGATCGCTCACCCAAGGCGGTTGGACTTGATTACTGATAATTCCTTGCACTACACCCAGTCCCCGCTCATCGTGAAATAGGTTATTCTTGAGTCGATCTACAGCTACCTGCATTTCCTGAGCAAGAAAGTCCAGCACCGTCATTTCAACCGTCTCACCGAGAAAGTGAAGGTTATCCTCAGCATCTCTCACCCATTCCCCGGCGTATTTGCCAGTCACATGGTCAAACTTGGGAAAATCATATTTGATATGAATTAATCCAACCGCCTGTGATCTCATTATTAAGTCAGCAACAATGCCAACTTTAGAGTCCATTGAGCGAATGGCGACTTCAGCTAGAGTACCCGTAATCGGTACTTTCCCGTATTTGACTACCTCTCTGGTACTGCTGTCTTTATACTTGTCAGTAAGATTTTTAGCTTCCTGAGACAGATTGGGCATATTTTCAATTTGGATAACATTGAACTTATCCCCATCAAAGTCTCCCCCTACCTCAGCAGCGGTGTCAGTCGGAATGAATGCAACCCCTTTATACTGATTGAGTCCTTTGGTACGTCCTGAAGAGACATTCTCCCAAATCTTAATGTCGATGTGATAACGAATAGGATTACGAAAGGCAAAGTACTCGCCAGCGGGTAAATCACCAGAGACAAAGCTATGATGAGGAATGCGTTCGGATGGCATCCCCATCAATCCTCTGAATCGTACAGCACCATTGAGAGCAAGTCTAAGCCAACGCTTTCTCAGGCGATCGATTAGTCTGTTAACAATAAAGGGATGTTTGGTAAGCTGGCCGTATTTGTCAGCCGCGACAATTTCTAAGAGAATATCTCGATAACTGCCTCCATCCTCTTCAGTTTGTTCACGTTTCTCTACTGCACCAACCCCATATTGTTCATCATTTTGGTCGTCCATTAGTAATTCTTCTGGGTCAGCACCCAGAACAGAGGCTAAATTATGAATATTATTAGTTGCATCACTCAATTCTTTTGCCTTCTCAAAAGTTGCAGGCATCACATCTTTCAATAGACTGGGATAAGAAAACCACTGCCACAACATTTGTCCGCCTTGTGCTGGAGAGTTTTTTGCTTCATGGACAATGGCAAAGTAAACTTCAGCTGTCCGTTCGGTTCTATCAGCTTCAGGCTTTTTCGCTTTAAAGCAGGACTTGGGCAACACTAAATCATATTTATCTTCTTTAAGCAAACTCGCTAAAGAGGCAACTGTACCCTTGGTGAGCGTATCATTCTGAATTCCCATTCTAAACTGCAAAGGAATCAGAGTATCCCTATTGATGAGTTGTGAATTCTTTTCATCTTCGGGTTGTTCGGAATCAAAATCCGGGTTAAGAGCCTTCATAGATTCGAGAATCTTAGGACTGATTTTGCCATGAGAATCACCCAGTCCATATTTCTGCCCTTCCTCACTCGATTCTTCAAGGACTAAAATCCTCAATTTA
>CBKWLJ010000332.1:0-10383 GCA_966675205.1 uncultured bacterium
GGTTACGGCAATTTGAACCGAACGTTGCTTTCGCAATATTTCCCAACTCAGTTTGTTGAGCTTCAGGATGCGATAACCATCAGTTGTTTCGTCTACTAAACCCTGATGTAAAAGCGATCGCGCCAGCATCTTCCATTGATCTACACTTTTATCCTTGCCAATCCCGTAGGTAGACAGCAGGTGATGCCCGTACTGTTCGATTTTCTGCTTCCTCGAACCCCGCAGCACATCTATAATATGCGTCATCCCAAAGCGTTCTCGGCACCGTGCCACACAGGAAAGAAACTTTTGCGCCTCAATTGTCCAATCTTCAACGGGTTTAGGATTGCGGCAGTTATCACAATTCTCACAATTTCCCTTGAACCGTTCCCCAAAGTAACGTAGTTGAATCGTGCGGCGACAGTCTGTGCCTTCGGCATAATCAATCATCTGCCGTAACTGCTGATGGGCGACTCGCTGTTCTTTGGGATCGGGTTTTTGATCGATGAGATAGTCGATGGTGCGGATATCAGCAGTACTGAAGAATAGGGTACAGTGGGCAGGTTCGCCATCCCGTCCTGCTCGTCCCGATTCCTGATAATATCTTTCCAAGTTGTGGGGGATGTCGTAGTGGATGACAAAGCGCACATCTGGCTTGTTGATACCCATGCCAAAAGCTATTGTTGCCACCATGACTCGCACGTCATCTCGAATAAAGCGGGTTTGATTGGTTGCCCTCGCTTCGTCACTCATTCCCGCATGGTAGGGTAAAACAGAAATGCCATCTTTCTGTAACCGGAAGGCGATTTCATCGACTTTACGGCGACTTAAACAGTAGATGATACCGGAACCTTTGTGGGATTGAATTTTCTTTAAGAGCTGATTGTAGCTTTGGCGTTCTTTAGGCTGAACTTCATAGTAAAGGTTGGGGCGATTGAAGCTGGAAATGTGAATTCCGGGTTGGCGCAGTGCTAATTGTTCAACGATGTCTTGTTGGACGCGCTTGGTGGCAGTGGCAGTGAGGGCGAGAATGGGAATATCGGGGTAACGTTGCCGCAGTTGCTTCATCTGCCGATATTCGGGGCGAAAGTCATGCCCCCACTCGGAAACGCAGTGAGCTTCATCAATGGCAAAGGCGGAAATGCCAATTTGCGATCGCACTGTATCCAAAAACGGCAGAAATTTCTCCCCTAACAACCGTTCGGGTGCGACATAAAGTAGCTTAATTTTGCCGTTGAGGATAGCGACTTCGCGCGATCGCACATCTTGCCAATTCAAACTACTATTAAGAAACGTTGCCCCAATGCCGTTATCTTGCAGCGCATCCACCTGATCTTGCATCAGCGCAATTAATGGCGACACCACTACAGTTAAACCCGATTTGAGCAGTGCTGGTAGTTGGAAACAGAGGGACTTCCCGCCACCTGTGGGCATGATAATCAGTAAATCCCGATCTTGCAGCGCTTCTTCAACAATCTGTTTCTGCCCTGGGCGGAAGGTATCGTAACCAAAGAAATGCTTGAGTGCTTCCTCCAAGGAGTGAAACTGGGGCATAGTTGATGCTATTGGGGCTGATGACTGAATTATTTTAACAACCGCAGCGATGGCGAGTTGGAAAATTGATCAAGACACGCCATGTTCCTTACCCTTTGGTATGCCAATGTTTAAACGTCTGCAATTAGCCTCGCCTTCCTGAGCATAAATTGCAGAACTGTCTCTTCTTTGGAAATAATATCGGCTCTACCTTCCATACCTAAGCGGATTGAACATTGATGAGTCCCTCTACCTAAAGAAAGGCTTTTTGGCTCAATTGTCACTTCATAATATAAGGCACTCGATGCAGTCAAATTCTGACTGGAAGCAGTTGCAGCAATTCTAGTACCTGAAGATGCGATCGCATCTGGAGCCACTTCTCTAACTGTACCTTCGAGAATGCCGTAATCGGGATGAGGACAGGCAGAGATTCGTAGCTGTGTCCTTAAACCCGTCTTGACTTTGCCAACATCCTGAGCAGGAACGAGAGCTTTCACAATCAATGGGGCGTTACTGGGAGCAATTTGAGCAATTTCCTCTCCCTGCCTTACTGTTTGGCTAGAATTCCGCAAATTTAGCGTGAAAATGGTTCCGTCAGCGGGGGCAGTAATCACCATTTGGTTGAGATCGTTTTTCACTTGTTCAAGTTCGCGGGTATCGCGTACTATCTGTTTTTCAACTTCAATTCGCTGCTGGATTAGAGCTTCCCTTTCCCTATTTAACCGGGCTAGGATGGCTTCACCACTCGCTTTTTCTTGAGCGATACGCTCAGATGCGATCGCAATTTCTGCATTACTAGGATTGAGGGCGGCTTTGGCGCTTGCCAGTCTCGCTTGGGCTGCTTCAACCGCTTGCTGTTGCTGCTCAATGGCTTGTTTTTGTGCTTCAATGGCTGCTTTTTGCACCTCAACAGTTTGTTGTTGCTGCTCAACTGCCAGTTGTGCTTCCTCAAATTGGTTCCGAGAAATAGCTCCTAATTCGACAATGGGCTGATAGCGGATAAGTCTTGCCTGGGCAGCCTTTAATGACGCTTCACTTGACTTTAAATTAGCTTGGGTTGACTTCAACTGAGCTTGAGCTCTTTGCCATTCCCTCTGAGATAACCTGACATTCGCCTCAGCTTCTGCCACATGAGCAACTGTGATAATTTTGCTATCTTGATAATCTCGATTGCGATGTGTCAGTTCCGCTTCAGCAGAAGCAACAGTGCGGCGAATGCGTTCGGTTTCAGCGGAAATTTGCCCCTCAGTAGCGCGAATCTGGGCGTTAATATTAGCGAGTTGTAGCAATGCTTGCTGGATATTGCTTTGGAGTTGGCTTTTGGTGGTTTGGAGGCGAGAGTCATCAAGGGTAGCGATCGCATCTCCTTTTTTCACCCCTTGATTTTCTTTAACCAAGATGCGTACCACCAAGCCATCTGTAGCAGCTTGAACAACACGCAATTCTCCCGCAGGGCGAACAGTTACCGGGGCTTTGACGGTAACGTTGTAGTTTGTCACCGAGGCAAGAGTGATAGCTGCCCCCACGGAACCAACGATAAACAGCCCACCAAGATTAGCCCAACGACTAATCGGCGGTAGAAACTCGTTGCCTTGAAGGAGAGGTAGGAAATCTTGTTGATGAGGAGCGCTGACCATAATGATAAATGAGTAAGTAGGTGAACATTAATATTTGTCGTTGAGGCAAGGCAAAGGGCAGAAGGCAGAAGGCAGTTTGCGTAGCATGGCCGCTAGGGCATAAGGAAGAGGATTTTATATTGTTAATATTTATTTAAATCCGTGCGTTTATTGTGCCTACCTACTTAACTCAAAAATCAAAGATTAAATATCTAACTTCTTACTCCCTTCAGAACTATAAAATTAACTATCTTCACTTTATTTAGGTAAAAAATAATTTAGGGAATCAAAAAGTCTAAATGCTCTCCAGCTTGATTGCGTAAATCTTCAACACAACCTTGCAGTTTCAATTGCCCCTGTTCCAGCAATACAATCCAATCCGCACGCTGAATCACTCTGGGGCGATGGCTAATCATCAGGGTTGTTTTTCCTTTCCTATGAAGTAAGATGCGCTCTAAAACTTCCGTTTCACTTACGGGGTCAAGGGCACTCGTAGATTCATCTAAAATCAGTACAGGCGGGCCATTTACAATCGCTCGTGCTATGGCTAATCTCTGCCGTTGCCCTCCAGAGAGATTTGCACCAAATTCTCCTAATATGGTTTGATATTTATCAGGAAGCTTATTAATAAATTCATCAGCACCAGCAATTTGACAAGCTCTAACAATTTCCTCAAAGGTTACTTTGGGATTACCTAAACGGAAGTTTTCTAAAATTGACCGACTCCAAAAGTGAGCCTCTTGGGGAACTAAAACAATTTGTTGCCTTAGGCAATCGAGAGAGAGGTCGTCTTGATTATAGATACCAAAGCGAATATTGCCAGACTGAGGGGAATATAGGGCAGCTATCAGTTTTGCCAGGGTACTTTTTCCACAGCCAGATTTGCCGATGAGGGCAACAACTTTACCACCAGGAATTGTGAGGGTGAAATCTTTGAGGAGGTCAACTCTACCTGCATGATGAAAGTTAAGATGAGTGCAAATAATATCAGTATTGTCAGGAATTTGAGCGAAAGGCTTGTTGCTGACGTCTGAGGTTTCTGGTGTGGCGTCAATCACTTCAGTCAGTCGCCTAGTTGCTGTTTTAGCGCGGGTTAATTCATCAATAAAGCCAATCAAAGTACCAATAAAGGAGTTGAAATTGCCATTCATGCTGTTAAATGCCAACAGCATACCAATACTTAATTCTTGATTAATGACTAAAGTACTACCAAACCAAAGCAAGCTGATACTACCAATACTTGAAACTAAACTAGAAAACGTACCATTGACGATGCCAATCTGAATGGTGCGAAAATTGAAGTTGGCAAGGCGACTGTAGCGGCTCTGAAATTCTTCCCAAAATTGAGGGGCGGCTGCGGTTGTTTTTACGGTGATAGCTCCCTTGAAGGTTTCGACTAGAACCCCTTGATTTTCAGCAGATAGGGTTAAGACATTGCGAACCTTTTGCTGGAGTGTAGGCAAAAATGCGACTGTGGAAAGAGTCATTAATAAAGCAATTAAAGCAGCTAGTGCTGTAAGTTTTATGCTATAGAAAATCATGAACCCTAAAGAAACTAGGGCAATAAAAAATTGACTGGGCAGACTAACAACGACTTGGGAAACTAACTGATTAATCTCCTGGATATCTTGTAAGCGACTAACGATTTCCCCACTGCGACGGGATTCGTAATAGGTTAGGGGCAAGCGTAAGATTTGGCGTCCGAATTCAAAGATTAGTCCAAGTTCTAGACGCTGGGCAAAGTGGGCAATGAGGTTAGATTGCAGCAGTCGCAGAGTACTACTGATGAGGTTCATGATGATAACTGCGATCGCTACCGAGGTGAGTAGTTGAGAATCGCCACGCACTAATACATCATCGGTTAGAATTTGCAGTAAGAACGGGGAAGCAAGAGAAAGTATCCCCAGAACCGTGTTAAGCAGCAAAGTTTGGGCAAGAATAGCGCGATAGGGCCAAACACGCTTTAAGAAGCGACCGAATCCGCCTACTTTTTCTTGTTCATCCTCTTGAGCAAAAAAGCGAGCTGCGTCAGGTTCAAGTAGGAGCATAACCGAATCTGCCCATGCTTCTAAAAGCCACTTTTTAGACAGATACCGGATGCCAACTGCTGGATCAGCTACCACATATTTATTGCCCCGCTTTCCATACAAAACCACCCAGTGATAGCCTTTCCAGTGGATGATAGCTGGCAGCGGCACGGCTTTTTTGTTGATGATTTCTATAGGAATTTTAACTCCCCGTGCCGAGAAGCCTAGTGCATCTGCTCCTCGCTTTAACCCCAATAAGGTAGTGCCTTCTCGGCGAGTTCCTACAACTTCGCGAATGCGGTTGATGGTGAAAGTGCGACCGTAATATTTAGCAACAGAAGCTAGACAAGCTGCGCCGCAGTCTTCTTCGCTGTGTTGTTGAACAAGGTGGTATTTCATGTCTGTGCTTGTTTAAAGGCAACAGGGAATGGGGAACAGGGAACAGTGCAGGTCTGGCGTTGGGGATTTAAATCCCTCCCCAGACAGACCACTCGCTTAGTGGGGGCTTGAGACCCTGTGTCAGGGGAATTTCGGCAAGAATAGGGAATAGCGAGGGAACGAGCAGTTTCCTATTTCCTGTTCCCTGTTCCCTTTTTGGTCAATTTGCTGAGAAAAGCGATCGCATCGCTTGACTAGGAATAGAAGTTGTGAATTCCCAGTTCCCAGCCTGTTAAACTTAGGCAAAAAATGAAACAAGATAGTTAATTCCAGGTTGGGCTTTGCTTAGCTAGAGCATGCTGGACAAAAAGAGGAGCGAGCTTTGAAGCTTTCAGTTATTCCTTTGTCCACCAACTCCTGAGGCTATATTAAAAATCGCCATGGCAAGGAATCACCTAATGGGTGTTAGCCGTTGATTAGGTTTGAGGATTAGGGAATTTTAGCCAGCAGCTCACTCGGTTGTTTTTCTGACTGTAGGTTCAGACGGCAGAAGATAGAAGGTAAAGGGCTGAACGAAGCGCATAGTCATTGGCTTTATCAGGTGGAACCGATCACAAACTAAGAACGCTAAGACTCAGTTTTTCGCTCATCATTCAGCTATCCTGGTTAAAATTTGTTGCTGTAGCGTCAAACTATTTCCAATACCGGCTGTTTGGAAAAAACGTTGTCAGTCGTCTCTACCGTTTTGTTAGCTTTCGAAGGCTCCAGTACTAGCACTGAAGGAACACGCTCTGGTTCGGCGAGGCGCAATAATTCATAGCCGATGCCTGCGAGTCCCGTCATCAGTCCGGGAGTTTCAACTCCTAAGGGAACCCCACAGAGCCAGCCATGCTGCTCAATACTTTCCAGGATGATCGCACTCAAGCGATTAATCTGAGTTTGCCATTGGGAATCGTTTAGGATTTGACTCGCTTGTAGCAGTAGTTCTAGATTGCCCAAGTCACCGTGACACAGAGAGTGATTATAACCAAAGCCATGAGTCAAAGTGGTTTGGAGAGCGGTATTAATTTCTGAACGGATTTCGGCATTATCCAAGTGGGGTAGACTGCGTAAACGAGCTAACCCAATTCCTGGCGCACCATAGCACCATGCGGTCATACAAGTGTGCTGTGTTTCTTTGTTTGCCAGGACTGTATCGGCAAAATTCCGCAGATCAGGCCAGTTGCCCACTTCAGGTAGGAAGAAACTGCGTTCGTAAGCGATCGCTTCCTCTGCCGCTTTGTGAAAGCGTTCCTCGCCTGTCAGTGCAGAGAGTTCCAGTAATGCCCATGCGATCCCTGCTGCACCGTGAGCAAAACCCGTTAAGGGTTGGGTTGTGGCAATGGGTGTCAGCCAACCTATACCCTGTGCCATCGGCTGAGCTTGGGCAATCAAGTGATCGCCACATTGGGTGGCAGCAGCAAGTATCGATTCACTAGGAGCGCACTTGTAAAGGCTGAGTAGACTAACGATGCATCCGGCTGCACCAGCACCAATATCTAAGCCCTTATCTTCCTCAATGAGAGGCGGTAAAAGCTGAACTAATTCTTGAGCTTGGGTGAGTAATTCAGGTTTATCCCACAGCTTACCCAGATGCATCAGCGTGTAGATTATCCCCCCCCAGCCACTAAAGCCACCAATGGACTTAATGGACGAGCGACCAAATTCTATTTGACGCTGTAGGGTTGTGAGTGCGGCTTCGGCAAGAGAGGTGTAACGCTTCTCTTGTGTAATGGCTCCTAAAAATGCCAAGAATAAGATAATTCCTGGTAAGCCATCATAAAAATCTGCTCCTAATGCAATCAAAGACCAGTAGCGTCTATTGTTTTGCATCAAGCCAATCCACGTTACATCATTCTCACCTTGTAACGCTAGTTCTGCTAAACGATCGCCAATAGAGCGGGCGGCTGCCAACAGTTGTTCACGCTGAGCAGTACTGTGGGGTTCGGTTAGGGGATAGGTGGGCCACCGTGCTTGTTCTGAAGCGATCGCTAATGTGGCGATGGAAGCATTAACCAAGCGGATTTGTTGCGCTAAATCGGATGCGTTCAGTTGCTGCAAGCGACGCTCAACTAAAGCCAGTCCTGATTCATTAAAGAAATCAGCAATGGGTTGATGAAAACTGGTCAATAAGTCGCAGGAATTGGGACGAGTCATAAACATAGGAACATCACCCTGCCACAAATCCTCGCGCTCTGCACGAATGACTTGAGCAATATTAGGTTGAGGTTCAATACCAAACCAAAGGCGATCAAAAAATTGGTCTCGCTTGAGAGCATCACGCAACATATCTGGGTGGAAACTCTCGCGCAGCAATAAAGCATAGAATCGCGTGGGACGCAGAATGACCCGCACTTCATCTTCTGCAAAGCAGGCTAGAGGCCCATCAGCACTGAGTAAATCATCTCGATAATTCAGGAGTAACTGATAAACTTTGGTAAATCCAGTCGATATTGCCTCAGCATAATCCAGTACATTCACCTCTATACCTTGGAGGCTAGGTCGATGATGTTTAGCGATCATCTTCGTCTGCTCCCGCTTGAGATGCATCTCATCGGTACCGATTCCTTCCCAGAAGGGAACTCGGCCTGGCATCAGTTGACCCTCTTGTGCCCCTAGCCCACTCAAATCAATACCGTCATAGTCATCATTAGACCAAATACGTTGTGGCAGTAGGCCGATGCGTAAAACGGAATGATTGAGAGTTTCGCTTGCTAGTTGCTCCGATTGGTTATAGTCTTCGAGTTTACCAAGGTGGGGATGGAACAGAGATTCCAAGTCAATTAAAACTGGATGCTCGCCTGCTGCAATTAAGTTTTCGTAGTGAAAATCAGTCGCTTCTAAGGCATACAGCAAGGCGATGTATGCCCCTTGCCGCTCATAGAATCGCTGGATTTCTTCTGTAGAAGTGCAGCTTTGGGCAGTCACAAATTCTACCCAACCGTAGGAATCACGATTGAGGATTTTCAGAGTCCGAAAGGGTGGATGGTTTCCTCTTTGATTAAGCCAAGCAAGGAGTTGTTGAAAATGTACATCGATCGCTAACGATCTCGGCTTGTAAACTAGCTGAAAGCCAGAACTGAACTTAGCGATAACCACGGAGCGACCACCCCGATGACTGTCTCCTGCACCTCCGTGTACAGCAATGAGTTGGCCGGGTTCGTTGTCTGGGCTAAAGGTGGTGCGGATGGTTTCCCAATCAGCACACAAATGATGGAGAAATTCCAGACTAAAGGTGACCCACTGCTCAATGTAAATGGTGAGTTGACGAGCTAGAACAGGATACTCTTGCAAAAATGTAAGTGTTTGCTCACGCTGACGTAGATGCTGCAAAAAGCTGTAAAATCGCTCCTTGGGAGTATCACCTTGAAGTAGCCCTTGGATGCGAGCCACTTGCAACTCTAGAGCGATCGTGCGACTCAACATCATGAGCAACTTCTCTGGCAGATTAACGAATAGCACTTCTGCAACTGTTTTCGGATCGAAGGGCAAATCGGTACTTGCCTGGATGAGAGTCTTAATACCCTCATTTAAGCGTTCACAACCTTGGCGAATCAGCGGCTCGATCGCAAATAAAAATAGATCGATATCTTGACCTTGCAGCTTTTCTGGAGGCGGTAGAGGAGCGAGATTCAAAGCACAGGGATGAGAATACGCTTGGGTAAGTTTGGTCAACCAAGTGGGTGGCTCCGGTAAACGCTCCTTAACTGCCTCAATTGGCTCACCTAGGAGATACAGGAATTCCTCCTCGGTGATTCCCTCCATCTCTAAACGTTGGGCAAAGTGAGAGTCAGCTTTAAATGATGACTCTGATTGCCAGCGATGCAGCCGTTGCTGGGCAAGCTCAGTATTAACCTCGACCTTTGGTGTTTTATCCGATATTCTATTAAATAAAGCGATGCGTTCAGTTAGGGGTATCGCACGGTACCAAGCAGGCATTTGAAAGCATTGTTGATTCATTAGATAAATATTCCTCAAAAGTAAACTTATGCTTTAGGTGAGCCAATTGACTCACCTAAAGTTTTTTCCTCAATATGAGCGTTGGATTGTAGCTCTCAAGTTAGCGAGGGATTAATTACAACCCTGGCTTGAGAATTTGCATCGCACCGATTGATGGAATATACATACTAGGGATGCTGCTCATTTGCTCGATGGTGGTGAACATTTCACCGCAGCCACAACTTCCACTAGTGCAGTTGCTACAACCGTTACTATTACCACCGTCCATCATCTGAGGGCTTAGACCCCCCGTTAACTGCATCAACATACCGCCAGCCATAGCTTCCATATCTTCATCCGACAGCTCAACCATTCCTGCTGGGTTTTCAGGTAACTGAGAGCGTTGCTCTTCACTCAAACCGTTGCGGTATTCTTCATCTTTCCAAGCGCGAATAATGTCGATGTTTGACATTGCTTTTCTCCGTAAGTTAAGTTGAATTAAAATACCTGAAACTGATATTTGACTTCAGGTTGGGTGCGGTTTTGCTAGGGGATAATTGAGGACGCTGGAGTAGAATTCGCTCTCAATCATTTCTTTGCTCAACCGATAAATTTAGAATAACGACTGCTTTAGTCTGTAATCACCTAATAAGCATTAGCTGTTGATTAGGTTTTTAGGTTAGGTTTAATTAGTGAAAATTAGATTGAAAATTCCGCCTTCTAAAAAGAAGACGGAATTACATCAATCAGCTGAGGATAATCCTCTTGCATTCTATTAAATGAATCTTGAAGGGAAGGCAGACGGCAGAAGTTTGCATTCATACCAAGTTGCATTCATACGTAGCATATTCATTTTCTGGAGCGTCCCCGCG
>CBKWLJ010000333.1:0-10382 GCA_966675205.1 uncultured bacterium
AAAATAGCTAAATAACTTTTATCAAGCCCCTTTCTTGAGATATGAGGTATTCTGAGCATTTAGACTCTGCGATGAACTAATCAGGGAGAAACGATTGGACGAGTCTGAAGTTTGTTGTTGAAGTTGTTCGTTTAACCAGGATGAAAAAAGCTCATCCAGTAATCGTTTTCGCATGGTTTCGTCCAGTTGGGCAGGTAGAAACTCTTCCACTCGTACAATAAGCCACCACTCTCCTAGGCGAGTTGGAGGCAATAACTGACCAGGTTGGGTAACGGTGAGAATTTGGGCGAGTTTGGGGTGGGGTACACTCAGAGCAACTGGCCCCATCAAGCCACCCGTTTTCGCCTCTGAACCTTGGGAGTATTGCATTGCAAGTTCAGAAAAAGACTGTTCACCTTCTTGAAGGCGGAAATAAAGTTCCTGAGCAACTGCCCCATCTCGATGACGAATTAGGGAATATATCACTCGATCAAATTGCTGCTTCTGTTCCAGAAAGTAAGATTCTAACTTATTGCCCCAAATCGCTTGTTTGAACTTCTCGATTCTCAGCTTCCGGGTTACTAAGTCTAAAAATTGTCTTTCAGTGATGCCTTGCTGCTGCAACCAGGATTGATGCTCAATTCCTGATGTTATTTGATGCTGTTCATAAAACTCTTGGCAGCACTTTAATTGCTCCTCTTCAGTGCAAATAAAGGGTGCGATCGCATCGTCAATTAAAAGTTCTTGTTCGAGCTTGGGGAGCAGTTGGTATTGACTCAGCAAAGGAATCAGTTCTTGAGCCTTTACCGTCCGGTTACGTAATTGTAAGATTTCTGAAGATGTTGTTGATAAATTCTCCGCCTCTTTGTGTTTCCCATTTGCGTTATTTTCTGGTATAATTTCTATTGTCTCTAACTTAATTCCCTCCCTGAAATAAACTAAGTTGTTTTTATCTTCCTGCTGCTGTATCCATTGCAGGTGTTTGGGTAATAAGTGTGACAAGTCGTAGCGTTGTTGAATAGTTTGCCTTGCCTGAGCTCGGATTGCAGACATGCGCTCTGGATGCTGGAGTGCTTCCTCAAGGCGATCGCAAATTTCTTGGGGTGAAAAGAAGTCTGCTAACAAACCGTTGACTCCATCCTGGATCATCTCAGTCACAGGAGCAGTTCTGGAACCCACCACCAAGCAACCGGCAGATAGAGCTTCCATCATCGACCAGGACAAAACGAAGGGGCGAGTTAGATAAACGTGTGCGGAGGAAGCTTGCAGGACTTGCAGGTATTCCGGGTAAGAAAGCCAGCCAGTGAAATGAATTCTATCAAGGTCGAGGGCAAATTTTTCCAGCATTAACTCTTTGTAGGTTTTGCCATCAGGCAGGGTTTTGCCATAAGCCACCCGATTTTCCCCAACAATGACGACATGACAGTGAGGACGGCGCTGTTGGAGTAGAGCAACTGCCTCCATAAACTGCGGAAAACCTCGGTAAGGTTCCATGCCTCGTGCGACATAGGTGACGAGTTCTTTAACGTGAGACAGGTCTAGATTAATCTGAGGGAGAACCAACTTGGCTCCTGGCTTGGGGCAAAAAAATTCAGTGTCGATGCCATCATGGAGTACAGTAATTTTGCTGCGATACTCAGACGGAAACTGCTGATGCTGCCAGTAAGTGGGAGATAGACCGCGATCGCAACTATACAAATCCATCAAAATAGGAGCATTTTTAAAGCGAATACGGGCTTCATCATCGGCAGTCAGGGGTTCAGTCGGGTCAAAGTCAGCATCGGAACCATGAGCGTGGTAAAACCACTCGAAATAGCATAGTAATTTAGACTTTGGAAAAATATCTTTCATTAATAAGGTTGGCCCCCAACCCGAATGACCATAGACGACATCGGGAATAAACCCCCGACACTTCAGTTGCTCTGCCAAGCGATAGACTGCCTGACCTTGAAGCACTGCATTTTCCAGGGGTCGGATGTAGTGATGGGTTTCCGGTTGAGCTTCTCGTGTTGGGCTATAGATTGTTTTGCTGACACCCGGTAAGCTACCTTCGCGCCGAGTCGTACCAAAGACAACTTGATGACGGCTGTCTTTGGCTAAAGCCGCCGCCACATGACGAAACTGGGCAGGGAAATTAGGATGTAGGAATAGAATACGCATGGCAAACAGCAATTAGTAGTATGTTCCTGCTGTGTCTTGAGGTAGAGACAGCAGGAGGTAGCGCAACAGAATGTGAAACGTGGAGCGATTTGAACTAGGACTGTGGTGAGTGTGCCCGATCGCTGTCAGGACACCCAATCCGCTGAGATAGGCTAGACAACGTCGGTAACAAAGTCAGATGCATCAAAAGCACCACGGTTTACCCCTGCCACAAAGGCGAGTTGTTCAGATTGAGCAGGAGTTACACCTTCAGTCAGAACGTAGATTCGAGTCCCTGTCACGCCATTAATGGTGGTGTTCTGGAACCCTAGCTGACTAAATTCAATCTCCTCAAGCAAGAAGAAGTCAGTGCCATTCACGAAGTCCGTGATCCAGTCGCCCACTGGCGGAGGAATAATCGGCTCACCGGGTTCTATGGGTTCTGGTACAAATTCGGTATACAGCAACTGGAAGTAATCGGTGTCTGCACCGCCGGTCAGCGTATCACGGGTGGTTTGAGTTTCGGCATCTTCGCCGCCAAAGACCAAGTCAACGCCTGCGCCGCCAATGACGCGATCGGTGCCTGCGCCGCCATCGAGAAAGTCATCCCCTGCGCCACCATTGAGGACATCATTGCCAGATAGTGTCTCCGGTGCATCGCCATCTCCGTAGATGGTGTCATTGCCGCCGAGTCCACTGAGGTTGTCATTGCCCTCGCCGCCATCGATGTAGTCACCAGCAGTACCGCCAGTGATAGTTTCTACACCAGCGCCGCCAAACAGTGTACTAGAGCCAGCGCCACCATTGAGGATATCGTTGCCGTCGCCACCATAGAGGGTGTCCAGACCGTCGCCGCCCATCAGGGAGTCATTCCCAGCATAGCCATAGAGGATGTCATCGCCAGCCCCACCCAAGAGGGTATCGTTACCACCCCCAGCTAAGCTGTCACCTTCGCCGTAAAGGGTGTCATTGCCAGCACCGCCATCGATGGAGTCAGCCCCACCAAAGATATTACCCTCTGCGTCATCCCCGTAAAGCCGATCATCATAGATGCTACCGAGGAGAGTGTCACCGCCAGCACCGCCAAACAAAGTATCCTCGAAACCGCCATAGAGCCAGTCACTGCCAGCACCTCCATCTAGGAAGTCTTTACCATCAAGGGCGTCGGTGGCATTTTGCCCGCCATAGAGAGTGTCATTGCCTCCCTCACCATACAGCGAGTCCTCACCTGCATCCCCATATAAATTGTCGGCACCTGCTCCACCAAACAGGGTGTCCTTGTCGGCCCCACCTCGAAGCAAGTCATTACCACCTAAGCCATTAAGCTGGTCATCCCCTGCATTGCCGCGCAGTGTGTCGGCATTTGCAGTCCCTTGAAGGGTATCATTGCCCGCTGTTCCATTGACGACTGCCATAATTTATCTCTCTTTCACATGAATTTGCTACGTAACCTAAAGGTGCACAAAGCACAGCAACATCCGGTTGATTCATTTCCCTTGGCATCCCTCATCCCTCCCCCTCTCCAGAACTTAGGAGAGGGGAGTTGAAGACTGAGCGAGGAAAAATAAAACGTTAGTAACCATCAAATGGCTCCTTGTATGTGTAGTTCCTCTTTGTTGCAGGACTCTCAACTGCAATGATCGTGATCGCAGCTATATCAAAGAGTTGATGATAGAAAAACCTGGGTGATCCCTCTTCTAAGACAACAGAATGGTTTCTGGAAAGAGGGATGAAATCCGATCGCATGAAATGCCACTTTTGGCGATCGCGTTATACATCCGAGTGCCTTACTCGATCGCTGGGAAGGTTACGAGAACTGGAAGATAGGGCTGTTCGTTGGGTCAATGTTGGTGCTGATATTCGCTTGAGTAAAGGTTGTATCCGCTAGAGTGAGTAACAAAGTTCCGGTTCCAAAACTTGGGTTTCCAGCGATGCCATCTCCAATTCGGAACTGGGTACTACCGTTAACTATACGTACATCAATTGCAGTAATCCCACTGAAGGAGAGAATATCTCCGCCTACTCCTGTCGTGAATCCGTTAACTCGGTCTTGACCATCGCCACTGTTGTAGCGAATCGTATCACTGCCAGCACCACCCGTGAGGGTGTCATTGCCAGCACCGCCAGTCAGAATATCGTTTCCTGCCCCACCAACGAGAGAATCATTACCTAATCCGCCGTTGAGGTTATCAGCACCATTACCTCCGAAGAGGGTATCATTGCCTGCCCCTCCATTAAGAGCATCACTGCCGGCTCCTCCGTCCAGGTAATCGTCGCCCCCAGCGCCATTGAGGGTATCGTTGCCATCGAAGCCGAAGATGTTATCTTTACTTGCTGTTCCGGTATAGTTATCGTTACCAGCAGTTCCCAGCGTTAAACCAATGGCATCAGCCGCGATCGCACCTGTGAGGTCTGCACCCACAAAGGTAGCATTGGTGAAGTTACCTTTCGACAAGTCAGCGTTTCTGAGGTTGGCATTGGTGAAATTTGCGCCAATTGCCAGTCCATTGATAAAGACACCTTCTGCGTTAGCTTGAGTAAAGTTCGCTCCACTCAAATCAGTGTCATCAAATTTAGCTCCCGTGAGGTTTGTCACCGTAGAACCTGAAGGACTGAAATCTGCCCCCGTCAAAATGGCATCATCTGCCAGAAAGCCGCTTAAATTAGCGCCACGAAACTTGACATTGCTCGTCTGTCCGGGTTCGAGTGGAGCATCACTTAACACAACATTACTGAGATTAGCCCGGTCAAAGATCGAATTTTGCAGAGTAATATCTGTTAATTTTGCTAACCGGAAATCAGCACCTGTTGCATTGACATTGACCAGGAGAGTGGCTTCCAAATCCGCTTCTATCAGGCTGGCATTGGTCAGATTTGCCCCCGTAAAATCAGCCGCTTTTAGCTTCGCTTTGTATAGATCAGCTCCGGTAAAGTTAGCACCTCGAAGATTGGGTCGTTCAGACTGTTCACCACTGAGATTTGCTTCTCGCAAATTAGCATTAGTCAGATTGGCGTTTGTCAGAGTGATGAATTTCGTGTTAATTAACGACAGATTCACCCCAGTCAGGTTGGCTCCCGTTAGATTGACATTCTCTAAGGTCGCCTTAAAAAAACTAGCAGGACCGAAGTTAGCATTTGAGGCAAAGATAGCTCTCGTTGCATCCACATTGAGCAAAACTGCCTCTTCAAAGTTAGTGCCTCTTAATGCTGTTTGCACAAATTGAACACTATTCAGTTGGGCTTTGAAAAATGTGGAACCATTGAGGTTCTGACCACTAAAGTTATTTCCGACCAAGCTTTGTTCGCTAAAGTTTAAGGCTGGCATAATTCGCTCTTTCTAATATCTAAATTGGTGCTTCCGCACTTGTGATGTAGTAATTCAATCCAGAAATGCATGAAACTTCTCTGGACAAGGCTTTGAACTTAAATAATCTGTGATTTGATAAAAATTTGTTCCGTAATGCTTTTAGGCTGAATTAGCAGATTAAGCACTGAAGAACTGTAAATTTCAGTACTCTTCATTATTGGTAGATAAAAGCAATACTAAGCTTTACTCACTGAGAGCTTACACCTCACAGAAAATATATAAATCAATCTGATTTATCTCTTGAATTTATCGAAACAGGAAGATTAACAGTTGCCATTTTGGCAATTTTATTGTTAATTCAACCTCTTCTGAAATCAGATTTTAAACTTCGTTGATTTTCAAAAATCTGAATAGCAAAGCTGGGTGTCCATTAAGGCTGATTGAGCAGATTCGACACCATTTTGTTTAGCTTTAAAAAATGGAAATGCGTTCACTCTTTGTTAGTTCAAGTCATTGCCAACCCAAGAGTTGCTCACCCAAATTCAAGGTTGGCATAACTCAATCTTTCTAGTCGAAAAATTGAGGGTAGGGTGTAGAGTATAAAAGATTTGGATTCTTTCGTTTTTCGTTGTGTGAAAAATCCATAGATCTCTAATATCTAAATTGGTACTTCCGCACCTGTTGTTGAAAAATTAGACCCAGAAATGCCGGAAAAATTTCTGGCCAAGGCTTTGAACTTAAATAATCTGTGGATTTATAAAAATCTTTGTCCGGTAATCTGTTGAAGCTGGCCTGACCTACCATGTACTGAATAACTTTAAATTGCAGTACACTTCATTATCGGTAGATAAAATCACTACTAACTTTTCTTACCGAGAGAATAGCTATTATATAAAAGCAAACTCTCTTCTAAATTAAGACCATGATTATTGATCTCTGGGATTTACCTGAAATTAAGGCTCCTAAATTTCTAAACTCATTTGTTTTTGTTCAAATCAATATTACTTGATTGAATTAATTTCATCAATCTAATTTTCTCGATAATAACCATAGTTTTTATAGATGATTAACGATTAAAACTAACCATAATACTAAGCTGATCAAATCTTTATAAATAACTGTGTCTTTGAATACTTTTTGTTGCTTTTGCGATAACAAAAAATAATGATCAACAAAAATAATAATTATCAAGTGCCAGCAATGGTATTCATCGGCTCCAGGAGTTTTTGTGTATAATGTTATGTTTTTTCTTGTAGAATAACTGAGGCACTCAAACGCGATCGCAGCGAATGCAAAATACAGCAGAATACACTTGCGCCTACTGTGGCGAACCGAATTTAACCTTTGTTGACCTGAGTGCAGGTGGGCAGCAGTCTTATGTTGAGGATTGCCAAGTCTGCTGTCGTCCTAATATTTTGTATGTTCGCATCGATGAAGATACCCTCGATATCGAGATTGATAGCGAATACGAAGGCTAAGTTGGAAGGTTGGAAGGTTGAAGGTTGAAGGTTGAAGGTTGGAAGGTTGGAAGGTTGAAAGTTGAAGGTTGAAAGTTGAAGGTTGAAAGTTGAAGGTTGAAAGTTGAAGGTTGAAGGTTGAAAGTTGAAGGTTAGGCGTTTTCATTCCTGCTTCTGCCCAGAACGCTTTGCGTGAACAGCTTCTCCCGAGGGGAGTTCGTGGGGAGAAACAGTTCAGGGTGCTTGTAAAGAAATTTGACAAAAATCAACGCTTTGCATAGAAGCTCAGTCTTTACCTTGAGAAAGATTTAGCAGCTTAGCCGCTTCAGGCGTCGGAAAGTGGGCTGCTTGAGTTCTTTTATCAAGTGAGAAAAGCTTATGCCTACACCAACACTCGGAGGCTTGTATGTTCAAAAGGGGGAACAACAACTGGTTTTCCCGTTGAAACATACGGACATTCAGGCAAAAATTGCGGGAAATGTGTCACGAGTACAAGTGACGCAGACGTTTGAAAATCCGTTTACTGAACCTTTAGAAGCAGTTTATGTGTTCCCGTTGCCCGATGAAGCGGCAGTGGATGACATGGAGATAAAAATAGGCGATCGCATTATCAAAGGCAACATTAAAAAACGGGAAGAAGCCAAGCAAATTTATGAACAAGCCAAACGGCAAGGGCGCACGGCAGGGTTATTAGAACAAGAACGGGATAATATCTTTACTCAATCTTTGGCAAATATTAAACCCGGTGAACAAATTGATGTTACTATCCGCTACACCGAGAGTTTGAAATTTGAGGGAGGTGACTATGAATTTGTCTTCCCTATGGTGGTTGGCCCGCGCTTTATTCCGGGTACACCGATTGATGAAAATGGTGATACTGACCAAGTTCCCGATGCTTCGCGCATCACGCCGCCAGTCGTTCCTCCCAATGTACGCTCGCGACATGATATTGGTGTAACGGTAGAAATTGATGCACGTATCCCAGTTTCAAATGTGCGATCGACTTCTCATGAAATCAAAGTTGAATACGATGGGCAAATTGTGCAGGTGCAATTAGCTGGAGAAGACACAATTCCCAACAAAGACTTGATTTTGCGTTATCGGGTGAGTGGTGATCAGACTCAATCAACGATACTCACCCATGCCGATGAACGAGGCGGTCATTTTGCGATTTATCTTATCCCTGCTTTGGAATACCGCAAAGATGAAATTGTGCCCAAGGATGTAGTATTCCTGATGGATACCTCTGGTTCTCAAGCAGGCGACCCCCTGCGGAAATCCCAAGAATTGATGCGACGTTTTATTAATGGGTTAAATCCTGACGACACGTTTACAATTATCGATTTTTCCGATACCACTCAACAGTTATCTGCCCAACCTTTGCCAAATACTCCCCAAAATCGGCAAAAAGCGATCGCATATATCAATCAATTGCAAGCGAATGGTGGCACCTACTTACTTCCTGGCATTCGTGCCGTGCTGAATTTTCCGGCAGCACCTGCGGGACGCTTGCGGAGTATTGTACTGCTAACGGATGGTTACATTGGCAATGACAATGAAGTTTTAGCCGAGGTACAACGAGAACTGAAACCAGGAAATCGCCTCTATAGTTTCGGTGTCGGCAGTTCACCCAACCGCTTCTTACTCAATCGCATTGCAGAGATAGGACGAGGAACCTCTCAAGTCATTCGTCAGAATGAACCCACAAAGGAAGTGGCAGAAAAGTTCTTCCGGCAAATCAATAACCCCGTACTGACGAATATTCAAATGAGTTGGGAAGGCGAAGGGGAGGCACCCGTAATTTATCCCTCGGTTGCGCCTGATTTGTTTGCCGAACAGCCTTTAGTTTTATTTGGGCGAAAAGAGTTGAAGGTTGGAAGGTTGGATGTTGAAGGTTTAGAGCAATCGGCTTACCCTACTGGTACTCTCCGCATCACTGGCATGGCAGCAGGTGGTAAATGCTATGAAAAAACGTTTAACCTTGCGTTTGAGGTTGAGGCAGGCAAGATGCATACCCCACAAGGTAATCCAGCAATTGCTCAACTCTGGGGACGTGCGCGGATTAAAAACCTGATGAATCAGATGTTTGACTATGAAAAGAAAGCACAGGTGGAGGCTGTTACAGAGACAGCGCTAACTTATCAGTTGTTGTCACAATACACGGCTTTTGTGGCAGTCAGTGAAGAAGTGCGAGTCGATCCCGAAGGCAAATCCGTATCTGTGCAAGTGCCAGTGGAGATGCCAGAGGGGGTTAGCTATGAAGGAATTTTCGGTCAAGCAGACGTTGCTGGTTCTAGTCAGTATTTGACTTTGGCAAGAGTCTCAGCACCAGCACCACAATCACTAAAGCGGTCTAGGGGTCTTGGCTTGAGTTTTGAGAGTTTTGCTGAGTCAAGTGCTAGCTATGAGAGTACGCTAGATAAATTTGATGCCACTTTGATTGACCCTAGTGTCATGGAAGACACAGATGGAGAGCTTGCACTTTACTGTGAAGATGAAGGGACGAAATTGTACTCTATCGCCCCCATGTCGGCTCCGACGCCAGCGCCGTCGCATCCCCAGTTAGAAGTCATTAGCGTCACACGATTGCGTAAAGTAGCAGTGATCATATTAACGGAACATCTGCAACAGCTAAACTTGCCTTCTGGGTTCAGTGGTGAAATTGTCTTTGAGTTTTCAGTGCGTAAGCATCGTGTGGTGCAAGTTATGGTAGATGAAGAGGCTTCAACACTCCAAGAAACGACGATCATTGAGATAATTAAGCGATCGCTGATTGCTTGGCAAGTTCCTTCATCGGTTACTGGTACGGTTCGTTTAACCTTGCGTATCCAAAGCTAAAGAATTTTCCTTCGGTTCAATAGAAATTTTTCATAGGGGCACGATATATCGTGCCCTTACCCTTTGGTTGATTCCAACTGCACTCAACCCTTGATAAAGGGGACGTTAAGGGAGTTAATGAAGGAAAAGCGTACCCAACTCAGATCATGGTTCATCAGGAGTACATTCACCTTTCCACAAATTGTCATGGACATATGCATGACATTACTGACAAAGTCAATGCTATTGTCAAGAAATCTGGCATCAAAACGGGAATGGCTCACATCTTCAATATTGGCAGTACGGCATCGGTTGGTACGATTGAGTTTGAGCCAGGATTGCAACGGGACTTACCCGAAATCTTAAATAAGCTGATTCCACCGAGTCGGGAATACGGACACGAGCAGATGTGGCATGATGGCAACGGACATTCTCACTTGCAAGCAACTTGGCTTGGGCCTTCGCTAACCGTACCTGTAACGAATGGACACTTAGAGTTAGGAACTTGGCAGCAAATCTTTCACCTCGAATGCGATATTAAGCCACGTCAGCGAAAAATTGTTGTGACGATTTACGGCGAGTAGTGGTGTTTAGGGAAGGTGCGATTTCCTGCGGAATAGCTTCACTCGATACAATGAGATGTAAACGGCACTTCTTTTAGGAAATGGCTGAAATCGTCACCC
>CBKWLJ010000334.1:0-10370 GCA_966675205.1 uncultured bacterium
CGCAGCGAACCTGAAGAGCGATCGCAATGGCAAGAGCTACGCAAAGAACCAGTATACTGGCATGCTCTATTTCCCATGCCTTTCATAGAGCCGATTTTGAGTTGGTCCAGTCAACGCCAGCTAAATCCTCTATTAGTCATCGGTTTAATTCGACAAGAATCTCGATTTGAACCGAAAATCCGTTCCGTTGCGGGGGCTAAAGGTCTGATGCAGGTGATGCCGGGAACGGGAACTTGGATTGCCCAGAAAATCCAGTTGAAAGAATACAATCTGGAAAATCCCGACGATAACATCAAGCTCGGGACTTGGTATCTAGACCACACACACCAAGAATACAACAACAACTCCCTCTTAGCGGTTGCCAGTTACAATGCTGGGCCTGGTAACGTAGCCAACTGGATCAAGAAATATGGATTCACCGACCCAGATACCTTTATCGAACTCATTCCCTTTGGCGAAACCAAGGGGTATGTGGAGGCCGTTTTTGCCAATTATTGGAATTACCTGCGGTTGTACAATCCAGATATTGCTCAGTTATTAACCAAGTATTCTACGGCTGATCCAGTAATATCAAAGCGTTAACCAGTTTCCTGTTCTATCAAATCCGCTTGATTGCACGTTGTATTAGGTATTTGTAGGGGCACAGCAATGCTGTGCCCTTACTCTGATACAGCAGTCGCCAAGGCGACTCTTGACTCTCTCCAAATCCTGAAACTTTGACCTATCAATCTTTTTCCTTCTGACTTGAAAATAAAACTTCAGCAAAAACCCAACAGCAGTAAGTGGCTGAAGTCGTAGAATGGCGACAGCCAAAACCCAAAGATGGATTGCGGGTTAAAGGGCAACCGGAGTTGGCTCAACTGTAACTTGATAACCAAGCTTCTCCAAACGCTTAATCAGTCGTTTCTTCACACTTTCCGGCCGTTGTTTGTCAAAATAATCAGCTCCTAAATCTTTGTAATGTTCTTGGCGGGATATGAGGTGATAGACAATCACCAAAATCGAGTGTGCCACAGCAACCGCAGCGCGTTTGTTCCCCCTGCGTGCAGCAAGACGACGAAACTGGGCAGCTAGGTACGTTTTAGTCCGAGCTAAAGCATGAGCCGCTTGAACCAAATCTGACTTGCGTGCTTACTATCACGGCTGTGCGTGTAGTAGCGACAATTGGCTATGCCTCTGGATATCCCGGTTCGACTGCCTTTCAGGCTAAAGATGCTCTACTGAAGGAACAACCTCTTTTGTGTCAGCCTTGACGGGAAGTTACCACATTTTCATGTATGGCTGTGAAATTTTTTCATCGGGACTGCCTTGGAGCCTTTTGCCTTTTGCTATATGTACTCAGTCAAACAAAAAAAGGGATGAACTTTATCATCCCCTCAAACTTATTTTGCTCTAATCAAGCAAATTTACAACTGAGGTACAAATTGCTCCTTCTCAGGTACATCGGCGTACTCAGCAACAATTTGACGGAACTCTTCACCGTCAATGGTTTCCTTCTCAATCAGCAGCTCTACTAAGCGGTCAATCACGACGCGATTTTCTCGCATAATGCGCCGCGCATCATCATGACAATGCTCAACAATGACGCGCACTTGCTCATCAATCCGTGAGGCAATTTGTTCAGAGTACTCCGCCCTTGACATTAAGCCACCACCAAGAAAAACTTCACCTTCTTGGCTCTCCAGGGACATGGGGCCTAAGTCGGACATCCCAAAGCGTGTGACCATTTGCCGTGCCATCCCGGTCACTTGTTGTAAGTCACCGCCAGCACCAGTCGTCACTTCAGCATCACCGAAAATTTCTTCTTCAGCGGCTCTACCTCCCAATGCTCCAGTAATCCGTGCTTTGAGCTGCGCTCTGGTGATTAAGCCTTGCTCTTCGCTAGGCGTAAACCAAGTCAGCCCTTGAGCTTGTCCTCTGGGAATTAGGGTAACTTTCTGGACGGGGTCGTGGTCTTTGATCAAGGTGCCGACGATCGCGTGTCCTACTTCGTGATAAGCAATCAAGCGCTTGCTCTTGCTGTCCACCAAGGGAGTGCCTTCCATTCCAGCAACCACCCGGTCAACGGCGTCATTGATTTCCATCATCTCGATCGCCTCTTTGCGGCGTCTGGCAGTCAGAATTGCCGCTTCGTTGAGCAGGTTGGCTAAGTCAGCACCAGTAAAGCCAGGGGTACGCCGTGCGATCGCTTCAATAGAAACTTCGGGTGCGAGTTTCTTATTGCGAGCATGGACTTCTAAAATCCCAATGCGTCCTTTCAAGTCAGGAGCATCGACAATCACTTGTCGATCGAAGCGTCCGGGACGCAACAGGGCAGAGTCGAGAACGTCCGGTCGGTTGGTTGCAGCAATGATGATGATTCCAGTGTTACCTTCAAACCCGTCCATCTCTGTGAGCAACTGGTTGAGAGTCTGCTCTCGTTCATCATTACCGCCGCCAATGCCTGCACCCCGCTGCCGTCCTACAGCGTCAATTTCATCAATGAAGATCAAGCAAGGGGCGTTTTCTTTGGCTTTTTTGAACAAGTCACGGACACGGGATGCACCAACCCCAACGAACATTTCCACAAATTCGGAGCCACTGATGCTAAAGAAAGGTACTCCGGCTTCGCCTGCGATCGCTTTTGCTAAGAGAGTTTTTCCCGTTCCCGGAGGGCCAACCAACAGTACCCCTTTGGGAATACGTGCCCCTACAGCAGTGAAGCGTTCGGGTTGCTTGAGGAAGGTAACGACTTCTTGCAGTTCTTCTTTAGCTTCTTCGATACCAGCAACGTCGTTAAACATCACGCCAGTTTTCGCTTCCATCAAAAATCGGGCCCTAGATTTCCCGAAGTTCATTGCTTGGCCTGGGCCGCCGCCGATGTTGCTAGACCGACGGAATAGGAAAAACAAACCAGCAATTAATAGAATCGGAAAAATTAAATTTCCCAACAGTCCCCAAATCGCGCCATCATTCCGAACGGGATGTGCATCTAAGGAAATATCCGATTCTCTGAGCTTGGCAATGAGTTCCGGGGCGTTGGACGGTAGATCGACTCGCAGGCGCTGAATTCGATTATCAAGATCTGGATCGATCGCATCAACAATGGCTGTCCGACCCCCATCATAGAGATCCACACTGGTGACTCTTCCAGCATCGAGGTACTCCAAAAATCGACCATAGGTCATCCGAGTGCTGGCTGTGTTCCGACCCATGTCACCGACAGATGAAGCAAATGCCCCTTGCCACAGGAAAAACCCAATGACGAGTGCCGGTAATGTCCAAAGTAATATGATTCTCCAGGAAATTTTCATTTTTTATTGGTCTCTAGATCTTGGTGATAAATGCTGGTATCAACCCTGTATAAGCATCAGGAATAACAAATCCCAGCTATAAAACTTTATTGAATCAACAGCAAACTTTCCGCTATTACCTCTTTATTCTGGGTCAAACCTGTTGAGCGTTGAGCTACATAAGGGTGAGTACCAGCTCTTGTCACGTCAACTTAATTAAATTTAACTTAATTATCAGGATTCGAGCAACCCGTTCTCATGGAGGATGTAACTACTCATAGTCACCAAAACTTTTAGCGCGCCTACTCCTCAGGCTTTAAGCCAAAAGACGCAGACGCGCTAATTATCTCGAATGATACTTAGAAAGTTAATCCAGTTCAGACTGACAAAAGCCTAGTAGGTTTCTACGTGCCAGCGACCTGCTCTCTTCATTTGCTTCTGGAACTCAGACCAATTCGCGCCTTTCTTCTCAGCGGCAGCAGATAGAGCAGCATCAATCCCGTCTTCCATGCCCTTGAGACCGCACATGTAAGTGTGGGTGTTGTCTTTCTGCATTATCTCCCACAATTCATCGGCGTGTTCAGCAACTCGGTCTTGAATGTACATTTTGCCACCCGATGCATTCTGCTGCTCACGACTAATCGCGTAAGTCAAGCGGAAGTTATCGGGAAACTCTGCCTGTAGTTTCTCCAAGTCATCTTTATAAAGAACGTTTGCCGTAAAGGGAATGCCAAAAATCAGCCAAGCTAGGCCTTTAAATTTGTAGTCTTCGTGCTGCTCTTTAAACATCCGCCACAAGTAAGCTCGGAACGGAGCAATTCCAGTTCCTGTAGCCATCATAATGATTGTGGCATTTTCATCATCAGGTAATAACATCTCTTTACCCACTGGGCCGGTGATTTTCACATCGGCACCAACTTCCAGGTTGCACAAGTAGGTAGAGCAGACACCATAGACCATTTCTCCGGTTTCTGGGTGCTTATATTCGAGCTGACGGACACAGAGGGATACTGTGTTGTCATCGCCATTATCACCGTGCCGGGTGGAAGCAATAGAGTAAAGCCTTAATTTATGAGGCTTTCCTTTGTCATCTTTCCCAGGGGGGATAATACCGATACTCTGACCTTCCAGATACCGCAGATTACTACCTGATAGATCGAAGGTGAGATGACGGACAGTACCGACTCCACCCTCAGCCACGAGCTCATAGTTATCCATACACTTCCCAACAAAAGGATTATTGGGTCGGTATAGATTGACAGGAATATCTGCTTTCTCTTTCGCGTGAGTCATAGGCTTCGCCTTATTTTCTGACGGGGTTTGCTGGGGTTCAGCTACTGGTTCAGCTTTTGATGTGGCTTGTCCATTCCCTCCGTTGTCAGACATCAAGGGCTTGATGCTGACAATTTTGCCACCCATGCGAGTAATCCGCTGCATTTCTTGATTCATACGGCTATAAGGCACTGTGATAAACACACTGCCACTCTTACGAATCGGGTAGTTCGTCTTGTCAGTTTCTGCGTTCTGACGTAGACCTACCACTTCGTAAACAAACATACGAGTACCAAATTCCGTATTGTTGGCGGAATTCGCAGCCGCGCTAGGACTGTACATTGCTTCTTTCTCTCCAAACCAAACTTACAACAGGTCGCCAAAACGTGCCCTTTTTACCACAAGCCGACTCCACAGCCGGATTCTGGATAGGCAAAGTGAGCCGAAGACGGCACTATTAGCGTATCATTGTAAAGCTATGCCCAGTCCGGTTTCACGGTTGCTAAGGTAAAGCCACCCGTAACTTCTCCACCATCAGGCTAGCGAGTCCCTAGCTGAAAAACTGTTTATCTTGAGTCAATTTCATTTTTTCTTTACATAAAATCCCGCGCTACCTTAGCATTAATAGTGAGCCATATACTGTCGCTTACATTATTAAGCCTTGTATCAGTCATCTCATTTTGGTAAAATCCACTCTCAGCAGCTAGTAGTAAATACTTACGCCGTGCCTTGCTTGAGTCTTCCCTAAGGGATAGTACTTGAACGCATCACGCCTTCGTGATGTTGGCTAAAGCCACCCTATATTCAGACGGGTTGACCCGAGGCTGAGGATTTGGCTTGCTGAAAAACTCTTTTGAGAAACATGTATTACGTTAGAGGGAAGATATGACCACTCAGCTGGACCGCGTGGTATTAATTGGTGTTGCCGGAGACTCGGGATGCGGTAAATCAACATTTCTGCGTCGATTAATAGATCTGTTTGGCGAAGAGTTCATGACGGTGATCTGTTTAGATGACTATCACAGTCTGGATCGGAAACAGCGTAAAGAGCAGGGAGTTACCGCGCTTAATCCTAAGGCGAACAACTTTGACCTGATGTATGAGCAAATTAAAGCGCTCAAGAACGGTCAGGCCATTGATAAGCCGATTTATAACCACGAAACTGGGGAAATTGACCCACCAGAGCGGATAGAGCCGAATAAGATTGTTGTAATTGAGGGACTTCATCCGCTCTATGACGAACGGGTGCGATCGCTCATTGACTTCAGCGTTTACCTGGATATCAGTGATGAGGTCAAGATCAACTGGAAAATTCAGCGAGACATGGCAGAGCGGGGACACCGCTACGAAGATGTTATCGCTGCGATTAATGCCAGACGCCCTGACTTTACCGCCTACATTGAACCCCAGAAGGAGTTTGCCGATGTAGTAATTCAAATTCTACCCACGCAGCTCCTGCAAGACGATAAAGAAAGTAAGATCCTCCGCGTGCGCCTGCTGCAAAAAGATGGCGTGGAAGGTTTCGAGCCGGTTTATTTGTTTGATGAAGGGTCAACCATTGAGTGGAGACCTTGTGGTCGTAAGCTGACTTGTGCTTACCCTGGCATCAAGTTGTTCTACGGACCAGATAGTTACTTTGGTCACGATGTCTCGGTGTTGGAAGTTGATGGTCAGTTCGACAACTTAGAGGAGATGATCTATATCGAGAGTCACCTCAGCAATACCTCAACCAAGTTCTACGGCGAAATGACCGAGCTAATGCTCAAGCATCCTGATTATCCAGGTTCCAACAACGGTTCTGGACTCTTCCAGGTTCTCGTTGGTCTAAAAATGCGAGCCACTTATGAGCGCTTGACCTCTAAAAAACCCTCAGTGGCTGCCAAGGTATAGTTGATTTGGGTTAAAAGTTGAAAAAATCTAGAAGTTGCGAGAGACCATTATTGGCTCTCGCCTTTTATTATGTGGGTACAAAGGAGTAAGACTTTGATGTAGGACAAAGGATATGAAATTTTGGCTAACTAGCGTTCTAGTTTTGTTTGGGATGGTAGAACTTTACCAGTGGATGAAACCCTTTACTTTACCCCTGCCAGTGTTTATTTTAGCGGGAGTTTTTTTAGCGATCGCATCGAACTATGGCAAATTCTCTAGTTGGCCGTTCCAGCAAACTCCCACTCCATCCGATGGCAATCGTGTATCAACCCCAATTGGAGAACGACTCACCCATTCAGGAAACCGGGCTAATCTCCATTCCTCTACTACCCAGTCATTACCCCAACCCAGCCGCTCTATCTCCTTTACCATTCGCCAGCACATCCCTGAACCAACAAGGAACGACAAGCAATGAATTATCTAAAGGTACTGCTTTTAGAGGCGATGTTGGTTGAAGGAAGAATCCCTACGCCTTGATTGCTGGGGAGTGGTCAAGATTTTTCATAATTCATAATTCACAATTCATCATTTTTTTCCATTACCGCCCCATATTCCGCTTCATCTGATCGAGTTCTTCATCCATTTCCCAGCGTTTGAATTTCTCTTCTAGAGGATCGACTCCACTCATAAAAGAGTTGTAACTCTTACTTTGGCTCCAAGCCGATGTTTCTGCTCGTGCCTGCGCTTGAGCACTAGCACGGGCTGCTTCTACCTCTTTAGCTTTTGCTCGCACTTCCTGGCGACGGGTTTGAATTTGACGCAACAGTGCTTGGGCTTGTGTAATGCGTTGTTTGATGCCCTCCATTTGTCCCCAAGACTGGTTTCCCTGACGCAAAAGAGTTGCCTCTCGCTCTTGAGCCGCTTGAGCCAAGTCTTGCCGTCCATGGGATTTCGCTTTCTCAACTCGCTCATGCCAGCGCTGAATATCTTGAGCAATGGCAAGAATATCATCCTGCGATCGCTTTTCTTGGAGTTGTAAGTCAGCAATCAGCCGCAGTGTATCTTCTTCTTGCTCTCGTAGCTGCTCCTCTAGGGCCTGTAACTCTAGATGGGGATTATTCCGCAAAAACTCTTCTAAGCGGTTTTCCAGAAACCGATTGAAATCCTCAAATAAACCCACTGCTCCCCTCTCTTGCGCTCAGGTACGTGCAACTATATTAGCAATGCTGGGATTAGCTAGCTCATTGGATCGGACAGGGATTAATTCCCCATAAGCTATCACTCACAACACACATAATGAAAATCGCTTTCTCCTGACTCGGAGACTCCTAACTCGGAGACTCCTAACTCCTATTTTCAGATTAAGGTTCAAATAATCCGCCAGAGCAGCGTGAAATATCACTACAGTGAGAAACATCAGCGATCGCATTTATTGAATCCCTGTGCTTGCTCTGGCAGCGTTCCCAATAAATTTTAGCGACTGTATCAAATGGAGCAAGATTCAGACAATCTTGAAACAATTGTGCTGCTTCCCAGAAAGCTTGTCTATTGTAAAGAAGCAAAGCCTGTTCAAATAAGGATTTTGTGGCTAACTTAGCTTGTCGAATTTCTGGTGAATCAGCCTCAAAAACTTCAAAAACCGATACATTTTCTGATTTACCCTTCACCTTTACCCGATCAACAATGCGGAAAGCATACTCAACGGGGTGATGTAAATTCATGAACGTGTAATGAGAGATCAACAGCGACACCCCATAAAATTTCGTTAGCTCTTCTAAGCGAGATGCTAAATTGACAGCATCACTAATCACAGTACTATCCATCCGGGTAGGGCCGCCTACAGTCCCCAGCATCATCGAACCCGTATTAATGCCAATTCCAATCTTGATCGGTGGCGAGTTCCACCTCATCCGGGTTGTATTGTAGTCAGCGAGCCGATGTAACATATCAATTCCTGCATTCAATGCATCATCTGCACTATTGCTAAACAAAGCCATAATGGCATCGCCGATGTATTTATCAATAAAACCATTATTTTCTCGAATAGCAGGCTCCATATGACTCAGGTAGTCGTTAATAAATTGGAAATTTTCTTCCGGAGTCATGCGTTCCGACAAACTCGTGAAGTTACGAATATCGGCAAAAAGAATAGACATGAAAAGCTGGACTTGATCGCCTAATTCGACATCAATAATGCTTTCTTTGTTCAACAACTGCAAAAATTGTCGCGGTACAAAGCGTTCATTGGCTTGATTCAGTTGATACAGTTGCTGGGTGAATTTTATCCGCTCAGCTTCTGCTTTTTTGCGATCGGTGATGTCTACAACAAAACCTTGATAGTAGAGCAGTTCTCCGTTGGGATCATAAACAGCACGAGCATTCTCACTAATCCAGATCATGCTGCCATCTTGGCGATAAACTTGAGACTCAAATCCTGACACCGCCCCTTGCTGTTGAATGAAGTTAATAAATTCAGTCCAACGCTGCGGCTCAACATACAGTTGATGCTGGATATCAGTTAGAGTTGCCATCAACTCTTCAGAAGAGTTGTAGCCATAGAGATGGGCTAAAGCTGGATTGGCACTCTGAAAGCGCCCGTCAACTGTGGTTTGAAAAATACCTTCCAGCGCATTTTCAAAAATTTGACGATATTTCTGTTCGGCTTGTCTTAGCGCCTCTTCAGACCGTTTGCGTTCAGTGATATCTTGAAAGGCGATGATCGCATAAGCAATATTGCCCTGTTCATCATAGATTGGAGTTCCCCAAGCTTCTATGGGGATAATATGTTCTCCTCGATGAATTTCTATATCATCGGCCGTAGTACGTTTGCCCTTCAGCGCTTGCACGATGGGCAAGTTTTCTACAGGGTAAATCCGATCAGTACCAGCAACATAGTACTGATACACCTGTGCCAATTCATCAATGGTGGCTGATGCGACAACGCCTTTACCGAGTAATTCCTGTGCTCTTTGGTTAGCAAAGTAAGGTTTGCCAGTGGCATCAATGACTGTCACCCCTACCGAGACAGCTTCTAAAAATTGAGCCAACCTCCGTTCACTCTCGCGTACTGCTTCTTCTGCTTTATTTTGTAACTCAGCCGCTACAGTGTCGTAATGTTCGGTAGTCGTCTCCAGCAGAATTTCTAAATCCGATTTTTCTTGCTGCAACTCAAAGCTGTGATAAAGAGCAATTCCAATTGCCGAACCCGCCAAGGCTAACAACGGGGATACGACAGGTATCCACCAACCGTTGAGAAAGGCAAGATAGCTCACAGCAATGAGACTTCCTCCTGCCAAAACAAGATAGATGCCATGTAGTGTTCTTTTGGGATATGAATTGTTTTTTGATGCCTTGGTTTGAAGTAACATCCAATGCCCGACAGCACCTATAAATGACCAACCTACAATCCACAACCACTCAATGGAATCCGCCCAAGTTTTAATTAACACACGCCCATCTATAGCAGCACTCAAAATCTGGCTGGTTAAATTGGCGTGAACGAAGACACCAGGCATTCGTTCGGGACTGGTAAAAAAGTTGCCGCTATAGGGAGTTAAGAAAAGGTCGTTGAGGCTTTGTCCGGTAGCGCCAATCAAGACAATTCGATCGCGCACCCAGTCTGTTGGGATTGGGTTATTAAGGGCTTGAGTCAACGATACAGTACGGAATTGTTCTGGTTTTCCGCGAAAGTTCAATAAGATCTGATAGCCACCAGAATTAGCACGGACATAGCTACCATCATTTCCTGTAAAAGGTGAAAATATTGCTTTCCCCAATCCTAATTGCTTCTTGTGAGCATCAATCATCCGCAGCGTTATGCCTTCGGCTTCCAGATACTTTAAAGCTAATTTTGTCCCCAGACTTTCTCGAGTTTGACTATTTTTGGGTTTGACAGAAAGTAGCCCTCGACGTACCTTCCCATCAGCATCCAAGACTAGGTCGGCTATGGCAACTTGA
>CBKWLJ010000335.1:0-10325 GCA_966675205.1 uncultured bacterium
TCCTCTATATCAAAAACAGTTTTTTGAACCCTTCATCAACAGCCGCGCTCTAGAATTGGCATTCCGTCATTTCCTCGGTCGTGGTCCAAGTTCGCGTGAAGAAGTCCAAAAGTACTTTGCTATCGTTTCCAACGGTGGCTTAGCTGCACTTGTTGATGCGTTAGTCGATTCTCAAGAATACTCCGACTACTTTGGTGAAGAAACGGTCCCTTACCTGCGTGGATTGGGCCAAGAAGCCCAAGAATGCCGCAACTGGGGGATGCAGCAAGACCTGCTCAACTACAGTGCGCCATTCCGCAAGGTGCCTCAGTTCATCACCACCTTTGCTCGCTACGAACAGCCGCTGCCTGACCAACATCCCTATGGTTCTGGCAACGACCCGTTGGAAATTCAGTTTGGGGCAATCTTCCCGAAAGAAACTCGCAACCCCAGCACCCGACCTGCTCCATTTGGCAAAGATACCAAGCGCATCCTGATTCACCGGGGTCCTGGCATCAACAACCAAAACAGCAATCCAAAAGCACGCGGTGAGTTTCCCGGTTCTTTGGGGCCTAAAGTGTTCCGTTTGGATCAACTGCCCTTATCCGGCATGGGGAGCCAAAGAAATCAAGCTTCCAGCGTCAAATTCTCTGAAAGCTCTACCCAAGCGTTGATTCGCGCTTGCTACTTGCAAGTGATTGGGCGGGATGTCTATGAAGGCCAGCGCCTGAAAGTTCAGGAAATTAAGCTGGAAAACGGCGAAATTACGGTGCGGGAGTTTGTTCGGGCTTTGGCGAAGTCTGACTTATTCCGCAATCTGTACTGGACACGACTGTATGTGTGTAAAGCGATCGAGTACATCCACCGCCGTTTGTTGGGTCGTCCCACCTACGGGCGTCAGGAGAATAACAAGTACTTTGATATCTGCTCCAAGAAAGGCTTCTACGCTTTAATTGACGCGATTATCGACTCTCCAGAGTACTCTCAAACCTTTGGTGAAGATACGGTTCCCTACGAGCGCTATCTGACTCCGGCTGGTTTGCAATTGCGCTCGGCACGTCCAGGTAGCATCGGTGAGGATATCGGTACCCGTGTTGACAAGGAAGTAACGCCACGCTTCGTTGAACTGGGTCAAGTTACCGAAATGCGGACTGAACCGGATATTCAATTCCGCATCAATCAAGGTGTCACGGTTAAGCGTGAACAAACTAAGACCTTCAAGCTTACCGATACCAGGGATAAAACAACGGTTGGAATTCTAATCCGAGCCGCTTATCGCCAGATCTTCGAGCGCGATGTTGAGCCGTATGTGGTGAAGAATGAATTCTCTGCTCTAGAAAGCAAGCTGGGTAACGGTGAAATTACCGTCAAGGAATTCATTGAGAAGCTAGGCTGTTCTGACCTTTACATTAAAGAGTTCTACACGCCTTATCCCAACACCAAAGTGATTGAGTTGGGAACTAAGCACTTCTTGGGTCGTGCGCCGGAAAACCAAAAAGAAATCCAGAAGTACAACAAGATTCTCGCGGCTGAGGGTCTCCGGGGCTTTATCGGAGCCATGGTGAACAGCATGGAGTATGCCCAAGCGTTTGGTGAAGATACGGTGCCTTACCGTCGCTTCCCAACCCTGCCTGCGGCAAACTTCCCCAATACCCAGAAGCTGTATAACAAGCTAACCAAGCAGGATAAGGAAGTGGTGGTGCCGAGCTTTGCGCCAGTGAAGCCACGGATGGATGCCGCCAAGATGCCGCTGACTGGAAAAGCGATCGCTGATTTGAAGGCGAAAGAGCGGCAGATGGATATGACCAAGCCGAAGTTCATGGAACTTGGTCGCTCCTTTACCAATGGTGACGGGCAATCCGTCGAGGTCGGTGTGGGCACAACACGCCGCAAACCTGCGCGGATTTTCCGCATGACTACAGGAACGAACCAGGCAGAAAAGAACTTGGTCATCAATGCCATCTACTGTCAAGTGATGGATGTGTTTAGTGGTCAAGTTCCTGGAGAAATCCGTCGCTCTGACTTGGATAGCAAACTGCGTAACGGTGAAATTTCGGTGCGGGAGTTTGTCAAAGCTCTAGCAAGTTCTGAAATCTACCGCCGCCGCTTCTACACGCCTTATCCCAATACCAAGGTGATCGAGTTCTTGTTCCGGCACCTGTTGGGACGGGCTCCGGCAACCCAAGCAGAAATCCGTCAGTACAACAAACTTCTGGCTGATGGAGGATTGAGGGCGGCTGTTGAAGCGATGGTTGATAGTCCAGAATATGCCCGTTACTTTGGTGAGGATGTTGTTCCTTACAATCGCTACCCATCATTGCCTGCTGGTAACTATCTCGGTAGTGTGAAAGCGGCGACTGATTTGGTGAAGCAGTCTTGGTCTGATCTGTCTCCTTCTTCTTTGAGCAGCCGTTTTAGCAAAAGCTAATTCAGGTAAGCCAGAAGTCGGCTTAAACATCTAATGTTTGTATCTCCTCTGAATCTAAATTACGGTTCAGAGGGGCTTTCCTCAGGTCAAAGCAATAGGGATACCCTGATAGGGAGATGGCGAGTATAAGTCTTGGCTCTCCCTGGTATCCCTGTTTTCGTGTTTCCTTCCACAAATCTGAGGAGAAATATTACAAAATATTACGATGCTAGGAAGAATGTGAACAATCTGTCGCAGAATATTTGCGGAAGGTAGCTGTATCGCTGTCTGATGCGTAGCTGGTTATTCTTGATAGCGCCTGAAATGACTTAGTCTCAGGATTTAGGTGGCTTAGCCGCCTGATAAGTTGATAGTTACAGCACATTAAGACAGAGATTCAGCGATCGAGAATGCGAATGCCAGTTTAAACACACCTGGTTAAATATTTTTGGAGGAATCCATCGATGAGTATTGTCACGAAATCTATCGTGAATGCAGATGCTGAGGCTCGCTATCTCAGCCCTGGTGAACTAGACCGGATTAAAACCTTTGTTACCTCTGGTGAGCGTCGCCTCCGCATCGCTCAGACCCTGACCGAATCTCGTGAGCGCATCGTTAAGCAAGCTGGGGACCAACTGTTCCAAAAGCGCCCTGATGTTGTTTCCCCTGGTGGCAACGCTTACGGCGAAGAAATGACCGCTACTTGCTTACGCGACCTCGATTACTACCTCCGCCTAATCACCTACGGAGTAGTTGCTGGCGACGTTACCCCGATTGAAGAAATCGGTTTGGTTGGTGTCCGGGAAATGTACAAGTCTCTGGGTACTCCAATCGACGCTGTAGCTGAAGGTGTTCGCGCAATGAAGAACGCTGCTACCTCGATGATGACCGGTGAAGATGCCTCTGAAGCTGGCTCTTACTTCGACTACGTGATCGGCGCAATGCAGTAAGGTAAGACCCTTACCTACTGGCAAAACGTCCCCACATCGCGTTGTACAAAGGATTCAAGAGACTTTTCTGTAATAGGAAACTAGGATAATGCAAGACGCAATTACCTCTGTTATTAACTCTTCCGACGTTCAAGGTAAGTACTTGGACAACGCTGCAATGGAAAAGCTCAAGGGCTATTTCCAAACTGGTGAACTGCGCGTTCGTGCAGCTACCACCATCAGCGCTAATGCTGCCACCATTGTTAAAGAAGCTGTTGCCAAGTCCCTGCTGTACTCGGACATCACTCGTCCCGGCGGCAACATGTACACTACTCGTCGCTACGCTGCTTGCATCCGCGACTTGGATTACTACCTCCGCTACTCCACCTATGCCATGTTGGCTGGCGACCCCTCCATCCTCGATGAGCGCGTACTTAACGGTTTGAAGGAAACCTACAACTCTCTGGGTGTTCCCGTTTCTGCTACTGTTCAAGCTATCCAAGCTATGAAAGAAGTTACCGCCAGCCTCGTTGGTGCTGATGCTGGTAAGGAAATGGGCGTTTACTTCGACTACATCTGCTCTGGCTTGAGCTAAGCTGACTTTGTGTTAGTTAGATTTTGAGCTTGTAGTCGGTTGTCTAGTTAAGGTCTGGGAAGTCACTTGTGAGTGCTAGCTTGTTAGAGGCAAGTCTTGCTGAGCCACGCAAAAAGCAGATGAGTTTTGACAATCTAGTATTGACGATTGACTCCCGACCTTTGTTATATTCGCTTTCCACCTGCTTCAAGTTTCCCCATTGTGGTGCAGCCTTAGCTGAGGGAAAAGTTTGACTCTATCGAGTGCTTTGATAGCATCGCGTAGGCTAAGTCCTCATCGCTACTAACCCAGAATTTTGATCATTGCAATAGCTGCTCGCTTCAAAAACTCCAATTCAAATTAAAATTTCTTAACCCAATCACAGGAGAAACAAACCCATGCGTATGTTTAAAGTGACGGCCTGCGTTCCTAGCCAAACCAGAATCAGGACACAGCGGGAGTTACAAAATACCTATTTCACCAAATTGGTTCCTTATGACAACTGGTTCCGTGAGCAGCAGCGGATTATGAAAATGGGCGGCAAAATTGTTAAGGTGGAACTCGCCACTGGTAAGCCCGGTACAAATACTGGTTTGCTGTAATTTTCCAGCAACAATTTTCGATTGGAAAACGCAAGGGGTCGATCGCGACCCCTTTTTTGCTTAAAATGCCGGATATAAGATAGGGAGAAACGAAGAAGAAGAAATTCGTTATCCTTTTTATGCAGTTGCATGAGTTGAGTTGCCAGTTAACCGCTTATGCGGTGTGTTGTAGTTAGGGATTCAAGATTTGTGACTCTACGCGACCTGGTTTTCTTTGTTAATCCCTCTGCCCAGGAATGGGCGACAAATGCCCGGTTATTGAAGTGGCTGACTTTCTTATGGCTGTTTATCGGTTTAGCGGTTCTGTTCTCGGCATCGTTTCCTAGTGCAGATGCTGAGTTTGGAGATGGGCTGTATTACTTCAAACGACAGCTAATTTGGGTGGCGTTGGGTTTGATCGGGTTTAACCTGGTTGTGCGATCGCCTCTACGTTATATCCTGAAAATCACTCACTGGTTTGTCTTCGTTCTGTTGGTGTTTCTGATCATTACCCTGATTCCTGGGGTGGGAACCACCGTCAATGGTGCGACACGTTGGATATCTTTAGGCCCCGTTCCTCTGCAACCTTCGGAGTTAATTAAGCCGTTTTTGGTGCTACAGAGTGCCCGGATTTTTGGGCAATGGGAGCGAATTCCCTGGAAGGTGCGTTTGTTCTGGCTGGGAATTTTTGTCTTAGTGTTGCTGGGAATTTTGCTACAGCCGAATTTAAGTACCACAGCGCTGTGCGGGATGACATTGTGGCTTATTGCCTTGGCTGGAGGATTGCCTTATTCGTACCTGGGAGGAACAGCAGCCGGTGGGTTCCTGCTTGGTTTTCTCAGTATCAGCATTAAAGAATACCAACGGCGTCGCGTGATGTCCTTTCTCAATCCTTGGGCTGACCCGATGAACGACGGATACCAGCTGGTTCAAAGTCTTCTGGCAGTTGGTTCGGGAGGCACTTGGGGGGCTGGGTTTGGGTTATCGCAACAAAAGTTATTTTATTTACCGATTCAGTACACTGACTTTATCTTTGCCGTATTTGCTGAGGAATTTGGCTTCGCAGGCAGTGTGGTGATGCTAATCATGATTTTGACCTACGCAACGCTGGCTGTGTTTGTGGCTTTGAAAGCGAGGAATACGGTACATCAGCTAGTCGCGATCGGGGCAATGATTTTGATTGTGGGACAGTCGCTATTGAATATTGGTGTAGCAACGGGGCTTCTGCCTACAACAGGATTGCCGTTTCCATTCTTTAGTTATGGCGGCAGTTCTATGATTGCGAGTTTGCTTGCGGCAGGATTGCTGATTCGGGTGGCACGAGAAAGTAATGAAGCCGAGGTTGTGCCCCTACAAGCAGGTAGTCAGTCAATCGCAGAACGGCGGCGGCAATGGCAGCAAAGACGAAAACCACAGAAGTAATAGAGAGTTAAAATTCGTAGTACTCGCTCTCGCGTTAGCAAGCTACGTAATTCGTAATTCGTAATTGACAGACGCTACGGCTCACTGCGCTCGCCAGGCGGGGATGAGAGACCCCGACTGCTCCTAAAGCGACGTGCGTTGTCGGGGTCTCTAACCCGCCTTTTAATTACGAATTACGTAGCTTGCTTCTCGCGAAAGCGAGTATTCACGCATTACGAATTATTGTTGAGGGTTTAGAAACACGCCATCACCTTGATCAGGTTGAGAGCTTCTACGGATGCTGTTTGCCTTTATGTTGCAAGCAAGAAACACTTGCCCTCAGTTCCGAGTAATCCTTCATGCCATTAATTCTGAGTGTGTGGGAATTTAGTTAATTTTGTTTGAATCTTCAATTTTTAGTGTGAGTCATAACCGCTCTGGAGTAATAACCTTGCTCTCGATGAAAATTTATACTTTTAATAAAAGATGTGATGGAGGTCAAAGATGAGATGATCTATTTCATCTGTTAATTAAGCGTACCTCTACGACATCTCAAGATTAAACTTACTTATTCTTATAATTTAGTAACAGAAAGTTTCAGAATGCAAAGGTATTTATAAAAACGCGACAAAAAACCATAACCCGTTCAAAATCTATCTTAAAGCATAATTATTGAGGCACCTTTTCCTCTACAAAAGAGTGAGGTTGAACAGATTTAGGTGTGAATGATTTTAGACAAACCGGATCAGGAGTGTGTTGAGGAAGAGGTCTTTATCTTTCCAGCTTCGTTTGCTCAACAGCGCTTGTGGTTTATTGAGCAACTGCTTCCTGGAGACTCTCTATACATTAGTCCACTGGTATTCCGGCTTACAGGTTGCTTAGCACGATCGCAACTTGAGCAAAGTATTCAAGCGATCGCTCGTCGTCACGAAACCCTCCGAACTACGTTTGATGTAGTAGATGGGCAATTGGTTCAGGTCATCGCTCCTGAGTTACAAGTGCCACTCAGGTTGACTGATTTACGGGAATTACCCGCTAGCACCCGCGAAGACGCTGCACTCGCTCAGATTTGGCAGGAGATTCAGAAACCGTTTCACTTAGCCGAAGGGCCGCTGTTTCGTGTCGGACTGTGGCAATTGCAGGATACTGAACATTTATTAGTAATAGCGCTGCATCACATTATCTTTGATGAATGGTCAAGCAGTGTTTTGATTCGAGAGTTGGGTCAACTGTATGCGGCGTTAGTTGAAGACAAACCTGCTGTATTGCCGGAATTACCGATTCAATATGCTGATTTTGCTCACTGGCAGCGAGAGTGGTTGCAGGGAGAAGTACTCAACGCTCAGTTACGCTACTGGAAGCAGCAGTTAAAGGATGTTCCTATTCTAAATTTGCCTGGTGCAGCTTCTCGCTCATTGGTGCAAAGCCATCAGGGTGCCAGCCAATTGTTGGAATTACCGCAGCAGTTATTGGATGGTTTGGAGGAATTAAGCCGACAGGCAGGCGTGACGCTGTTTATGACGATGCTGGCAGCATTTCAGACGTTACTCTATCGTTATACGGGACAGACCGATATTGCGATCGGTTCTCCCATTGCCAATCGTCATCGCAGCGAACTGGAGGGGTTAATCGGATTCTTGGTGAACAGTCTGGTGTTGCGAACCAATCTGGCAGGCGATCCAACCTTTTGCGAGTTGTTAGATCGGGTGCAGGACATAACCTTAGCGGCGTATGCTCATCAAGATTTGCCGTTTGAGAGGCTGGTGGAGGAACTACAACCTGTTCGTAGCCTCGGTCAAAATCCTCTATTTCAGGTTGTCTTCGCGCTGCAAAATACGCCGATGGAGCAACTCGTATTACCCGGATTAGTACTCAGTCCGGTGGAGTTGGAGACGAAGACTTCGCGCTTTGATTTGGAGTTATATCTCTGGAAATGTGCGGATAACTTCAGGAACTTGTGGGGTAAGGGTTGGCAGCAGTCTGACGGGTTACGCGGTGTAGTAGTGTATAACACCGATGTATTTGATTCATCTACAATTGCATCCTTACTCCATCATTTTCAGACCTTGTTAGAGGGGATTGTTGCCAATCCAGATACACATCTTTCTGCATTACCCTTATTAACGCCTGAAGAACAACGAGACTTGTTGCAGCATTGGCATAAGAATCAATCCAGCTATCCTGCAAATGCTTGCATTCATCAACTTTTTGAAGCGCAGGTCAATCAAAGACCTACAGCTAATGCCGTCAAATTTGGCGATCGACAATTTACTTATCAGGAATTAAATCAAGGCAGTAATCAACTGGCGCGGTATTTGCAAAAGTTGGGCATTAGTTCTGAAATGCCCGTCGGTATTTGCCTAGAACGAAGTGCCGTAGCGATCGCTGCAATGCTAGCGGTACTAAAAGCAGGTGGTGCTTACGTTCCTCTCGATCCCAGTTATCCCCAGGAACGACTACATTTCATGCTGGAGGATGCTGGAATTGCAGTGGTACTCACTCAGGCAGATTGGGCAGATGTTCTCGAAACAGGCAAAACAACTGTCATTTGCCTAGAACAGGAATGGGGTGCGATCGCTCAAGAGTCCGATGAAAACCTTTCTACTCCATGCACTGCCGAGCAGATTGCCTACATCATTTATACTTCTGGCTCAACCGGAACCCCGAAAGGAGTGATGGTACCGCACCGAGCTGTAAATCGACTGATATGTGAAACCAACTACGTGCAAATAGAACCCGATGATCGCATTGCACAAGTAGCAAATCTTGCCTTTGATGCAGCAACCTTTGAAGTATGGGGTGCATTATTGAATGGTGCCAAATTAATTGGAATTGAACGGGAAATAACGCTTTTACCTACTGATTTTGTTGCCGAATTGCAGCAGCAACAAATTAGCATTCTGTTTTTAACAACAGCATTATTCAATCAAACAGTTAGTCAAATTCATGCTGGCTTTCAATCACTCAAATATCTGCTATTTGGGGGTGAGATGGTGAATGTGGATCGCGTGCGATCGGTGCTGCAACAGGGCAAACCTCAACATCTAATTCATGTGTATGGCCCCACTGAAAACACGACATTTTCCACCTGGTATGAGGTACAGGATGTTCCAGAGAACGCTACAACGATTCCCATCGGTCAGGCAATTACTAATACTCAGGCTTACTTATTGGATGCAAATCTAAATCCGGTTCCAGCAGGCGTTAGTGGGGAAATTTATTTAGGTGGAGATGGACTGGCACAGGGGTATTTGAATCGACCGGAATTGACAGCGGAAAAGTTTATTGATGTTGAAATTTGCCCCCCTAGCCCCCCAACTTTGGGGGGAATCAGAATTCAAAGTCCCCCAGAGTTGAGGGATTTAGGGGGCAATGCAGGAGTCAGATTAACAACACCTCAACTCAGCAATGCTAAACAACCTAATCCAAAATCTAAAATCCAAAATCTAAAATCCATTCGCCTTTACAAAACAGGCGATCGCGCCCTATATCGTCCTGATGGCAATCTTGAATTCTTGGGACGAACAGACTATCAAATCAAGATTCGCGGGTTTCGCGTGGAGTTGGGCGAGATTGAGACGGCGATCGCTCAGCATCCAACGGTACAAACAGCAGTGGTGGTTGTGCGTGAGGTGGACAACGATTCTCCTACGGAGATGCTACGCGATCGCCAATTGATTGCCTATATTGTCCCCAAAGCATCAGCGATACCGACTGAGCGTGATTTGCGATTATTTCTCAAAACCAAATTACCTGCCTATATGCTGCCTGCTGCATTTGTGGTGTTGGATACTCTCCCCCTCACTGTTAATGGAAAGGTGGATCAGAAAGCACTGCCACTTCCCAACCTGATCGCTGCGAGGGAAACAACTCCAACAATTGCACCCACAACCTCTCTAGAAGCTGCTCTAGTCGAACTCTGGATGCAACTACTAGGACGCAAACAGGTGGGTATTCACGACAATTTCTTTGAACTGGGTGGACATTCTCTGCTGGCGACTCAGCTTGTCTCACGCATTCGCGATCGCTTTCAGGTGGAATTGCCCTTACGAAGTGTGTTTGAAACGCCCACGATCGCAGAACTGGCACAAAAGATTGAAGCCTCAAAATGGGCAACGCAGAGTGCGGCAGTAGGGTTGGCAGTGCCTACTTTACAGAACGCTCTTCAAGAATCAGGTTCGCAACGACGTGAGGAAGTGGAGCTATGACGGATAGAACGATCGCTGAATTTGTTTCCCATCTCAAAAGCCTGGATGTGCAGCTATTTGTCGAGGGTACTCAAAATGCTTCCTTAGACGAGATTCGTTTACGCTGTAGTGCTCCAGAAGGAACGCTTTCTACCGAATTGCGCCAAGAATTAGCTAATCGCAAAGCCGAACTTGTCTCATACTTGCATCAAGAGGAGGCAGAAGGCAGAGGGCAGAAGGCAGAGGGTAAAGGGCAGAGGGTAGAGG
>CBKWLJ010000336.1:0-10318 GCA_966675205.1 uncultured bacterium
TCGAAGCTGGCCGACGTAAATTCACCACTAACCCTCTAGCTACTGTAGAGCGTCTCTGGCTGATACAGGAACTGAAAGATTGGTTAAGACTTAGGTAAAGAGGGTAGAAGATGGGAGGCTCCAAGGCAGTAACGAAAAAATGAAAAATTCCCTCTCCTGACCCCTGACCCCTGACTCCTGACTCCTGACCCCTATTTTCAGATTAGATGCCCATGTGTTCAAGCTCACAACGAAAAAATGAAAAATTCCCTCTCCTGACCCCTGACCCCTGACCCCTGTCTCCTGACTCCTGACTCCTGACTCCTACTTTCAAGTTAGAAGGTTCTTATGAATGCTTTCGTCTCCTTAACTCGGTGAGGGAGTTGGTGTGGCAGTAGGAGTAGGTGACGGTTTGGCGGTTCCTGCCGTTGGTGATGACTTGGGTGTTTCCGCAGGAGTTGGCGAGGGCTTGGTAGTTCCTGATGTGGGTGAGGGTTTTGGTGTGGCAGTCGATGTGGGTGAAGGCTTAGCTGTTCCTGCCGTGGGTGAGGGTTTTGGTGTGGTAGTTGATGTAGGTGAAGGCTTAGCTGTTCCTGGTGTGGGTGAGGGTTTTGGTGTGGTAGTTGATGTAGGTGAAGGTTTGGCTGTTCCTGGTGTGGGTGAGGGTTTTGGTGTGGTAGTTGATGTAGGTGAAGGTTTGGCTGTTCCTGGTGTGGGTGAGGGTTTTGGTGTGGTAGTCGATGTGGGTGAAGGCTTGGCTGTTCCCGCCGTGGGTGAAGGTTCCGACTGTTTAGAGGTTGGTAAAGGGGCCGGAGTTTCAGGTTTTTCTGGTTCACTCTGCCATTCCGACATTGGGCGATTTACGGCATACTCAAAATCTATCGGCACTAAATGTACTTTCAAATCCTTAGCTGTCCGATAGGATGGGTCTACTTGAGCGTATAAGAAACTGCGATTAAAGTCAGGCTTGCCTAAAATTAGCCAGTGGCTTTCCTGATTTTTGAGTTGTACTTTTATACTTGCTTGAGGTTGGTCTAATCCATATTCTTGGAATTTGTCTTGGGTAAGGGGAACATCAAAAGAGCGATCGCTTTTTCCTTCAGCCAGCAAATTCAACAAGAAAGAGACAGAAGCTTGATTCGCTGGGATATCTTTGGGTTGCTTCATCTGCCAGTTGTTGACGGGTCGATCAACTCGCTCAAATTCCAACGTCTCTTCGCCCAAATACAGGGTCACTGATTGAATTTGATCTTCTTTAAACGAAAAAATATTTTGCTTTGTGTCTGTTGTTTCTTCTTGCTTTTCGGCACGCCGAACTTCAGACAAAGAAACGACCGTTCCCAGTAAAAGGACTGAAACTAGCAAAATTATAGTTGTCCGCTGTAGCTTCATAAAACAAAGGTTATTAAATTATGAATTATGAATTATGAATTTTTTAGGATTCAATTCTTGGTCAAGAGATTTCATATTTCGTTCACCTCGTCTGTCAACTCAATTTGGTAAACCAAACTTTGCAAGGAGGCTCTAAACTCGTCTTAAATTGAGGCTTTTTCATCATTCATCATTCATAATTTTGTTCACCCTTAACGGCGTCGCCACCACATTATGCCAGCAGTTGTTAAACCTAGTAAGGGCATAATAAATAATCCCGTCCAACCTAGTATCCCAGCTTGGATGGGGCTCAGATTAAGGCGGCGGTTTTTCTGTTCTTTGGGGCGGATAGACAGGGCGCGATTGTCCCGATTGCTTAACCAACTGACGGAGTTGAGGAAGACATCTCCATTCAATTGCTGCTCAAACCAACCATTGGTGCTGAAACTGGAGTTGCCTATCACCACCAGCCGTGCCTCTGATGCTTCCTTTTGTGTTTTGGTTTCATTTTCTGATAAAGGTGAGACTGTGGCTTGGGCTGTAGGAGAGGGAGAAGGAGATGGAGAGGCTTGAGGGCTTGCCGTTGCCTGGGCTGTAGGAGAAGGGGATGGGGATGGGGAGGCTTGCCCTGTAGGAGAGGGCGATGGCGATGGGGATGCCCCAGGACTGCTAGTTGCTTGGGGTGCAGGTGTGGGTGATGCTGACGGAGGTTGTACTTTGCGACTCAAAGCAAAACCGAGTGTAATGGGTCCCGGTTTATCGCCTTCTTGGGGATTGAACTGTAGGGGTTGTTTTTCAGGTGTACTCTCTGCCCAACTCTGCTCGTTGGTAACTAGTAGGGGGGTTTCTGTAACGCCTTTTACTGAAGTGACCTCCACAGGTCGTGCTACTGGATAAAGAGAATAGTTATTGCCAAACTCTTGGGTAATGGGATGGTTGCTGTAGTTGGTGACTAACGGCGTAGCGGGACCAAGTCCTACAACACGTCCTTCACCTGAGGCATCGATGACCACTTGGCGATCGAGTTTAACTCCCCAGTCTGTCAGGATGCTATCCAGTCCGGGATTGGTTTCTGGGTCGATCATCAATAGCAGGCTACCGCCACTGGAGAGATAATTTTTTAAGGCTTGAACTTCTCCCTCAAACAAAGGTCGTTTAGGGCCGGCGACAACAACGGCGGAGGCATCGCTAGGAACTTCCGATCGCTCTGCTAAATTAAGCGGTAAGGGAGTAAAGTTCTTATCTTGTAGCGCACTCACGGCTTGAGAGAGTCCACCTTCCACCTCTTCCATCGGACGCTCTCCATGACCTTGAAGGAAGTACACTTTGTCTATGCGATCGCTCGTTAATTGTTCAATACTGTTAGTTAGTTTGATTTCCGACAGGGGTTCTATATCGCTCACTGTTTGGACTAACTTTCGTTGAGCACCATATTCCACATAAACCTCTCCACGGGAACTTACATTAAACTTTTGAGTTAGTGCCGGTTGGAGCTGTGGATCAACATACTCATAATCTAACTTTGAGCCATAGCTGCGATAATTTCTCAGCAGTTCCAAGTCAGCCGGATTAGGGCTAGGAGAAAATATCCAAACCTTGACTGGCTGTTCTAAATCCCTCACGACTGCCTGGGACAAGGGTGACAGGGTAAACTGTTGATTCTCGGTTAAATCCAGGCGCTGTCCGTAGCGAATGGCTAAAAAGTTAATCAGTCCCAAAAGAACTAACACTGACAGTGTTGCGACAACAGCGTTCGTTCCTACCTGCGTGGAACGGCGGTTCCAGAAACCTGGAGCTAAACTACCTAAAAATATCACCCACAATCCAATCAACACTAATCCAGCAACCAGCAATCCTATAGCTACTGGAGACCATTCTCCAGCAACAAAATAGGCAGTGATTCCCATGATGGTGAGGATGGGGCCGAGCCAAAATAAGTATTTAAAATTGGTTGTTCTTTTTTTAATAGTTTTCATCTTAGTTATTAGTCATGGGTCAGGTCGTTACGCTCCAATTCGGAATTGCGAATTCGGAATTCAAAGTTGAGTTGTACCCCATAATAGAAACTAAGGACGAACAACCAAAACTTAATAAAGTTTCAATCGCCTTAATTTCAAAGGTAGGAACAATCCAAAATTTTCGCATCCAAAATCTAAAATTGAATGACTGGTAACGGGTTATGAACGCTGGAAACGCAGGGCATCAATATACTGCGCCGTTAGAAATACACCAAGGATAATGTAGCTAACAAACAGAATCAGCGCACTGGGTTCGAGGATGCCCTTGACCAAGGTATTATAAGCATCTAGTAGGGATAAATGACCCAAAGCTTCACCTACTACTCCCTTGATATTTTGAGCAATCCAACCAATTACCCACAGAAAAATATTGAGACCAAAGGTGAGAAAAGCGGCGAGAATTGTACTTTCCGTTAGAGAAGAAATGAACATTCCTAATGAAAGAATTGCAGCAGCCAGTAAGATTAATCCGGCATGAGCCAGTAAAGGTACAGTGGGGGGTAAGGGAGGATTAGCAGAACTCAGAGCGATCGCTTCATATACCAGCAGCGGCAGCATCATAAATGTAAAGAATGCCAGCACGCCTAATAACTTTCCTACCGCTACTGCCCAATTTGTAATCGGTGAAGTTGCCAAAAGTTCTAATGTCCCACGCTTGCGCTCCTCCGCATACAGTCCCATAGAAAGAACTGGCAGTAAAAATAAAGCCAAGGGCCCAAGGAACCCCAAAAACGCATTTAAAAATTCATAAGCCACATCGATGGGGGGTGCGGGTACCCCCATTTGGTCTCGTGTGGCAACTTGCTGAAGGATGCCATCTGGACTTAACAGAATTGCGACAAAAAAGAAGCCCGACATCAACCAGAATATCGTGGCGACTAAATAAGCCATTGGCGAGCCAAAATAGCCCTGCAATTCTTTGCGAAAAATTGCCATGATGTTGGTGAGGATTACACCCATTTATGTTTGTCCTCCAGAAAGGATTGAAGAAGGGTTGAAGGTTGGATGGTTGAAGGTTGAAAAGTTGAAGGTTGAAAAGTTGGAGGTTGAAGGTTGGAGGTTGGATGGTTTAATTTTCGGCGGTTAGCTCTTGTTCGGGGACCTCATCTGACACTTCATCATCAGCAACATCATCAGCAGCAGTAGGCTGTTCGAGAGATTCTTCTCGCATCGTCAGTTCTAAAAAGACATCTTCTAGTGTGGCGCGAGTACGGCGCATTTCGTGGATGCCAAACCCGGCCCCGGCTGTGACGGCGGCAATATCGCGTCCTGGTTCGGCATTAGGAGAGGAGGTAATGCGTAATAGGGAGCGATGGGGCGGGAGTTCAGGGTTTTCAACGAGTTCAACCATACAGACTCCGGGCAAAATCTGTAACATTTTCTGTAACTGTTTGGCATCGCCATCGACTTCTAGCTCATAGCCTGCTCCACCAACCAACTGAGCCATTAAATTTTCGGGACGATTGGTTGCGACAATGCGGCCTCGGTTGATAATTGCCACACGGTTACAAGTCATGCTCACTTCGGGAAGAATGTGGGTCGAGAGGATAATGGTATGCTCTCCAGCAAGGCTTTTAATCAAGTTACGAACATCGATGATTTGCCGGGGGTCGAGTCCTACGGTGGGTTCGTCGAGAATGATGGCTGGGGGGTCGTGAACAATGGCCTGAGCAATGCCGACGCGTTGCCGGAAGCCTTTGGAGAGTTTGCGGATGAGTATTTTGCGTTTTTGAGTGAGGTTACAACGCTCTAGAGTCCAGTTTACCCTGGCTGTGCGATCGCCTGCCGCCACCCCCTTGATGCGGGCGACGAAGTGCAAAAACGCCTCAACCGTCATTTCTCGATAGAGGGGTGGCGTCTCTGGCAAGTAACCAATCCGCTGCCGGACTTCCATGGAACGTTCGTGAACATCATAGCCAGCAATGCGAGCGGTGCCACTCGTTGCCGGTAAGTATCCAGCCAAAATTCTCATCGTTGTGGTTTTTCCGGCCCCATTGGGGCCTAAAAATCCCAAGATTTCTCCAGGTTCGACCTTGAAGGTAACATCCTGAATGGCTGGGGTAGAGGCGTAGATTTTACTGAGATGCTCGACTTCGATCATGAGTGTGGGTCGTTCATCGTAAGGGTTTGACTTCCTTCAGTTAGGGTAGAACTAGGAGGAAAGGTGGATGTTCCCCAACTTTTAAGGGTAGGGTTTTTAGGGACTTCTGGCTCACTACAGTTGAAGATTTTTGCGTTAAAAGATTGGATGCTAGAACCTTCAACCTTCTAACCTGTAACATTCAACTCTTCTTAAAAGCCAATCCCCGATCGCTGTTTTTGTTCTGGTAAACATCAAATCATGGTTCAATCCACTCTGTACGTCAACCCACTCACTGGCAAGGATACTGGCGCTGGTAATGCCCAATCTCCATTCAAAACCCTGACACGAGCACTTGCCGTTGCTTCCCCAGGAACCACCATTCAGTTGATTCAAGGGACTTACAATGCGGCTGGAGGGGAAGTATTTCCCTTAGTGGTTCCTGCTGGGGTGATGATATTGGGACATGAACCGAGTAACGGCAAGGGGATTGTCATCTTGGGCAGTGGGCAATATAACAGTCCGACTTTTGGAGCGCAAAATATCACGCTACGCCTAGAAAATAATACCCAATTGCGAGGCGTTACCGTGACCAATCGAGGCGAAAAAGGGACAGCAGTTTGGATTGAATCAACCGCACCAATCATTGCCAACAATACCTTTACCAACTCGACCCGCGAGGGAGTTTTTGTCAGTGGCACCGGCAAACCCTTAATTGTTGATAATATATTTATCTCCAATGCCGCCAGCGGTATTTTTTTAGTCCGCAATGCGAAAGGGGAAGTGCGACGCAATGTTTGTCAAAAAACGGGTCATGGTATTGCCATGAGTGACTCGGCAGCCCCTCTAGTAGCAGATAATAATTTAGCAGGGAACCATACAGGAATATTCTTGTCTCGCTCAGCCAAACCCGTGCTCCGTCGCAATTTGATTGAGAAAAATACCAGTGGAGGGCTGGTGATTACCGGAGAAGCCCAACCGGATTTGGGTAGCAGCCAAGACCCAGCAGGTAATATTTTGCGAGATAACGGTCAGGTTGATTTACAAAATAGTACATCGTTAACGTTAATTTCGGTGGGAAATCAGCTCAATCCTGCGCGGGTTTCTGGGCCAGTGACATTGCGTTCAGCTCAAGTCCCAGTGGCTGCAATTGGGCCTACTCAGTTCAGTGATTTGGGCAGTCATTGGGCGACGGCTTTTATTCAGGGATTGGTAACGCGAGGGCTAATTCTCGGTTTCCCTGATGGTACGTTCAAGCCAGAAGTGGGTATCACTCGGGCGGAATATGCGGCCATTATTGCTAAATCTTTTGACTTGCCTCGACAACGAGGAACGAGTACGGGCACATTTACAGATGTTCCCGCTAACTTTTGGGCCGCATCGGCAATTCGTGTGGCGGCCGGCATGGGGTTTATTTCGGGCTTTCCGGATGGAACGTTTCGTCCTCAACAAAATTTGACGCGGGTACAGGCATTGGTATCACTCGTAAGTGGGTTGGGACTCAGTGGGGGGAATGCGAATTTACTCACGTTCTACACCGATCGCGCTCAAATTCCCAGCTATGCTACAGATGCGATCGCAACGGCTACGCAGCGACGATTAGTGGCGAATTATCCCCAACCCAATCAACTCGATCCGATGCGAAATATTACTCGCGCTGAGATTGCTGCCTTGATTTATCAAGCGTTAGTACAAACAGGACGTGCAGAAGCGCTCACCTCTCCTTACATTGTCAACCCTGACCCGTATATTGCCTCCTTTACCGATATTCAAAATCACTGGGCGAATGATTTTATTCGCCGCCTCAGTAGCATGAATTTAGTCAGTGGCTTTGCTGATGGTTCATTTCAACCGGATTCACCTCTGTCTCGTGCTCAGTATGCCGCCCTTGTGGTGAAAGTGTTTAACCCTTCTCCTATTCGTCCAGAGACTAAATTTATTGATATTCCTGCTGATTACTGGGCTTTACCCGTAATTGGTCAAGCCTATCGTGGTGGCTTCATGTCCGGATTCCCCGACCAAACTTTCCATCCTCAGCAGAGTTTGCGACGAATTGAACTGATTACTTCCTTGGTGCATGGGCTTTCTCTACCCAGTGCTGATGAGAAAGTCTTGGAAATCTACGAAGATCGCGGTAGTATTCCAGCTTACGCTAAAACAGCAGTTGCTGCTGCCACTCAAGCCGGAGTTGTGGTGAATTACCCCAATCCAAAACAGTTGCAACCCCAGCAGGCAGCCACTCGTGCAGAAGCGATCGCGTTTATGTATCAGGCTTTGGTCCGAACCGGTCGCGTGAGTGCGATTAATTCACCTTATATTGTGTCAACACTGCCGAGTTGAAGTTGAATGAGGGAGCTCCAAGTGCAGGGAGGCATTTCCACCCCCGCCACCATCAAAAATCCAATACCCACCATTGAAATGAGGGAGCCAACTGCCGACACGAGCTTTTCTGATGCCGTTGCCCTACTCAAACATTATGGGTTTGAACTCAAAGGCTATACGGCAGAAGAATTAGTGCATCTGTGGCAGCAAAACCATCCTGTCCATTGGGTGCGTATGGCGGTGATTGAGGCACTTTATCAGGGGCGTTACAAAGCCGTTTCTGTTGAGCAAATCTTAACGGTTTGGACGCGACGTGGACAACCGATATATCGCTTTAATCATGAGTTTGAGCGGTTGATCTCTCGCAAACTTCCCCAAAAACTGGTAGCCCCCCTCTATGGGCGATCGCCTGATATCAACTTAGAACCCAATTTTCCCTTTGTGGCTCCCACTCTTCCCGACATTTCTGAGCCAAGGGTGAAGGTTGAGGCCATGCCACAAGAATCATTACCCATTGATATTCCAGAAACTCTGCGATCGCAAACAAGCCCAATAGAACCATTAACTGAAACTCTGATCCAATCTGATGAGCAACACCTAGAGATGCCAATCAATGATGCGACGACGCACACCTCTGATACAGATTGGCTTCGTAGTGAAGCCAACAAACAACCCATTCACCAATTCACCCCTCCTCCCGATCCATCTAATTTTTACCTCAAGCTTAAAGCAGTTGCCGAGCAGCAGGAAGCACTTTCAGGGAATGACGTGCCACCAAACATCGATGAAGAAACTTCCTTGCCTCCGCTTCCAAAAAACAATAACTCTTGAGCAAATTTCCTGTTGATTGGAAACAATTAACAATAAAATTAAAAATATAGGGGCACGATATATCGTGCCCCTACCGATGTCTCGTAATTTTTGGCTTAAATCACTTATGAACTGTTTCCCCATTTTTTATTTCTCTCTTCTTGGGGATAACCAGGTTAGTTGCCTTTCCTCACCTTGCTTACCTTCTCAGAAGGAACAGTTACGATTAACGGCTGTTGCTGATAGTTCTCGTGAGAATTTTCCAAAATTTCCTGAGTTGTTGTGATTGTTGCGTAAGTCATTTGTTAGCTCCTAAATTTTTAGTTTCTTTTTGAACGCTTAATTTCATACTAGTATTTAAAATCGGGTTTGCACAATTGAATTAAATTGCGCTATAGTAGTTGCCCTGTATGAATTTCAGCCATTTTTATCTATGAAGTGCTGCCGATGATTAGAACTCTTGATCGTTGCGTTTATTTGTAAGACATTAATAAAAGTTAACAAATATCAAACCAATAGCCATCGCTCTGACTTGATTGGAGGCTGTTTACCAGTTGACTTCGCTTTCAAGAGAAATTTTACGGAGTAGCAGTGTATTAAATATCTTAAAAGAGTCAGTATATTTATGGAGATGAGGTATAAAATTTAAAGCCGTCCCGACAAAATTTCCGTATTGAAAAAAAGTTCCTGTTTTTTTATAAAACAATTTTATTGGCAAAATCAGCGATTGAGGAATTTAGAGATAGCTTTAGCTTATATAGTGTTTTGAAATGAGTTGTAAACCTAGTGGTCTGTCAACCAAGTTTTGATAGGTTTGTAGTAAGCGCTTTAGCGCTAAAGCGCTTACTACGAACAGGATAAGCACCCATTGAATCAAACTTGACACTCTACTAGTACAGCACGGCAGAAATAACCCACCAGTTAAAAAAGGTTGAAAAGCTTACTGTAAAACCTTTTTTCCCTTCTGCCTTCTGCCTCCTTACTTCTGCCTTCTTGCACTAGTATCTTTTGAAGGCAACTCGGTATTACTGAACTGATATTCTACTGGGGTTGGATAATGGGCTGCACCAAGGAGTTCTGCATGGCTGTAGGTTTAGGAAATGAAGAGTTCTCAGGATTCAGCATCTTGCGGTCATAGTCTTGTGTTTGCAAGAGCAAGAGTACAATGGTGCTAGCAATAGCAGTAGTCCAGAGAATCCCGTTCCCGTTCTCTGGTTTGGAGGGTTCAGGCTGAGAAAAATCTTTGCGAAAATTGCAGCATAAGCATTGGTAGAGGTTATCGGTACGTCGGACAACTGTGTTTTTGCCACATTCTGGGCACTCAGTATTGTCTGCCATTTTGAAGCTCCTTGAAAAATAACCGTTCTACTGGTTGATAAGCTGTCCTTGCCTAGACTTGGCATGGGAGCGAGGGTCGGTAAAAAAAGCAAAAAGCTTGATTACTCTACCTTTTCCCCTTTCCCCACTTTCGAGAAAAGGTTAAAGGTTAAAGGGACACAAATAATTTCTTCCCTTTCCCCCGCTCCTTATCCCCTTTTCCCCCTCCTCACAATATGTAATTGGTAAGCACGACACCTGATCTCGAGTGGAATGGGACGGCTGTAGTGTTGTGGATTGGACTTCCCATACTATTAGAATCGTCGATGGGTCTGGGCTACCACAAGATCAGCTCAGGTTCAGTCGGGTGGAGAGTTGGGAGTCGATCCAGAAGTGAACAAACTGATCTAAAATTGATCTT
>CBKWLJ010000337.1:0-10262 GCA_966675205.1 uncultured bacterium
GATCAGGAGTCAGGAGTCAGGAGTCAGAATTCAGGAGAGGGAATTTTTCATTTTTTCGTTATGAGCTTGAGTACATGGGCGGCTGTCTTGAAAATAGATGATGCAACTTGAAGCTACATCCGGTTAACTGAGTGTGACCATAAACAAAACACCCTCTCGGCTCCATGTGGCGAAAGGGCGTCAACCTATAGTTTTTAAGAGTGTGAAAATTATACTCAGCAACTGTGATGATTTTGTGAAGCGATCGCTACGCTCAGGCAAAGGCTAGTGCAGCGCCGTGAACATAGCCCACCAGTCCAAAAAGGTGGAAAAGCCTTACTGTACAAACAGTATCCCTTTTGCCTCGGAGCTTGATCTCTTTTGCCTTCTTGCACTAGCACGAATTGCGATCGCCCCAGCGCACACTCTCTGTGTTTCAGGGGAATATTGGGTAAAGGTGAACAATGTGAAGGAAAGAGATTGCCTGCCGCTCAAGAATGGCAAGGCAATGCTCTACCTCAAAATGCTCCTGTGATTAGATAGGTGCAAACTCAAACACGTCGTAAGCGCCACCGTGCAGTACTGATTCGGTATGGCTACCCTTGATTTTCTTTTGCAGCAGTTCAGTCAAGATGCCCCAAACAATACCTAAGGTAAAGGTGCATCGGGGCGGTGTATCTCCATTGCCACCAACAGCACAGATGGTTTCAGAGGTATAAACCTTGATTGTCTCGCCATCCATTTCAATTTTGTCAATGATGCATAGACGAGAGCCTTCCGCACCAAGAGCTTTAGTGATTTGTTGAGTGGCATCGTCTAAATTTTGGGTTGCGCCCTTTAAACCCAAGTCTACGGCAAGCTTTTTGCCATGCATCCGGCCGGCTGTAACCAGAGCGACGGTTGTTGCCTTCTCTCCTAAAGCGTCTGACATCCCCTCAACTACAGCCCGAAAGCCTTCAATGCTATTAAATTGCCCGAGTTTGTCACGCTTGAGTTCTATCATATTCAATCCTTGTTTAGACCTAGAGTTCGTCACGATTCAGGGGCGACACTCACTTTAGAAGGCATTTACTAACATCCATAGGGCATATAAATAAACAGCCTGTTATCAGCGATTGCTTATCCCTAATTTTTGGGAATTTTTGAAGACGTAGTCTTCATTTTTTTACCAACAGAGTTGTATTTGTTGGTTATCGCTATTTTTTATTTCAGGCCATAAGTCTCTCTTTTTCTTGGTGATTGCGGATTGATTAAACCGCCCTTTAGTTATAGCAATTAATATAGGCTTTGGCTGCTTTTTTATGGATTTTTCCGTTGTTTTTATGCGGATTTAATAAAGTTTGTTTTGATTGTATGGAGTAAATCTATCTCAATGTTTTTTATGCTATTTGTGTCAATTTTTGTCTACTATTTTCAGTTGCCCCTTAAGAATAAAGAGTTTTTGACTTTTGTAAAAAGTATAATGAAATAGCATTTTGCTTAAATTTATCGCTTTTATAAGCACTAAAAAAACAAAAACTATTGATGCACTAATAAAGTATTTTCTAAAAAATCAATTTAAATAATACAGTAACACCCCCTGCTTAGGTATCCGCCGAAGTTCGGTGGCTACAGGGAGTGTTACGTATATTGATGTTTACCTACTTAGGGATGCACAAAGTACCAAGATATCCTACAGGATTTTCTGGCTTTTCAAATTGCATACTCTAGAAGCTGAAATTTAACGCTGGCTTAGAGCAAACCTACAATTTAAAGATTGAGCCACTTCTAATCTTTTATTGGAGTCGTAATACTTGGACTCCTAGACATTCCTGGTACTTGGTTGATAACCACTGCTAAGAAAAGAGCAGGATTCTGAAAAAGTCCTTCACCAACTAGGCAGACAATCAAAAGATTCTAACTAAGTCAAAGCGGGTCTGACATCAGCAACGGTACGTTTGATTTCTAACATCAAAATACCTTGCTTGGCTTCCTTGCTTGCTAGGACAAGAAATACTGCTTCATCACCGCAACTGGTTAAAATCGTGAAACCTTCGTCACCCTCGACATAGATGCGATCGGTTGTACCACCTAAGAGTTCTTTACCAATCCGCTCACCCAAGGAGAGCATAGCAGCAGACATGGCAGAAACGCGTTCTTCATCCATGCTACCTGGCAAGCTAGAAGCGAGGGGTAAACCGTCGGGAGTGACAATCGCTGCACCTTGAACCTCGGAAGTGGTAGCGACAAATTTTTGCACGAGCATCCCAAGTTTTTGGGTATTGATTGCCATTGAAATATTCCTCCTTAAGTATCAAGCAGTGGCAATTAGTTAAATGGCTAGGTTTGGAATGGGTGTTGCTGATGGGATAGGGCAGCTAATTCAGGAGAGAGTTTCTCACCGAAAGAGGTAGCCCATGATTTTTGGATGTAGCAACCCCTTTAAGTAGATTTAAAGGTGAACAATGGGAGGGCAAGAGATTGCCTGCTGCTCAAGAATGGCAAGGCAATGCTCTATCGAGATGTGCCTGTGATTAGATAGGAACGAACTCAAACACGTCGTAAGCGCCACCGTGCAGTATTGATTCAGTATGGCTACCCTTGATTTTCTTTTGCAGCAGTTCAGTCAAGATGCCCCAAACAATACCTAAGGTAAAGGTGCATCGGGGCGGTGTATCTCCATTGCCACCAACAGCACAGATGGTTTCAGAGGTATAAACCTTGATTGTCTCGCCATCCATTTCAATTTTGTCAATGATGCATAGACGAGAGCCTTCCGCACCAAGAGCTTTAGTGATTTGTTGAGTGGCATCGTCTAAATTTTGGGTTGTGCCCTTTAAACCCAAGTCTACGGCGAGCTTTTTGCCATGCATCCGACCGGCTGCAACTAGCGCTACTCCTGTTGCCTTATCTCCGAGGGCTTCTGACATCCCTTCAACTACAGCCCGAAAGCCTTCAATGCTATTAAATTGTCCGAGTTTGTCACGCTTGAGATCTAGTGGCATCTTCCACTCCTTATAGAGGACTACAGTTCGTCATGATTCAGGGTGCTTCTTACTTTGGGCAACATCTATTAATACCTATTTAGGTTTGAAATAGACTGCCATTTATGAAGCGATCGCTTTCCTATCTTCTAGGATTTATTGCAGACAATTGTCTTTATTTATTAGTCAATATTTTTTTGTTATTGACTATAAAATATTACTGTTTCAGGTCATTTTTATTTTTTGGCTTTTTGCCTTTCTTTGATTCACTACATTTATTTTTTAGCAGACATTCTCGCCAAGTGTCATTAGTTTTTTAGATGTTTACTTATTCTTTTTTTTGTGTAGATCAGGTGAATCTTAAAAGCTTTTTTTTGAAGAAAAACTGAGTTAATTCTTCTAAACATGAATTAATAATTACCTTCCATAAAATTAGTGAGCATAGGAATACGAAAATCTAATGTGTACCTAGTGTTGTAGGCATTTATTGGGATATAGTTCATGGAGAATTGATGAAATATAACTCATTCGCTTATGAAGCAATTTATCCCTTCTTTTCTTTTAATTAATTGTGGTAATAGGGTTTTTAATGTTTTTATAAGCATTTAGAATAGGCTTAAATCATTATTTGTTTAGATAATAAATAAAAAAAATAAATTGCTATAAATTAGGAGATTGGAGCATAAATTAAACCTTAATTGTTATCAATGACACATAATAAATATACAAATGCCTCTGGTTCTGTTTTCTAATGAAACAGATGTTCGGCATTGAGTGAAATTTATTATTCAGTAAAGTAAATCTAGAAAATAGACTAACTTCTTTTAGATTTTATCTAGTTGTATAAAAATTTAAAAAAAAGATTTTTATAGAAATATCCTGCTCAGTCATTTCTATAAATTGTCTATATAAATTTTAATTAGAAATTAAAAATTGAGAATTATTAAACTGTCCTACTTTGTTTCTTTGCTACCCAAATAATTAATATTCCTTTGCCACCTAAGATTATTCTCAGAAATCAAATTCGTTACTTAGGATTTTTTAAAGATGCGAAGAACCAACGCCTCCAAGATTTAATGCAACGGGTTATAGATGTAAAATTCCCAGCGAGGGAAAACGCTCGTTATGGATGGAAGTAAATACTTGTTTCGAGAGTTCCCGACTTCCCCCACCTATTTCTTAAGAATCTGCCACGGATGCGATCGCTCCCGTTACAGATGAGCAGCTCAAACTGCCCTGCTCCGGAACGCCTTGGTTGAGAACCTGCCACGGATGCGATCGCTCCCGTTACAGATGAAAGCAACTCAAACTCTCCTGCTCCTTTGCTCGTTTCTTGAGAGATACACAATGAAATAATCAATCGTTTGAACTCCTCGCTAGTATTACGGCTCGTATTACACCTAATCCCTACAATACTTACAACCCAAGTAGCCGCTATCCGGACTGTCTTGTCACCTATTTTGGGATAAACCATATTGTCGATGGTCATCAGGTGTCGTTAAAAAAGCAGTAGTAGCGAAATTTTCGCACAGGTATTTAGGTACTACTGTATTACGCCCAGCCAGATAAAAGCTCATAGGCAACTTGGATAGAGCGACGGGGCCACTCTGGAACTGCCATGCCGCTAAAGTTATGCGGAAAAACGGCAGGAGAGAAGCAAGAGAAAAAACTTAGGGATTGAGGGAGTGATTACATACCCAAAAAGGACAGTAAACCTAGCTTGAAAATAAGGCAGTCCCGATGAAAAAATTTCATAGCCATGAATGAAAGTGGCATTTTCCATTCCCGATTCCCGACTCCCGACTCCCCACTTTCAAGTCAGAAGGTAGACGGCAGATGGCAGAAGGGATAAGAATTTTCATTTTTTCGTTGTGGGCAATTTTCTTCTCAGTAGGCAGGTACAAATAAACGCAGATATGTAAACAAATGTTGAGAGCCTAAAACCCTCTTCCCTTTTGCCTTTTGCCTTCTACCCTCTGCCTTGCCTTAACGACAAATATTATTGCCCACCTACTTATTAATAAACTAAGGAGCTGGTGTCCTCTATCTTCGGGGTAATTTTCTTTCCTCGTTTAGGAGTTCCCTATTTCCAGTTCCCGCCCCGTTCGCGGAGCGTTCTCGAAGAGTAGGGGCTTGGTCAATCAATTGGGAGATGATTTTTCCAAGGAAACTTCGTAAAATTTACGAAAGGTTGGGGTAAACGTCAGTGAGTGAGACACCAGAAATACCAATAGAACAGGTAAAAAATTCAGCAATACAGTTTGATTTATGCAATCTCAAGCTAGAGATTAACGGAACCTTGGAAAGATTGAAGGGAGACTCAGACGCATTGCTTCAGCTTCACCAGGTTCTTACAGAAACCTTAGAAAAATGCTCTCAGGTAATAGCCGAGAATAACCGCACTAAAGGTAAAGACAGAAGGATTCCTTTCGACTAATCTACTTGTTCAAGAACAACCTAGTGCAGCGCGGCAAAAAAAACCCACCCGTTCAAAAAGGTGAGAACGCCTACTGTACAAACAATATCCCTTTTGCCTCGGAGCCTGATCTCTTTTGCCCTCTTGCACTAGCGTCAAGCCACTTTCATTTAAGAATGGAGAGGAAAGGTAACAGAGCGAGCGAAAGAGCAATATTCCTGAGCAGTTTTTTCTATGCCCCTACATTGATGTATAAAGTTCCTTTTGCCCTTTTCCCCAGCCGAAGGATTTGACGAGTCGCTTGGGCAAGTCGTATTACAGTTTGTTTGCTCAGAGGGAAACCTGGCTGAGGCTGTGAGCTGAGTCACAATCCGCCGATAAGATCAACTGGCTTTCAAGCTATTATATGAAAAGACCAGCCGTGCATCAACTAATTCGCTCTACACGCCTCTACAGAAGTTTTAAGTACTTCAACTGCAGGCCAGGATGCCCTCATGACTTTTGAAAAAAAGTACCAACAATGTTTAGAGAAGCTGATCTGGGCTACCCAACAGCTAGAGATTGAAGTTTGTCTGACCCAAATTTCTAAAATCGCCAAACTCATTGTCGAAACTATGACTGGGCGTTGGCGATATTTTCATTCCACTGAACATATCTTTGAAGTGGGCGGGTCTACTGATGGAATTGAGGTGATCGCCGCCTTATTTCACGATATTGTATACGTACAAATCGATGGGAGCGTAAACTTCAATCTGACCTATTTCCTTTCCCCCTTCATTGAGGAGGATAGAGGGCAGCTCTTTATTCGGAAGCAACCCGTAGATGGACAAGACACCATTTTTGAGATGGTAGCTGCTGTATTTGGTTTTGTTCCCGGTCAGGTGCTGTCTCCGTTTGCAGGGCAAAATGAGTTTCTAAGTGCGATCGTTGCAGCTAAAGTACTCGAGTCGTTTTTCCATCCTAGCTTAATCGTTCAGATTGCCGCTTGCATCGAAGCAACGATTCCTTTCCGAGCGAAGACAGAATCTGGATTAAGTCCTAGCGAACTCTTATATCAGCGCTTAACCTCTACTCGCAATCAGTTCAATCTTCCCCTATCAGATACACAAATCATTCAAACCGTGAAGCGAGCGGTAAGGGTATCTAACCGTGATGTTGTGGGTTTTGCTCATCCTAGTTCTGCTGTTTTTCTATCGAATACTTGGAATTTATTACCCGAAACTAACCATAATCTCGAAAAATCTGGTTCTTACACCGTTCGAGACTATCGCATAGCCTTACAGAAAATGTCGGGCTTTATGAATTTTCTGAAGCCAGAACTCATTTTTAGGCAGTTCCAAGGAGAACCGGATGACCCAATTTATCACGGTTTAGTAGAACGAGCTAAAAAGAATCTGGCTGTAGGGCAACTTTACTTAGAAAGCAAGCTCGTTACTATTGCTGTGCTTGAAGCGATTTCTTTGCGTTTGGGCGAGGATGTTTCTTTAGCAATGATGATGGGAGAGTTACCAGATTCTGAAGTTTGGGTCGGTTGCATTGGAGAGAATTTTCCTGATATCCTCAAACCTTATCAACCTCAAACAGAAGTTGAAAAAGAAGTATTAGAATTGTTGGAAACAGGACGAAGTCAAAATATTAATTACGACCTGAAAACGTCACCTTTAACCACTTTTATTGCTAAATATATTGGATTTGATAGCATTCTGCAAATACGGGGGCGAGCGAAAGATTTTTTTGATGGTAATATTTCCTCTGAAGATTTCTTGAGTAGCTGTAATACGGACCTCACTCGCATTATCATTAATGAAATTAAAACAATCTTTGAAAATCGCCAGATTGCTATATGTAATCCTCGCCAACAATTACCTGCTCATTTAACAAAACACTCAAATCGTCAGTAAACAGTTCGTTAAAAACCTTTAATGCCAAAGATAATGTCCTAGAAACCCCCCTGAAACAGGGGGGGAAAAATGAAAAGAAGGTGTTTATCGGCGTGCTACACCATCTTGCCGTGCTGCCCGTTGTACTGCTGCTGCCACAGCAGGGGCTACTCGCTCATCAAAAACAGAGGGGATGATGTGTTCTCGATCCAAGTCTGTAGCATTAATCAGAGATGCGATCGCACTTGCGGCTTCGAGGTACATATTGGCGGTAATCGCTTCTGCCCGACAGTCTAGCGCCCCACGAAAGATACCGGGAAAGGCGAGTACGTTATTAATTTGATTCGGGTAATCACTGCGCCCGGTTGCCATCACCGCAACATCATGGGCGACTAATTCCGGCTGAATTTCGGGGATGGGGTTTGCCATTGCCATCACAATAGGCTGTTTAGCCATCGATCGCACCATATCAGGTGTCAAGACACCAGGCGCACTGACACCCAGAAAGATATCGGCACCGGAAAGAGCACCAGCTAGGGTTCCCGCCGCATCGACGGCAAATTCTTGCTTTTCAGAAGTTAAGTCAGAGCGGGTTTTGGAGAGGATGCCTTTGGAGTCACACATCAAAATGGTTTTAGCACCGGCTTTTCGCAGTAAGCGTGCGATCGCAATTCCGGCCGCACCTGCGCCATTAATCACAATCCGCACCTCTTCCATTGATTTTTTCACCAACTTCAGGGCGTTGTACAAAGCTGCGAGGCTGACAATTGCTGTTCCATGCTGATCATCGTGAAAAACAGGGATATCCAAGACTTGCCGCAGCCTTGCTTCAATTTCAAAACAACGGGGAGCGCTAATATCTTCTAAGTTAACCCCACCAAAAACCGGAGCGATATTCTTGACGGCTTCGACAATGGTATCCGTGTCTTGGGTAGCCAGACAGATAGGAAAGGCATCAATTCCCGCAAATTCTTTAAACAGCATCGCCTTGCCTTCCATCACAGGTAGTGCTGCCTCTGGCCCCAAGTTGCCCAACCCTAAAATGGCACTGCCATCAGTGACAATGGCGACGGTGTTGCTTTTGATGGTAAGGGAGTAAACTTGTTCACGGTCTTGTGCGATCGCATTGCAGATCCGACCTACACCAGGGGTGTAAGCCATCGCCAAATCTGCTTGACTTTTGAGCGCAATTTTGCTAGTCATGCAAATTTTTCCACCACGATGCAGGTTGAAGGTGCGATCGTAAACTTCAAGAATTTTGATATCTGCCACTGCCTTCACCGCTTGCACAATTTGCTCGGCATGTTCAGTGCTAGTGGCATCAATCGTAATTGCGCGAGTCGAAATCTTCCGCGTCTGCTCTAGGAGAGTAATTTCTCCCAAGTTACCGCCAACCTCGGCGATTGCCTGCGTCACATTAGCAAGCATCCCGGTACGGTTGGGAACTTGTAACTGAATCGTTAAACTGAAACTGGGGTTAGGTGTCAGATCTGCCATTCTATAGTTGATGCGAGGGTCGTATACTTTAGGGTTGAGATTGAGTTAAATGCTTTCCAAATCTAACCTCTAAAGTCACCCTTAGCCTAGAGGAGCTATCCTGCTGGCAGTTGTACTCAAATACACCGAAGCTTGGAGGTAACGTTCCTGGTTTATGGTCAGTCTCTATACTGAAATTGAGATTAACGCCCCCAAGGAGAAGGTTTGGCAGGCGTTGTTCCAAAAAGACCGATGGAAGTACTGGAATACATTTTTATTTGATTGCGACTCTAGCCGACTGTTTAGTCCAGGGCAAGAGGTATTTCTCTCACTGCGACGACTGCCTCATGAAGAGGAAACTGAGTTTGAACCTTTAGTGAGGGTGGTGCAACCGAATATCTGCCTGAGTTGGGTTTCTTCAACTCCTGGGTTTCGCAATGAGTATGTTTTTGAGTTGCAAGAAATTGGCGTGAATCGAACCCAATACCTTCACAAAAATTATTATTCGGGTGTCTTAACCCGTGTATTTCTGCCGTTTATTCGGAGAGATGAGCATCGAGGGAATCAACGCATGGCGAGGGAATTGAAGCGGTACGTTGAACGTTGTTGCTAAAACATCCCTGGATTGAGCTGGTAGTTAAGAGTGAGTAATAGCCGTTCTCGTTTTATCAAATACAGTAAGATCACGAGACAAAGTCCGTGCCCTTACAAACAATGTGTAAGTAGGTAGGTACAAATAAATGCAGGTATGTAAACAAATGCTGAGAGCCTAAAACCCTCTTCCCTTTTGCCTTCTACCCTCTGCCTTACCTCAACGACAAATATTAATGCCCACCTACTTATTGCTCAATAACGGGTTAATCAAGATAGCCCATCAAGTCATCAGTATTTTCACTGCTATTTTCAGCGATCGGACGCCCATTGGGTAACGGTCTGAGGTTGAGAGCTACTTTATCAGTTTTAGCTGAGGCTCCTGCTTGTTGCATTTTGTCTGAAAGTTCTTTATTTTTTAGGCTTTCGGACTTATTCATGTTGCTTTCTAAGCTCCAAAATGAGTTTTGTATTTATGCTTCGATTTGTTGTGATTTCAATTGTTCAGATTAAGTGACTCAAGCATTGAGAACTATTGTCACTCTGGAAGAATTGTAATTTTAATCGAGACTTTTATTGAAAAGATTAAAATCAAAAACGTAATGACTCTCTTTTATTTAATTTAGTTATTTTTGGGTTTAAGGTCAAGAGCAATGACAATAATAAAGTGCAATGGTCATTATAGGTTGAGGCTATTTAGATAGATGCTGAAAGCCCAAGTTTCATCTATCTTTAGTTAAATAAAGCTTACTTTAGAGGCTTTCTTCCCTTCTAGCTCCTGCCTTAGAGTCTTCTTGCACTAGTCGTAGTTACCTCCATCCGGCATGATAGCTCCTGTCAAATCAGCATCACGCAAGGTAACCTGATTGAGGTTAGCATCTAGCAGAACCGCGTCCACCAAAATCGCTCCAGTTAAATTCGACCAACAAAGTTTAGCGCGATATAAATTTGCCTTAG
>CBKWLJ010000338.1:0-10255 GCA_966675205.1 uncultured bacterium
ATTATGTTGCCGATGGCCCTACAGGAGTGGCTAGAGGGTTTGGCAAGGGTAACAACTTAGCTGTGCTGAATATTGAGTGGGAACCCTCAGCTGATGCCAATTGTCCGAATGATCAACCCATTTCCGACTGTGAGCTATCACCCGAACAACACCTATATCGCATCACCCTTGATGCTGTGCGTCGATAGCAGTTTACATTCAATCTTTCTACAACATTGATATGCATTTGAAAAAGGGGAATGTTGGGATACTTTTCTCTTTTTCCCTTCCCCTTTTCTGTGATTGTTACTGCAAGTTTGTCTGGGAATCGTCGTTGAATGTTTCTTCTGATTCTGACTCATTGGTGTACTCAGAAGGAATTGGCGTTAGCGTAGCGCCTCCAGGGGAGGAGCGCTTCTTTGGGTTCCATCTTCCCGCTTTACGCGCCGCTTCCTTCAAGAGATACTCAATTTGAGAGTTTACGCTCCTCAACTCATCAGCCGACCATTTCTCCAAAGCATCGTAAAGTTTAGGGTCTAAACGCAGCAAGAATCGTTTTTTCTCGCTCATGTGTATAGGCTACCCGTATTCACCACTGGCTGCGTGTTGTGCTCAGATGTCAAAACTACTAGCAAGTTGTTAATCATAGCCGCTTTACGTTCCTCATCCAACTCAATAATTTGCCGCTCACTCAAGCGCCTTAATGCTTCATCCACCATTCCCACTGCCCCCTCGACAATTTGCCGCCGTGCGTCAATAATCGCTCGTGCCTGCTGGCGGCGTAGCATTGCCTGAGCAATTTCGGGTGCGTAGGCTAAGTGGGAAAGTCGAGCTTCTAGCACTTCAACACCCGCTACTTCAAGCCGCGCCTGCACTTCTTTTTTGAGTTCGGCAGCAACTTCATCACGAATACCTCTCAATGAAGGAACATCATCGGGAGCATCATAAGGGTAGCGAATCGCTAATGTCCGAATCGCTGTCTCGCTTTGGATAGCGACGAACTCCTCATAGTCATCCACTGCAAATCGAGACTTTGCTGAGTCTACAACCTGCCACACAACTACAGCAGCAATTTCAATCGGACTGCCTTGAGCATCATTAACTTTCAGTTGCTTGCTATTAAAGTTGCGAACTCGTAGAGATACCTTGCGTTTGTTGCTGAAGGGGTTAGTCCACCAAAAACCAGGTTCACGAACGCTACCCACGTAACGCCCAAAGAAGACAAGGACGACTGCCTGGTTAGGCTCAACTGTAAAGAAGCCTGATATGGACGGAATGACTACTGCTATTAGTACTGCTCCCAACCACGCACCCAACTCAGCAATGCCATCTTCGAAAAAATTGATAACTTTGGCACTTGTTTCCCAGGCTACTTTCCAGTCCTGTATTGCCGACCAAGCAAACCATCCGCCCAAACTGGCTATTGCTAGAACGACGCCAAGAGCGACAAAGCCATTGACTTTAAACGCAGGAATTTCTCGAATCCGTTCCATGGTCTACTCCTACGATGTTATTGTTTTGAAATCTTATTGAAACTATTTTGATATCACTTTAACACTAAATAACTTAACTCTGCGTGCAAGAAGGCAGGAGGCAAGAGGCAGAATGTGCTAAACAAGACCAAGAGCGATCGCACGCACCATTATTCAATAGGCAAATAGTCAGCCATGCGATTTACAGAAACCAAGCTACCAGGGGCTTATATTATTGATGTAGAGCAGCAGTACGACCATCGAGGCTTTTTTGCCCGGACTTTTTGCGTCAATGAATTTGAAGCTCATGGGTTGACTACAGAGTTTGTCCAAAGCAATTTGTTGTTTAACTACAAAAAAGGAACTTTGCGAGGACTGCATTATCAAGTTGCCCCAGCAACAGAGGTTAAACTTATTCGCTGTACTCAAGGCGTTATCTATGATGTGATTGTCGATATGCGCCCAAATTCTCCAACCTACTTATCTCACATTGCTGTAGAATTGTCAGCAGAAAATAAGCGATCGCTCTACATTCCGGAACTGTTTGCTCATGGTTTCCAAACCCTGACCGATGAAGCAGAGGTACTACTCCAAGTCAGTACATTTTTGATACCGGATTGTGCAAAAGGTCTGCGTTACGATGACCCAGTTTTGCAAATAGATTGGCCCGTACCCGTGACGGAAATTTCTCAAAAAGACACAAGCTGGTCTTTGTTAGAACTTTCCCAAACATAGGAGAGATTTTCTGAAATATTGTCATAAACTGAGGGGAAGATTGGTTTTGTCAGCTCAGTAGATAAGTGCTAACAACTCTAGAACTACGCTGGTTTTCTCTCGGCAAGCCTCCCGAAGAGGTGGAACATTGGTTTGGTCAGCAATGTCTCGGGAAGTTGCTAGGACTGCCAGAAACACGGAAAGATTTATATCTCTATACCCCCGATTGTGACTATCTGAATATCAAACTGCGTCAGGGAAGTTTAGAAGTGAAGTGGCGCAAAGCCGAGTTGGGTATCCTGCGCTTGGGCGATGGTAGGGAGGGAAACGTCGAAAAATGGCTGAAGTGGATTTGTCAAGACCCTGACCAACAAAGTATTCTGCCAGCAGAGGTTGCTCAAGAAAGAGCGTGGGTTGGAGTGAAAAAGGTGCGATCGCAACGTCATTACCAAGGCATTACCTTTGAACTCACTCAGCTTACGGTTAGAAACAACGACTGGTGGAGTCTGGCGTTTGAGATGGCGACTCAAGGAGTTAATCCAATTAAGAGTTTTGAGAGCATTGTTGCACAAGTGAGCCAGACTTATCCAGGGCCAGAGTTGCAATGTGAACAATCCTTTGCCTATCCCGCTTGGCTGTCTACCGTAATGGGTTAAAGGATTCTAGAAATTCATTTTTATTGAAAACCTCTGTATTTTATGTTCTTTTTCATACTCAGACTTTTCTCACCCAATTGGGTGAATCAATCAGGTGAAGTCCTATCCTTGAGGAAAATTTACGATAGCTGTAGTCACCAAATTGTCAGTTTTTGCACAGATGGGAATTCAGCGAGAACTAAGATTGTGTGAATCTACTAGATCAATTGAGTTTTAAGGTCGATGAAATCTACACGGTTACAACAGTTAATGAGTTTTTTGCAGGATGAGTTAGCAATTCCATCCGCTTCAATTGACTTGGCTGTGCGGAATCATGCTGATACTCCTCATCTCCTACCGATGACGCTATGGCAATACGGCTTGATTACGTTGAATCAGTTAGATCGAATTTTTGATTGGTTGGAAATGGCTGAGTTGAAGATGATTTAGACAAGAGAACTGGATAGTGGAAGAAGGCTCCAAGAGGTAAGGCTCCGAGGCAAGAGAGATATTGTTTGTACAGTAAGCTTTTTAACTTTTTTGGACTGGTGAGTTATTTTCGCCGCGCTGCACTAAGTAGGTGGGCATTAATATTTGTCGTTGAGGCAAGGCAGAGGGGAGAAGGCAAAAGGCAAAAGGGAAGAGGGTTTTAGGCTCTCAACATTTGTTTACATACCTGCGTTTATTTGTACCTACCTACTTAGGCTTTTCGAGCTTGCTCTCTTATTTTTTCTCAATTCTTCTCCTCGGACTTCCTCGACAGCAGAGACACGGATAATAATTGAAAAAGGCTGTCCCATTTCTTTTCTAATGAATTCCTCGACTAGGCGAACTTGCTTGGGCGTGATGGGTTTATTAGCCTGAACATTGAGATAAACTTCGGGAGGATTTTTTGCCCAATTCACTTCGGTACTAAGTAGCTGTACTTGTTGCCCTACGGTAATAGTGCGGCTAACCAAAGTACCTTTGAGTGCTGCTTTTAGTTGGGCTTGTTGCACTAACTGAAAAAAACTTACTCCCAAAGGCAAAAGTAGGATACCTGTAAAACCCATTGTCCAACCCAAGGCATGATTTGCCTTAGAGTAGCCAGCCATGATGAAGATAATCATGCAGGCGAGAGTAATTCCCAAGAGGTTTGTTAGGTAAAGTAAGAAAGCGCCCCATCCGGATCGCCAGTCTCCTTGAGAGAGTAACAAACCCACCACACAAATGGGAGGCATTAACGCTACAGCAATCGCTGTCCCCGCTAGGGTATCGCTGACTTGGGGTCTAACTTTAGCAAAACCACTGACACCTCCTGCGACAACAGCAATGCCCAAGTCAACCAGATTGGGTTGGGTGCGGGAGAGGACTTCAGAACCAAATTCTGGAATTCCAATTAAGCGCCCGATTAACCCTGCCATCAGAATAGATGTCCCTGTGCCCACTGCGATCGCAATCAGGCTGTTGCGGAACAACTTTACACTGCCCTCTAACGCCGCAAATGCTAGTCCTCGCAAGGGTAGCATCAAGGGGGCAATAATCATTGCCCCAATAATCACGGCGGCACTGTTGCTAATGAGTCCAAAGGTGGCAATCAGACAGGAACTAATAATCAAAACGATATAATTTTGGCTCAGTTCAGCTTCCTGCTGCAAAGACTCATGGAGTAATGCCCATTCCTCTTTAGTGACTGTCGGCTGCCTGTTGCCCATCTTGAAAGACATCCGGTAAAAAGGGTGAGAGTTCTGCGTTTAATTGACCGGCTCTAACAAATTCGGCGTAGGTATCGGCTTCAATAGCAAGAAGTTCGCTTCGCAACTCTTCGATCGCATACTCTCGCATTTGGGGATACTGTCGCTGTAGCTGGTTAATTTCTTCTTGCAGGCTTTTGAGTTGTCCTTCTACTAAAGCCGCTTGATAGCGATAATATTCTGGCTCAATTTCCGGACGTTTGTTAACCTGCTTGAGGCGCTCCATTACGCGAGCGAGGGCGGCACGACGGGCGATGGCTTCTGTATACTTCTGACGTAGGGGTTGATTTCCTAACAGATTTAATTGTTCTAGTAGAGGTTTTACGGTTAAACCTTGTACTAGTAGGGTAAACAGCACTAAGCCAAATACACTTGCGATAATTTCATCTCGTCCTGCTAAAGCCGTTGGTACGCTTAAGGCAAGAGCGATCGCAACTGAACCCCTCAAGCCTCCCCACCAGAGTACTGTTTGTTCCCGCCAGTTCAAGTCAGAGTCGCTGATCCAGTTACTTAAGGCTCCCAATCCATAAATTGCGATCGCTCGGGTGACAATGACAGCCGCGATCGTGATCCCAATGGCAGGAAAATTGTCTACTAAACTCGAAAAGCGAACTTGGTCCCCAATTAACAAAAAGACAATGGAATTCACAAAAAATGCCAGAAATTCCCAAAATTCCGTGACAATTAACCGTGTCCTGGGATTCATGCCAATGCGAGAACCAAAGTTTCCCAAAATTAGGGCACAGGTAACAACACCAATAACCCCCGACCCCCCTAATTCTTCTGTAATGATATAGGTGCCATAAGCAGCAACTAGGGTTAGGGACTGTTCCACTAAAGGTAAATCAAAGCGCTGGGTGAGGTAAGAGATGCCAAAACCAATCAATCCCCCAACACCCAACCCAACACCGACAAAGACGAAAAATCGAACAATACTGGTTTGTAAGTCAAATTGTTCGAGTCCTAAGGGAATTCCTACTAGTAAGCTAAAGGCAACGACAGCCACGCCATCATTAAACAAACTCTCGCCTTCCATCACGACACTGAGACGTTTAGGTGCGCCCAGTTCCCGAAACAGAGCAATTACGGAAATAGGGTCGGTTGCAGCCAGTGTCGCCCCGACTAACAATGCTGTTGCCAGGGGGACGCCTGTCCATTGATTGATGGCAAACGCAACTCCCCCTATGGAAATTAGGACTCCAACGATGGCAAACAAACCGATAGGAACTAAATTTTCCTTCACATCTGACCATTTCAAATGCCAAGCCGCTTCAAACAGCAAAGGGGGCAAAAAAAGTGACAAAATGAGTTCCGGCGACAAGTTCACCAGTCGCACATCCACCAATGCCAAACCTAAACCGACAATCACCAGCAGTAAGGTATAGGGAATTTGGCGAAACCAACTAATGGCTTGCGGTAGCGTGGCAACACTGAGGGAAACGGAAAGCACAAGGAGAAATTGTTTAAGATTGGCCTCAATTGCATTACTCTCACTCAGGGCTTCTATCGCCATAGGCTAACTCCTAATAACATGATTTTTTTAATATTCAGTTCAAACAGGTTCGCAACCTCTTGAGTCTGGCAAAACTCCGTTGATAGTAAATCAAAATATAAAAAATATGCCTCTACACAAAGTTAGGAGATTCTAATGATCAATGACTAATGACCAATAGCCAATTAAGCATGACGAACTTTCCACCACCATCCCAGTCCCAAAATTAACGCCGATAGTAGTATCATCCACACCCAAAGGGCAAGGTGCGTGATCTTCTTCGCTTTCGTCGCTTCCCACCAGGTTCCTGGCTGAATTTTCTGGATCGAAAAGGTAATCACGCCTGCGAAGTTTAAGCAGATTAAGTTAGCCAGTAATAGTAACATTGCTCCTAAAGCAACCTGTGATTCTCCTGAACCGAGCAACATCCCAAACGTTACCAAGGGAGGGAGAAGAGCCACGGCCACCATGACTCCGACAATGGCACTGGTTGCGCCAGTTGTGAATGAAAGTGCGCCTGCCATTCCCGAAGCAAACGCCAGAATCAAATCTGACCAACTTACCCTTGTTCTGAAGGCGATTTCCGGAATTTCTGGATTCACCCCGAACGCCCAACCGACTAAGACAGAAAATGAAAATGCGATCGCAATGCCAACTGCCCCCATTTTGACAGCTCTCAAAGCTAAGGTCGTATCTCCCAACGTAGTTGCCAGTGCTAAAGCCATATTCGGCCCTAATAAAGGAGCAATCACCATCGCACCGATCAAAATCGTTCCGTTATCCCGTAACAGACCAATAGCCGCAATAATAGTAGATAGAAGCACCATCAAAATATGATTTCTAGTCAGTACTGTGGTTTTAGCGGCTTCTTCATACAATTCCTGACGGTTAACACGGGAGATCTGGAATTCTGGCTCTTGATTTGGTTTTAGTTCCTTGAACACAGATGCGCCTTCTTCTGGCATAACCGGCCGAGGGATAGACGCTTCTACAGCGAGTAAAATCATGCGGAAGCCTTCAGCTTGAGAAAAGTGAATTTCCAAGCAATCCATGATGGCTTCAGCTTCTTTCGCAAACACCAGTGTTTTGACTAAAATTTGATTTTTTGATATTTTAATGTGCCAAATGCCCAAAATTGAATAGTTTTCGAGTAATTCGGATACCTCCTGACTATTTTCATTTGGGATAAATACTTCTATCAGTCGTAAGCTCATGGGCTATGGTTTACCTGGGGAACACTGTCAGAATATAGGGCTTATCCCTTTAGACGTTATCATCATTTTTTTCCTCTCCAATTCCTTTTGTATTTCCGTGATAGCAGTCAAAAAGAAAAGGAGCTTTTAATCTGTGTAAGAATTGAATTAAAGTACTTGTAAACCCTAGATAAGTTACGAGTACCACTATTGAACCGACAACTTTTGATGATTAATGAATCGCCAAAGGAGTATCAATGTTTAATCCCACCAAGCTTTTAATTGAGTCTTTTGTATCCGAATTAAAATCTGGATATACTTCAGCTTATGGGGGTTTGAAATCTGACTATTCTGAAATCATCGCCTGGGTTGGAAACATGGCTTTAGAGAATATTGCTAATAGTAATGCTCTCTATCACAATGTTGAACACACCATCTTTGTATCGTTAGTAGGGCAAGAAATTTTACGGGGTAAGCATATCCGGGAAGGAGGAGTTTCTTGTGAAGATTGGTTGCATTTCATCATTTCTTTGGTGTGTCACGATATTGGATATGTCAAAGGAGTTTGTCGCCAAGATCGAGTGGCATTTAGAGTTTATGCTACAGGGGTAGATGGCATGACAGTCACTCTTCCTTTAGGCTCTACAGATGCTAGCCTCACTCCCTATCATGTTGATCGAGGCAAGCTTTTCGTGGAAGAGCGCTTTGGGGGTCACAAACTAATTGATGCTCAAATTATTCAAAATAACATTGAACTGACTCGTTTTCCTGTACCTTTAGATGGTGATCATCAAGATACAATCAATTACCCAGGGTTGGTGAGAGCAGCCGATCTGATTGGTCAACTTTCTGATCCACGCTATCTCCAAAAGATTCCTGCTTTATTTTTTGAGTTTGAAGAGACAGGTGTGAACAAGCAATTAGGGTACCATCACCCAGAAGATTTACGCCTCAACTATCCTTCATTTTATTGGAATGCTGTTTATCCTTACATCTGCGATGGAATTGAATATTTGAAGTTAACGCAGGAGGGTAAACAAATTCTTGCAAATCTTTATGCTCACGTTTTTGAAGTTGAACACGAACCAAAATTCAAGCCGGCTTTCGCATAAGATGATTGCAGATTGTATCTGTAGGGGCGCAGCATTGCTGTGCCCTTACCTAGTACGTACTCGCACTAAAATTAGATACCTTGGCTGAAACAAACGGGTTGCTTTGCCAGGATTAAAACCCGATACATTCCTCCTCAAAATGCCACTCAACTGCCAATTCCCAAACGAATGGCTAAGGCAGGAGTGAAGGGAATGAGTGTTGCCGCCATTAAAAACAATGCGACCAATCCTAAAATAGCTCGTGTGTCATCGGGTTCTGTGATTTCATTGAGACTGGGACGCTCTAAACCACGTTGTAAGAACAAAATTACGATCGCCCAATACAAAACAATGGGATTTGCGGGATTAGCTAAAGCGACAATCCCCAAGATGATCAATGTGGCGATGGTTGTGCGTCGGGCTGTTTTGCGACCGTAAATTGCTTGTACAAACCGCCCTCCATCAAGCTGTCCTGCTGGCATGATGTTCAATGCCGTTACCACTAACCCTAGCCAACCAATAATAGTGAGTGGGTGAACATCGACTAAATTTCCGTGTAGGGCATCCCCTAGAAAAAGGCGTGCTAGTGTTCCCACTAAAATCGAACCCTGAAAAAACTGTACAGGCAATTGGAACTCGCTGCCTTGATGAGACAGCAAAAATCCCATGATCAGCATCAGTAACGAAACAATGCCACCTGCCGCAGGCCCAGCAAAAGAGATATCAAATAAAGCGCTGCGGTTAGGTAATAACGACTCAAAGCGAGTAATGGCACCAAAGGAGGCAATTTGCCAACTCGGAATCAAAAACGGCCAACTGAGTTTGACTTGATGACGCCTTGCCTGCCACCAGTGACCGAGTTCGTGAGCAGCTAAAACCGTCCAAATTCCGGCACTGATAGGGAGAACTTCCCGAAATCGCTGGAGATTTTGAAAGAAATCAAAATTAAGTAGCAATCCAGCAGCTTCTAGGGTTGTGGCAACGGTTGCCACGAACAGGACAACAGATAGAACTTTTTGAGCTACGGTTGCCGGTTGAGGATCGTTGCTACTCGGAAGAACAATAACAACGGGTTTTTCTTCAGGACTTTCCACTAAGAATAGTCGATAGCGATCGCCCAAGCGTTCCTCTACAGCAGTAGATAAACGGGAATACACCTCCTCAGGATTGGAACCGCGCATATTGCCTTTGAAAATCACGCCTTCCTGATAGGGAATCGTTTCAGTTGCAAAGAAGGTATCGATCCCAAAAATTCCTTGAAGCAGTTTTAAGTCTTCTGCGGGAATAGGAACGACCTCGGTGGCAGGGGGATTTGTTCCATCAGAAGGTTGGGATTGACTTGCTTGTGCTGCTTGTTCCGGTGTCGGTTCGTTCGATTGCAAGGGTTCAGTTTGGTCAGTGAGCAGTTTCTTCGCTCGTTCTTGCAACACTGCATCCTGACCGGCAGCTCGTAACTGTTTGCCTAAGTAAATGTAAAGTCCTGCTGATGCGACCAATAAAAAGAGAATGCCGACAATATTTAGATAAATCCCCGCTGCAAATAAGCCAAAAAATAATAGCCAGGGAATCATCAGGACAATGGACTGCAACCAAGCTAAAATTCCCAATTTGCCGTAACTTCGAGCGCGGTTGAAGCCCCAACCCATGATTCCGATCGCGACGAGAATGATTAAAAGTGTTGCAGTTGTCGGTGAGCCATTAAACATTTTTATTTTTATATTGTTAGTTGTTTTTTATTCAGTTACGAGGGAAAAGTTTAGAGCAAGAGCGTTAGCTCATCAAAAGGGGATGGAAGAGAAAACGCCTTAGCTCTGGGTCTCAGCTATTGTTGTTTAGTGCTTTGGATAGCAGTTCTGAGATTGCCTTTGTATTGGCTCAGCAAGCGAGAGCCTTCTTCTTTGTCTACTCCTGTCCAATGCATCATTAGCGCCAGTTTCACCTGACGA
>CBKWLJ010000339.1:0-10252 GCA_966675205.1 uncultured bacterium
CTGGGTGAATCGCCCCTACAAATGGCGGTTTAACAGTAAATTTGCGTAAGTCCTGATGGTGCGATAGCAGCATAGCGGTAGCGAGTTTACGAGCGTCTGCTGTTGGCATCAATTCTTGTCTACTGTTCCCCGTTAAGGAGTTCCCTCTTCCCGACTTGGAGCAAGAAGTCTAAAGAGTAAGCCCTGATCAAAACTCTTCAGGTGGGCTTGCGTTAAGCAACGATAACATCAGCTTTTCTATCTCTATCGCTATTGCCCACCCTACCCTTGAAAAGATTGCCCTTGAAAGGTGCAAAATTTAAACAGAAAGTTTCACTAGCGCATCTTTCATCGCGGATGGTAGCTGCCGCAAAATCTTGCCTTTTTCGCGGTCAACAGCCACTAAAGTAACACGTCCTGTTAGGTATAATTCCTCTCCATCCAAGGATTGAATCCGGTAATCCCAATTGATGCGAACACCTTCCATTTCTGCTATGCGGGTTTTCACTACTGCTGCCATACCCATCCGAATAGGACGGTGATAGCGCACAGACAGTTCTACAACAGGTAAATCGCATCCCAAGGCAACCCAATCGGCAAAATCAATACCTATTGAGCGTAGGCATTCAACCCGCGCTTCTTCCATCCAAGCCATGTACGTGCCATGCCAGACAATACCACCATAGTCAGTGTGATGAGGTTGTGCTCGCACAGGATATTCAAACCAGTTTTCAGTGGTTGCTGCCAGAGAATAATTTTGGATCTCACTGCTAGGTGGCAGTTGAGCTGAGGTTTTTGGTTCTTCAGACACGGTGCAAACAGTCCTAGAAAAGGTCACTTTCCCTATCTAGATAACACACCACAGGTGGGGAACCGCAACTACTCTCTCATCCGGTCTTATATAGTAAAGGTTAAATCGGTAAGGTGTGTTAACGAAGTGTTACGCACCCGTTCCATCTTTACTTTATAGATGACCTCTAAACATTAGTCTTTAGACAGATGAAAATTTTTGATCCTATTGAGTAACGTTAGCGTTATATGCAAGCCCTTTTAATAGGTTGTTGCCACTGATAGGATAATAGGCTCCTAGTTTATTGATTACTAGGGGCTTGTTTTATGTTCCCTACCTATATAGATACCCCTGCTTATCGCAGGGGTAAGGCCAACTGATAGGACAGCAAGCTAATATCCGAATTTATAAGGAATTCCAATATTTATCCCCTACTTTAAGAGGTATGTCTAAATGTATAGGTATTTGAGGCTAGGTTGTTGGCTTAAAATAGGGAACTCCTGAACAGGGGAAAGTGAATCTCTTTCACGACTAATTTGCCTAAGTGCTGAGCTGCATAACCTCTCAAGGCTCAGAGATACATATTCAACAAACACGCTTAAGGACTCTTGTTCTCCAAAACAAGAGTAGACGGCAGTCATACCGTTTCTAGTTTAAGACGCTACAACTGTAGTTTCCCACCTTAGTGTAGCCGACTCAACATGAACGCTATGGCTCTAAACCCATGCCGTGGAGTATCGGCATCCCAGAGGAGAGGTTAGGTATGTTCCCCATGAAGCGGCGCAAGTTTTTGCAACTCGTCGGCTCTTCCACTTTAGCAACATTGGTTTTGAGTCAGCTCAACGTACAGCAGCAGGAAAACTCTAATCGAGTTCTTGCTCAAAGCCTACCGCGCAAACTTGCCTTACTTGTTGGTATTAATGATTATGCCGATAGCGGCAGATTTGCTCCTTTGCAGGGGTGTCTTACAGATGTTGAGTTGCAGCGACAGCTACTGATTCATCGCTTTGGCTTTAATCCTAGCGATATCCTGACGCTAACTAATGCTCAAGCGACACGGCAAGGTATCTTAGAGGCGTTTGAAACTCATTTAATTGAGCAAGCACAACCTGGAGATATCGTGGTATTTCACTTTTCCGGATACAGCTCTCTAGTTGCTGACTCAGATTGTGACTTTTCTGATTGTCTCTACAATACTTTAGTTCCTGTAGATAGCATAGTGCAACTGGATGGCTCTGTATCGGATATTGCGGGAAATACCCTTTGGCTGCTACTTGCTGCTTTGAACACGGAAAATGTCACAGTTGTGATTGATGCGAGTCATGCTGGTGGTTTCATCAGGAGTGATGTGGATACTTCTACATTGAGTATTGCTAAACCGATTGGAAAAACTCGCGATCGCAATTCTCCTAAAATCAGTACTCAAGAGCAAGCTTATCAGCAACAGTGGCTAGAGCGGTTAAATCTTTCACCCTCAGAATTTAAAGCACGTCGGCAAGCGGGAATTCCTAAGGGGATGTTACTAGCGGCTAGTCAGCGAGGGCAACTGTCATCTGAGGGGGTGTTTAATGACTTTTATGCGGGAACATTTACCTATCTTTTGACGCAGTACCTGTGGCAGCAACCAGGAAATGAACAGGCGAGAAATGCATTTGCTAATATTGCTCGTGGTGTTACGCCTCTCTCTTCTACAGCTCAAATTCCTCAATTAGCCATTAAACCCAACAGTGGGAATGAATCGCGTCCTCTCTATTTTCTAGAACAGCAAACACCACCCGCCGAAGCTGTGATTACTCAAGTTGAGGGGGAAAAAGTCAAGTTGTGGTTGGGTGGAATTGAACCGAAGAATTTACTAGCATTTACCCAAGGTGCGATGCTCACCCTTGTCGATAACGCAGGTAAAGAGCAAGGGTTAGTGAAGTTAGAATCCTGCCAAGGATTAGTAGGAGTGGGCAAGGTTATAAAAGTAACTTCCAACAAAGTTCAAGTTGGAGCTTTATTACAGGAACGGATTCGCGGCATACCTGATAATCTAACCTTACGCTTTGGTCTTGACCCTTCCTTGGGGGATAATTTGGCTCAGGTGCAAAAAGCTATACGAGAAATCAAATTTATCGAAATCTTGCCTTTAGAAGATGAGGTTGACTATATTTTAGGTCGGATGGATGTTGCTTATCCATTCTCACAAAAAACAGCACTTCCCCCCGTTGGTAGTATTGGCTTATTTCTGCCCAAACGGGTGCTGGTTCCTGGTTCTTTTGGAGCAAGTGGCGAAACGGAAATGGATGCGGTTAAACGCCTCCAACCTAAATTTAAATCCCTGCTGGCAACCCGTGTTGTGAAATTAGCACTCAATTCCAATTCGTCGCGGCTGAATGTAAAAGCGTGGATGACACGGGAAGATAATACTCAAGGTACGATCGCTAATGCTTTTTCTTTTCGGGGTTCTAGTCAAAAGCCAGTACCAGAACAGGCAAATGCTTCTAGTTCCGGAACCTCTGGAACTGCACCTATTTTACCCATACCAACCTACGTGCAGTTACATATTGCCAACCAGGAAAGCCATGTTCTTTATTGCAGCATTTTGGTAATTGACTCCAGTAGGGAGATATCGGTGATTTTTCCCAATAAATGGGCGGCAACAGAAGATATTACACGGGTAGAGGCAGGGCAAACCCTACTGATTCCTGACTCTAACAAAGACAATTTTCGTCTTGTTACTCAAGAACCGAAAGGAGTAGCAGAAGTTTTGATTATTGCGAGTCGCAAACCGCTGCGAAAAACGCTATTGTCTTTACGTGCGATCGCATCACGAGGAGGACAGCATGGCGGCCCCATTGCCTTGGATGCACCCGATGATCCAACCAACGTAGTCGCTAACCTGCTTGATGACTTGGATGCAGGGAATGAGACGAAAAATGCGATCGCAACGTCCAATACCCCAGACGTACACCATCTCGATACCACTCAGTTAGCAGTCCTGTCCATTCCGTTTGAGGTGATTTGAACTCCGTCAATGAGGCTTCGAGCTTGGTTAATGAGGCTTTGAACTCTGTGAATGAAGCTCGGAACTCCTTTAATGAAGCTCCCATACTCAATCGCGAGGGAGTAGGGTAGGTTAAACGTAGCCGTAACCCGCCACACCACCGTTATTGCTAAGTTTTTGTTGCATAACCTCCCCAGGTTGAGAGATATAGCTCAAAAATACAAGCAAGTTGCTAACTCGCATGAGTGTAAGGATTCTCCTATGCGTCAATCTTTGAAGTCTCTCAGCCTTGTAACTGTTACTGTCCTCCTTTCTCTAGTTTCTCCCTTACTCCTACCAGAAACTACTTCAGGAAACTCAATCGCTCAAGCACAGACACCAACGACTCAATAGAGAAAAACGGAAGCTGATCGCTTGTTCCAAGAAGGTATCCAGCAGTATCGTCGAGGGCAATACCGACAGGCGCTGGACACCTATCAACAAGTGTTGGAGATACGACGACAACTGGGAGACAAACTAGGGGAAGCTGCGACTCTCAATAACTTGGGAGAGGTTTACAACTGGTTGCGACAAAATGACCAAGCATTAGAAGTCTTGCAGCAAGCTTTGACAATTCAAAGAGAACTTAAAGACAAAGCAGGGAAAGGAGAAATCCTGGACAATATTGGCTTGGCTTACTACTTTAAGCAGCAAAATGACAAAGCATTGGAAACTTTGCAGCAAGCGTTGGCAATTCGTAAAGAATTGAACGACAAAACCGGGGAAGGTAAAACTCTCAGTAATCTTGGGCTGATTTACTGGGGCTTACAAGAATATCCCAAAGCCTTAGAAACTTTAGAGCAAGCTCTGGCAATACATCAACAAGTAGGAGATAAATTTCTAGAAGGAATTACCTTGCGAAGAATAGGCAGGGTTTATGAAAGCATGAAAGACTATTCCCGTGCTTTGGAATGGTCTGAGAAAGCCTTGGCTGTCAACCAAGAGGTGAAAAACCGTGCTGGTGAGAGCGAAAGCTTAATAGCGGTGGGAGATGCTTACTACTATCAAGAGAAATACGACCGCTTTTTGGAACTTTACCAGCAAGCATTGCCCATTATTCAAGAAGCAGGAATTCGCCCACTCGAACTGAGTATCTTCTACTGGGTGGGAGATACTTACCAAAATATCAAACAATACGACCGAGCACTTGAGTTCTATCAACAAGCACTGCCGATCGCACGAGAAGTTAAAGATAAATCATCAGAAGCTAATATCCTCGTAGGTATTGCAGATGCTTACAAAAATCAAGAAAAATATGATCGTGCAATTGATTTCTATCAGCAGGGATTGAGTGTAGCACGAGAAGCTCAAAATCATGACCTTGAATGGTCAGCTCTTACTGATATAGTCAATGCCTACGATTCTCTCAAAGATCATCAAAAAATCATTGAGTTTGCCCAACAAGGATTGATGCTGGCACAAAAAACTCAGAATCGTGAATGGGAAAGGTTAGCTCTCAATACATTGATTGGCGCTTACACCTCTTTAGGGGATTTTCAGAAAGTAGTTGAATGCCGTCAACAGCTTTTAGCGATTGCAAGAGAAACCAAAGACCGCAAAAGTGAAGGAAAAGTCCTGATAGATATAGGACTGGCTTATGATGCACTCAAAAATTATCAGCAGGCAATCGCTTCCTATCAGCAAAGCTTAGCCATTGCCCAAGACATTTCCGACCGAGTGACTGAAGGTTGGTCACTGAATAACTTAGGTTGGGTTTACCAGCAGCAAGGGGACTACAAGCAAGCCTTTGATTACTATCAGCGGAGTTTAGCTGTTGCCCAAGCTATCCCAGACCGTCAGATGCAGGTGAAGGTTCTAACCAATTTAGGTGATGCTTACTCGGCTAGTGGAAATAACAGCAAAGCCATTGAATATCGTCAACAGCTTTTAGCGATCGCACAAGAACTTAAGGAGCGCTCGACTGAGGCACTAGCTCTGGGATATCTAGGTGATGCTTACGTTTCCCTAAATGACAATCAAAAAGCGATTGCATATTACCAGCAAGCCTTAGCACTTGCACGAGAAACTAAAAACTCTGAGGTAGAAGCAGCTACTTTAGTCGGGATAGGTGATGCTTATAATTCTTCAGGAAACTATCAAAAAGCTATTGACTTCGCCCATCAAGGTTTAATGATCGCGCAGAAAAATAAAAATCGTGTAGGTGAAGGTTTCGCGATGGCTATTATGGGTAATGCCTACAATGCTCTTTGGGAATACCAAAAAGCGGTTGAGTATGCTCAGAAAGCTTTGACAATTGCACGAGAAGTCAAAAATAAAAAACTGGAAGCTTATACCTTAGTTTTATTAGGTAGTGCTTCTTATTCACTCGCTTTTTCCCAAGAAGACTACCAAAAAGCTATTGATTTTACTCAGCAGGGCTTATCATTGGCACGGGAACTCAAAGATCGCGTTCAAGAATCAAGAGCTTTAGCCATTATGGGTAGCGCTTATGCTTCTCTAGAGGAATATCAGCAAGCAATTGAATTCAATCAGCAGGCATTAGCCATTGCACAGGAAGAGGAAAATCATATTGCTCAAGTTTATCCTCTGACTAATCTGAGTTCTGCTTACTTTGATATGGGAGATTACCAAAAAACTCTAGAGGTTTCTCAGCAAGGCTTGGCGATTGCACAACGATTTCAAAACCAAAGGCTGGAATGGCTCTTTACCTTTCTAACTAGCGTTGCTTACTTTGGACAAGGCAACTTCCAAAAATCTCTTGAATTATCCGAGCAATCGTTAGCTGTTCTAGAAAAGCTTGAAACTTCCGAAATAGAAAAACCAAACCTAAAAAGCACAGTTTTTTTGATACTCAGTATTTCTCATGCTGAATTGAAGCATTATGAAAAAGCAATTAGCTTATCTAAAGAAAGTTTGGCAATAGCTAGAGAAGTCAAGAATCGTTCTCTTGAAGGAACAGCACTATACTTATTGGGCGAAATTTACAACAAAGCAGGAGGAAAGGAGCAAGCCATTACTGCTTATCGAGAGGCGCTAGCGCTCTCTAAAGCGACTGAAAGCACCAGCAGTAACTATAACGTACAAGCTGGTTTGGCTACCGTCTATCAAGATTTGAATATGCCAATAACGGCGATTACTTACTACAAGCAAGCTATTAGCGGAATTGAGGAAATTCGTAGCAAAATAAAAGGCTTACCAAAAGAGTTACAAGAATCTTTTTTGCAAGCTGTTCAAGGTTTGGGCGGTTTTAAGACATCTGACACTTATCGTAAATTAGCAGACTTGTTGCTATCACAAGGACGAATCTTAGAAGCTCAGCAGGTATTAGAACTGCTGAAGGTGCAAGAGTTACGCGACTACACAAAAAACACCAGGGCAGGAGGTAAAAACCCTGAAGTAGCCCTAAATCAGACAGAAGAACAAATCAAAAAAGAAAATGGCACCTTAATTGCCTTCGGACAACGACTTTATGAATGCCAGCAAGCTCGTTGCAGCCAACTCAGTCAACTGCTAGACCAGCGAGAAGCCTTAACACAGCAGTATAATCAGAAAATTGAGAGTATTGAAAAAGAAGTGCGCGATCGCATCCCCAATGACCGCGCTATCCTCGACACAAAGGACATACTCCGGGAAGCTAAAAAAATCGTAGAAGCCCAAGACGGTACTGTACTGATTTACGTTTTTGTGGTAGAGAATAAAACCTGGCTGTTGTGGGCATCTAAAGGAGGTGTTGTTAATAGTAAAGAGGTTCCGGTAGGGCAGAAGCAGTTGGGGGAAACTGTCGTAAAATTCCGCCAATTACTGGAAACGCCTAGTTCTGATATTGCCGAAGTCAAGGCAACGGGTAAACAACTCTACGACTGGTTAATCAAACCGCTTGAATCAGAACTCAAAGGTAATCAAGTTCAAAACTTGATTTTCTCGCTTGATCGCGTTACCCGCTACATTCCCATGAGTGCTTTATTTGATGGCGAGAAGTACCTGATGGAAAACTACGCCGTTTCCACCGTGCTTTCGGCAGGATTAACCGATATGAGCGATCGCTTACCATCAGGGAGCGAAAATATTCCCGTTTTGGCGTTGGGACTCTCCGAAGCAGTTCCTGGCTATAAGGCACTGCCGAATGTCCCTGCTGAACTAGATGCGATCGTGCGGAAACAGCAGGATGATACCAAAGGAATTTATCCGGGTTTAGAATTCCTCAACCAAGAATTTGACTTTCGCGTTCTGCGAGATAATCTCATCGGTCATAAAATTTTACACATTGCCACTCACGGGGAATTTGTACCGGGACGCCCAAACGATTCCTTTCTCCTGTTAGGTACAGGTGAAAAGTTAACCATTCCTCAGATTGAAACTTTGCAAGATTTAAGTGATATTCATCTAGTGGTACTCTCCGCTTGTCAAACCGCACTCGGCGGGACTGACCAAGATGGTGTAGAGATTTCCGGTTTATCTTACTACTTGCTCAATAGTGGAGCTAAAGCCGCGATCGCGTCCCTATGGTTGGTTAACGATGCCAGCACGAGCCAATTAATGCAAAATTTCTACAATAATTTAGCTCAGGGAACGCCCACCGCCGCCATGACAAAAGCCCAAGCGTTGCGGCAAGCTCAACTGAGCCTCTTGCACGGGAATACTCCCACAATAGAGAATACTGACCCTAGAGCGAGTCTTGCGGCTGAACTCAGGCCGGGTGCATCAGCAACTTCCAGCAATACCACATCTGGTTTTTCTCACCCCTACTACTGGGCACCTTTTATTTTGATTGGCAACGGGTTATAAAGAAACCTTGGTCGTTAAAAAACTCAGCTCTACCATAGGGAACTTCTCAAGGACAATAGTTTTCCTTGGGAGTAGTAATTTTTTCAAGCAAAGACGACTATAGGATTTATCAGTTATGTCCCCTATCAAGCGGCGTCAGTTTTTGCAATTTGCTGGCTCAACACTGGCAACTTTGGGATTAAGCCAACTGGATATCAAACGACAAGGCGATGCTATGGGTCGTGTTCTAGCGCAAAGCACACCCCGTAAGCTGGCTTTGTTGGTTGGAATTAATAATTATTCAGATAGCCCTCTACAAGGGTGCGTTACCGATGTCACATTGCAGAAGCAGCTACTGATTCACCGCTTTGGCTTCAACCCCAAAGATATTCTTCTGCTTACAGATGAGCAAGCCACTCGTCAGGGAATTCTTACCGCTTTTGAGGAACACCTGATTAAGCAAGCCAAACCGGGGGACGTTGTCGTGTATCACTTCTCCGGCCATGGTTCCCAAGTGATTGACCCTGATTGTGATGTTTCTCCCGACTGCCTCAATAGTACCTTTGTGCCTATTGATAGCTCTTTACCGGCCGACTATCCTACACAAGGAGGTACGGTGAAAGACATCACGGGTCATACCTTGTTTCTGTTGATGTATGCCCTGAATACAGAAAATGTCACCGTGATTTTAGACAGTTGTCACTCCGGCGGTGGTACTAGAGGGAACTTCCGAGTCAGATCGCGTGATGGCGGTTCTCAGCTGCAAACGGTGAATGCTGAGCAAGAATACCAGCAGCAATGGCTCTCAAAGCTCAATCTCTCTCCTGACGAGTTTAAGCGATTGCGCCGTCGAGGAATTGCCAAAGGGGTAGCCATCGCTTCTACTAAACCCGATCAATTGGCAGCAGACGCCCCGTTTAATGACTTTTTTGCCGGTGCCTTTACTTATTTGATGACTCAATACCTGTGGCAACAACTCGGAAGTGAGTCTTTTTCCAGTTTCATGCCGAATGTTGCCCGTAGTACCACACGGCTGTCTTTTACCCGACAAGAACCGATCATCGAGTACAAACCCGATACTGATTATTCCAAAAGCCCTGTTTACTTCATTCGCGAACAAACTCCCCCTGCTGAGGCGGTGATTACTAAAATTGAAGGCAATCAAGCGGAATTGTGGCTGGGTGGACTTGACCCCAGTAGCCTCGGGGCTTTTAATACAGGTGCAATTCTTTCGGCTGTAGATTCTCAAGGACGGGAACAAGGACGGGTCGAGTTGGAACGGCGTGACGGTTTGGTGGGGAAAGCCAAGCTACTCGATCGCGTACCACCCGGTGCTCTGTTACAAGAGCGATCGCGCAATATTCCCCCTAACCTAACCTTAAAGATTGGTCTTGACCCTTCCCTCAGCTCAGAGGCAGGAACGGCGAAACAGGCTATTGCGGCTATTCCCCGTATGGAAGCCATGGCGTTGCAAACCCAAGAAGTACATTACATCTTTGGGCGGATGACATCTGCTTACCGAGAGCAATTGCAGTTAGCCAAGGCACCAAAGCTTCCAGAAGTAGGAAGTTTGGGTTTATTTACACCAGGATTAGAAGTAATTCCTGACTCGTTTGGGATGAGCGGTGAAACGGTCAAAAATGCGATCGCTCGTCTACAATCCAAACTCAATTCTCTGCTTGCTGCCCATATTATCAAAACCGCCCTGAACACCAACTCCTCACGCCTCAAAG
>CBKWLJ010000340.1:0-10243 GCA_966675205.1 uncultured bacterium
GATCATATTGTGCGATCGCCTCATCATAACGCCCTTCGGCTAATAGTGTATCTCCCTGATTGACCAACTCAGCCACATCCAAGAATAATTCTGGATGATTCGCTTTCAGGCGTTCGAGTTGTTCGTTAAGAGATTGAATTCTTTGCTGAACTTCAGGAACAAGCGCTTGTGCGATCGATGCTGATGAGAGTTCGGCCAATTGCTGCAAAATTTGAGTTTTCTGAGTTTGAGCATCCGACTCGACTTCAGAAAGCTTTTGCCCGAGTGTTGTTTCCAACTGCTCTAAATGCTGAAGCGTTTGCTCTTTTCGCGCCTGAATTTGCGATTGTAATTCAGAAAATTGAGTCGTGGCTTGGAGTTCTAATTGCTCTAAACTTTGCAGGGTTTGCTGTTTCCTGCTTTGAATCCCCGATTGAGAGGTTAAAATCTGGTTAGCAAACTCCATCTCTCGATTCTTCAAGGTTTGCAGGGTTTGAATAATTTGCTCTTGAATTTGGGAGTGTAATTTTGTGACTTGGGCAGTGACTTCCGTCTTTAATTGTTCTAAGTTTTGCAGAGTTTGCTCTTTTTTATCTTGAATTCCTGATTGAGAGTGAGAAGCCTGAGAGGTTAGCTCTGTCTCTCGATGCTTCAGATTCTGGAGAAGCTGAGCCACTTGCTGTTGAGTTTGCGAGTGTAATTGAGCAAATCGAGTTTTTACTTCAGTTTCTAACTGCGCCAAACTCTGTAGGGTTTGCTCCCGCTTCTCTTGTATTCCTGATTGAGAGTTCTCCACTTGAGCCACAAATTCGCTTTCTCGATGCTTGAGACTTTGCAGAATCTGACCCATTTGCCCTTGAATTTGCGTTTGGGATTGAGAGAGTTGAGCCGCTATTTCATGACCTAATTGTTCCAGATTCTGAAGTGTAATATCCTTTTTCTCATTAGCTTTCCGTTCAGCATCGGCTTGAATTTCAGCCAGTTGAGGAGAAAATTCCGACTCTAACGTTCTCAAATTTTGTAAGATTGAATCCCGTTGCTGCTGAGCTTCTTGCTGGAGTTGAGTTAATTGAGTAGCAAAGTCTGTTTCCGATTGTTTGATATTTTGCAGTACAGCATCTTTTTCTCCTTGAACATTAGACTGAATTTCAGCCAATTGAGGAGTAAATTCAGCACTTAATTGTTCTAGGTGTTGCAAAATTAAGTCTCGCTGCTGTTGCACATTATCTTGGAGTTGGGACAGTGCCGTGGCAAATTCAGCCTTGGATGTTTCTAAACTTTGAACAATGGCATCTTTTTGGGATTGGACATCCGCTTGGAGGGCAGAGAGTTTCGGGTTAAATTCAGCACTTAATTGTTCTAAATTTTGCAGGATTAAATCTTTTTGTTTTAGGGCATCGGAGTTGAGTTGAACTAATCCTGCCGCAAATACCCGTTCGGACTTCTCAATATCTTGGAGAGCGGAGTCTTTCTGTGCCTCAACTTCAGCTCTCAGAGAAGAAAGTTCCGGAGCAAAGTTAGCGCTTAATTTTTCTAGTTTTAGGAGAATTAAATCTCGTTGCTGCTCTACACTTTGTTCAAGTGAGAAGAGGGCATCTGTAAATTCTGACTCGGATTGTTTCAAGCTGTGCAAAACGCTATCTTTTTGACCTTGAACATCAGCTTGTAGGGTAGCCAGCTCCGGAGCAAAGTCAGCACTAAGCTTTTCTAAGTTTTGGAGGATTAAATCGCGTTGTTGTTGGATATTTGCTTGAAGTTCAGATAACGAAGTCGTAAACTCGGTTTCCGATAGCTTGAGGTTTTGCAACAGGGTATCTTTTTGACTATAAACATCGGCTTGAAGCGCAGCCAGTTCTGGGGCAAAGTCAGCACTGAGTTGTTCTAAATTTCCTAGAGTAAGGTCTCGCTGCTGCTCCAAATTGGTTTTGAGTTTAGACAAGAAAGCAAAAAATTCTGTCTCCGATTCTTCGATATTCTGGAGTACTGTATTTTTCTGTGCTTGAACATCCGCTTGCAGAGCAGAGAGTTCTGGAGTAAACGCAGAACTTAATTTTTCTAGATTTTGCAGGATTAACCCTTTCTGGTTTTGAGCATCGGATTGCAAATCAGATAACGTTGTTGCAAAGTCCGTCTCTAATTTGACTAGCGCTTGTTTGGCGTCTTGAATTTGTGCTTCTAATTCGGTTAAAGCTTCTCGCTTGGAGTTAGACAGTTCAGAAAGAAGCTGGAATATACCGTCTCGTTTGCCACTGATTTCCTTCTGAAAATGTGCAGCTTCATTATTGAGGTCAATTCCTAAGTTTTTCGCTTCTTGGAGAATGTTTTGTACCTCTTGATTAGCACGAGATAGTTTGCCTTCAAGTTCTCCGAGTTCCTTGAGGTGAATTCTCACTAGTTCAGCCACCTCTCGAACTACAGCGCGTCGTAACAGCAACAATCCTGCGATCGCAGCGCCCAAAAGTAGCGCTAAGGTGAGTAGCATCACATTAAACAGGGCCGTTGTCCGACTAACTTCTGCTTGCACCTGCTGTTGAATCCGCTGATTTTCTCGCAATCGTTCCAGTTCTTGCTCTTCTCGCACCGAAAGCGGTGCGGTAGGATTAGGGGCAGGTTGGGCAATGGCAAGACCAACAGACAAGAGGAATGTGGAAAGGATAAAACTGACTCGCGCTACCAAGGCGACGATGTATCGATTCTTCTTGTGCTTCATATCAACTCAACTCCCTTTGCCTGTTGGTCAGGTTTAGCGATCGCTGCAAAAAATTACCGCAAACGTAGTAGCTTTAGTACTAGGATATCGGGTGCGTCTGACAATCGGGCTAATTAACTGACTCTATTCCGAACTTGCATACCTTTTATTTTGCTGCAAATGCTCTGCTTATAGGGGAAATGCGTTATTTTGACAGGCCCCATGCGCTGTTCACGCACAATCAAAGGATGAAAATCCCTGTTCCCTGTTTAGGAGTTCCCTATTTTCTCAATGGACGAGACGCCTGTTCCACAAGAAAGAAGATAGATTGGCAATCGGGATACTCCGGAAATATCACGCTTCAAGGTTTGCTACTCCTGCTTGCTCGAGCATAAGCGAATGACTGTACGATGAAAAAGTGAGATTGTGCGATCGCTTCTATCTAAAATCTCAAATTGGCTCAGTGAGCGTCGGTAGCAACACTCCCGCTATGAAGTGCTAACGTGCTTTATAGGGGTTTGTTCCGCTTTATAACTGCATGACTATTTTCACGCTGCAATCTGTTAAAAAAGACTTTGGCATTAAGGAAATTCTCACAGATGCCAACTTCAGTCTTGATGCTACCGATAAAGTCGGCTTAATCGGCACGAATGGTTCTGGCAAGTCCACCTTGTTGAAAATGATTGCCGGACTAGAACCCATTGATGGCGGTCAAATCTTAGTAAATCCCGGAGTTCGGATTGTCTACTTGCCGCAACAGCCAGACTTGGATGAAAATCACACCGTCTTAGAACAAGTGTTTGCCGATAGTGGCGAACAGATGGCTCTCATCCGCGAGTATGAGGAACTCTCCCACAAACTAGCGCACCATTCAGAGGATAACCAACTCCTAGCGCGACTTTCTCAAGTGTCGCAGCAAATAGAAGCAGCAGGCGCTTGGGATTTGGAAACAAAGGCAAAAACGACCCTCAGCCGATTAGGCATTGAAGACTTTGAGGCTCGAATTGGTAATTTATCGGGAGGCTACCGTAAGCGTATTGCTTTAGCGGCAGCACTGCTTTCAGAACCCGATGTTTTGCTCATGGATGAACCGACTAACCATCTAGATGCCAATTCCGTGGAATGGCTGCAAAATTATCTGACAGGGTTCCGAGGCGCACTGTTGCTAATTACTCACGATCGCTATTTTCTCGATCGCGTCACCAACCGTATTCTGGAAATAGACCGAGGTGACCTCTACACTTACTCTGGCAACTATTCTTACTATTTAGAGAAAAAAGCCTTAGCCGAAGAATCGGCAGCCAGCAGTCAGCGCAAACATCAAGGCGTGTTGCGTCGGGAGTTGGAATGGCTCAAACGCGGGCCCAAAGCGCGGAGTACCAAGCAGAAAGCGCGAATTGACCGTATTCATGAGATGCAGGACAAGGAGTTTAAGCAAACTCAAAGTAAGGTGGAGATTTCTACCCCCGGTCGTCGGATTGGCAAAAAAGTAATTGAATTAGAACATATCACTAAAGCTTACGATGAACGTACTCTAATCCAAGATTTTACCTACGAATTTAGCCCCGATGACCGAGTGGGAATTATCGGCGGCAACGGTGCCGGTAAATCGACCTTAATGGATATCATTACCGAACGGGTACAGCCAGATTCAGGTAAGGTTGAAATTGGCTCAACCATTCACATCGGTTATTTTGACCAGCACTCTGACCATTTGCTGGATGCGCTTAACGAAAATCAGCGTGTGATTGAGTACCTTAAAGAAGTCGCAGAATACGTTCAAACAGCAGATGGCACGCTGATTACTGCTTCACAAATGCTAGAGCGATTCTTATTCCCTGGCAACCAGCAGTATGCACCGATTAGTAAGCTTTCTGGAGGCGAAAAACGTCGCTTATTCCTGCTGCGCGTGCTGATGAGTGCGCCCAATGTCCTGATTCTCGATGAACCAACCAATGATTTAGATGTGCAAACCCTTTCCGTATTGGAAGAATACCTAGAGGATTTTAATGGTTGTGTAATTGTTGTTTCTCACGATCGCTATTTCCTCGATCGCACCGTAGAAAAAATATTTGCCTTTGAAGGAGAGGGAAAGATTCGTCAATATCCTGGTAACTACTCCCTCTATCTAGATTACAAGCAAGCCGAAGAAGCTGTATCCACACAACAACAGCAGCGTCAGCAAGAAACCAAAAAAGCAGAATTACCGAAGGCGGAGAAATCCGAGACAGCTTCATCGAGTAATGGGAAACGACGCAGGCTTTCTAATTGGGAACGGCGGGAGTTTGAAGAACTCGAAGAAAAGATTCCTCAACTCGAAGCCCAAAAAGCAGACGTAGAGAAAGCACTTTTCAATGCTCCTCCGGGTAAAGTCACTCAAGTACAAGACCTTTACGAACAGTTAGCTACATTGAATCAGGCAATTGATACAGCAACCGAGCGCTGGATGGAACTGGCAGAATTAGAGTCTTAAAAAATTATGAATTGTAAATTATGAAGGATAAAATAATTGATAATTCCTACGGGTTGGAAGTCCCTATTAATACCAAAGTTGGATTAAATACCCTTTGTTAAAGCTGGGAGAATTCCCGGAAGCTGGGGGATAAAACTCAATAACTTGGCAGATGGGGTAGAAAGTCTCTTGCGTAATTAGGCGAAGTAGATGCACCATTAGCTTGGTTTTTTCTGGAACTTTACTCCCGGCTTTCTTACAAGTTTCGCAATCTGTGCGACGCTTGAATTTCTCCCATAGAACACACAGCAACCTTGTGCGCTAAGAACGCCCTGATTTGCTGTTCGCGCACCTTAGCGTAGTAAAACGCTACGCAAACGCTATCGCACTCCTCGGAACCCTCACCTCAACATATTTTGGACATTTTTGACAGAGCCGGAATTTTGACAGAGTTTTGAATGCCTTATCCTACCGTCAAACTAAGTTTTATAAGCCTTTGGACATCGTGGCGAGAAATAGCCTGAGTAATGTTAATCGAGATAGATACTATCTTAGCTTGGTAATGTTTGAACAGCGACAATAACATTGTCTACAATTTGTTGCGCTTCATTGTCTTCCAGTTTTAACATTTGTTGAAGTTCCTGAAGAAATTCTTGTTTTTCATCAGGAATTATTCCAGAATCATCCAAGAGCACCATGACTGCGATGGCAAAAGCTTTAGGCACAAGATCAATCGTTAGGGAAGCATAAGCAGCATTCAAGAGTACTGCCAATCCTTCTTCCTCAGCCCGATCTAGAAATCCTTCAACCATTGTCAAGAGTTCATCTCCTGAATAATCCTTAAAGAGTCCTGTAGCCCAAAGTCTATTGACTAATGGATAGATATCCACTTCATCAGGAGATAGCTCAGAATGACCAAGAGTTGCAATCACTGCGATCGCTACCACTCCCTCTAGGGGATACAATCTTTTAAGCTGTTTTTTTTCTGAATTAAATACGTCATTATACTGGTTCATGATTGACTTTTGAGAAAAAATTAACTCTTCTTGGGTAGTAGTTGCTACATCAGATAGTTATATCAGATAGATGTGGGAAATTTATAAAATTTGCTTCTAGATAGAGGTCAAGTAACTGATAATATCTGTAAATCTTCAGTTAGCAGACGAATTTCATCCTTCATAAATTTTGGGTCAAACCCTTTGGGTAGAGAAAAGCCTTTGACTGGCAAAAAGTTATAGAGAAAAAAGAATGCAATCTTGTTCCCCAAAAGTGAGGTCTTTTCCCTGGAGAAACGCAGCTTCTTTGAGCTAACCAAGAGGAATATGATTGAGATATTCCTTAAGAGTCGCTGAAAGTAAAATGCTACTCTATATTAAAATAACTCTGTGCATCTGTTGTGACTTTCTATACTTATTGGGGGTTGAATTTAACGATAAAAACTGCCAGCAGGTAACTGATATCCCTCCTGGCTCAAAACTTCTTGTTTGTACTTTGCTGCTAAAACAGCAATTTATCCCACCTCTGAGTACTCTGCCTGCTCACACTTCTGCTTCTTCATCCTCTAGATCTTCTTCCTCTGCAAAAGCTGCAACGATTTCCTCTCTAATAATTTGGGCCTCTTCATCCTCAAGATCCAAGGCTTGCTGTAACTCCTTGAGAAAATTCATTTGCTCTTCAGGAATAACCCCAGAATCATCAATGAGTGCTACGACTGCACTGGCAAAGGCATCAGGCACTAAATCGTCGTCAAGAGATTCATTTGCTGTGTTAAACAGAGTTCCCTGTCCCTTTTTGTCTGCGATGTCTAGGAGCCTATCGACAATTTCTAACATTTCATCATCTGAGTAGTCATCAAAATATTCTGTATCCCACAACAGCTCGACTAAATAGTTCGTATCCACTTCAGAACGCTCGGTATAGCAGAGAACGCTAAGAATAGCGATCGCAGCCAAGGCTTCGTCTTGACTCAGAGTTTCTACTGCTACTTCTTCTGATTGAAATATGTTGTCATACTTACCCATTGTTATTCTTCCAGAGTGAATGACTTTGCTATATATAGCAGAGTAAGCGTCAAAAAATCATGAAGAAAGTATAACAACAATCGATACTCGTGAAGAGATAGAAATATCAGCCTGATTCTTCCTAGCGCACAAGTCGAATTGTCCAAAAATCTGTGGCTAAATCTGGATTCAGAATATAGTCATAAGGCAAAGTAAAGTATCCCCTTATACCCCAATCAGAACCCCATGAGTTGCGGATGATCAATCGCTTTTGAGAATCATCATAACCCACGACTAATACAGCATGGCCACCAACAACTTGTTCACCTTGTGCGGGCATTTGTACTACCCCAGTCTGAGCAACTTGATTGCCTTCAAAACTGGTGTAAACAGTCATGCCAAAGGCAAAAGGAAATCCTTCAGCCAAACAGCCTTTCATTTGATTGAGTGTTTGGGAAACTTGACTGTAAGAAACGGCAGTATGTCTGCTCGCTGTATCGTAACAAGTCGGAGTCGGTTTTATCGTTAACCGACTGAGCTCGTAAGGCCAGATTGATTCAGGACAAGCACCAAATTTATTGATAGATTTGATGGTATCCCGTAGCATAGCCCCCGCATCTTCCTGAGTCGTTCCTTCTATATCTCTCGTCGTGTAGTAAGTAAACATCCGACTAGGGGCAAAGTTATATAATTTTTGTTTCATCTGGCAAAAATGAAAGGCTGCACAGATAGATTGAGCTGTACAGCTACCGATCGAACCTTGAGCGTAGACGGGAGGATGCAATGCTCGAAGATCGACTTTGGGAGGTAAATTCTTGAGGACAGGTTGAGGGGCAAAATATTTTACATCTCTGCTGTCTTGGCGATCGGGAATCCAACCGTAGGCGTGAACTCTAGTCATGAGGTTGATGCTCTTGTTATCAATAAGATGTCCAGTGAGGGTGCCTGAAATTTTTTTGCAATTGTGTGGCAAAAACTTGAATGTTGCGCGATATTTTATATCCTCTGAGTTGAGGGCATTAAAAATCCGTAATGCGTAATTCATAATTGACGTTAAGTTGGGGTCTAAATTCCCATCTGAACGTAAGCGACGTGCGCTGTCGGGGACTCTAACCCGCCTTTTAATTACCAATTACGTAGCTTGCTTCTCGCGAAAACGAGTGTTCACGCATCACGAATGATAGTTGAACTCTCCTGTAAACTCGTACAAAGGCTATCACTCAAAAAATTCAGGACTTTATTAAGCTACTCAATCAAAAATACGGATTCCGGATTCTTTCTTAAAATTAAGGTTAAAGGGAATAAAATTAGTAATATTTACTCAAAACTCCACTCAATTGAATAGGGAACTCCTTAACGGGAAGCGGGCAACAGTCAATCCCCACAGTGAAAATTAGGGGATTTGAATCACGACATATTCAAACTTCAAGAGCTACCGCCTTGTTTCAAATATTTCTTCTCTTCCCTTAATAAATTAAGAGGCTTGAGTCCCCTATCTTCGGGGCTAATTTTTTTTCTCTGTTTCAGAGTTACCTATTTCCAGTTTCCACCCCGTTCGCGGAGCGTTCTCGAAGAGTAGGGACTTCGTCATCAAGATAGTGGGGATATAGCAGGTAGGAGTTTTATTTTTTATTTTATCTTAAAAAAAGATTAAATTCATTCTACTAATACTATTTTTGTTTACGCTTAAAAATTAACCGATTCAATGGCAGAGGAGACATCCTCCGTTTGGGTCATCCTTATGGGTGATATAGCAAAGCTAGGTGAATTGTGAAAGCATCAACATCTCATGGCTAAAGTGTCTCTAATGCAGTGCGACAAAAATAACTCACCCGTTAAAAAAGGTTCAAAACCTTACTGTAAAAGCCATATCCCTTCTGCCTTGGAGCCTCCTTACTTGGAGCCTTCTGGCACTAGTCTTACAACTGTTCAGCTCACTATGACTCTAACCTGTAAACAACTTCTAAAAAATCATCAATTGGCATGGAATGAAGCGACCGTGCATCCTTTCCTTGAAGCTTGCAAACAAGGAACGATTAAAGCCGAACAATTTAATACTTGGCTAGTACAAGATTATCTTTTTGTTCTAGAGTTTACCCGACTAGCAGCACGAGTGTTAGCTGCTGCCCCTCCAGAACATTTTGATGTGCTTTTAGGGGGGTTAAATGCCCTTAAAGATGAATTGCTTTGGTTTAAAGACAAAGCTGCGGAGCGGCAATTAAATCTTGATGTTAGTAAACAGCAAACTTGCACCCAATATTGTGAGTTCATGAACACGCTTGCGACAAAGCCTTATCCCGTTCAAGCAACAGCTTTTTGGGCGATTGAATTTGCCTACAATCAAGGTTGGCAACTACCTGGTGTAATGATCGAACCTTATACTGAATTTGCTGAACGTTGGGGAAATGCTGGTTTCACGGAATATGTAAAACTTTTGGAACAGCAAGCAGATGAAGTTTTAAGCAGCACAACTGAATCGGTTTGGAAACAAGCAGAAGTGGCTTTTTTGACAGTGGCGCAATTAGAAAAAGATTTTTGGCAAATGGCTTTTAATGCAAGTTTATAGCTAGAGAAATTAAATTTTACCCTTAAAAAAGGAGGAAATAGGGAGGGTATACCATGTTAAATTAAGAATAAACCTTTTTCGATAAATGATAAAAATTGAGCGATCGCTTTATTTTTGAACATGAATTAGTTCTAGACTATCTCTATGGCTACTACCGTTTGGACACGCCGCCACATTATAGGGCTGGCTGATTTTACACCCGCAGAATACGATACAGTCTTGCAGACCGCTGCCAGCTTTAGGGAAGTACTCTCGACCCGGACGAAAAAGGTACCCGCATTGCAAGGGCAGGTAGTTGCCACTTTGTTTTTTGAACCCTCGACCCGGACTCGGAGTAGCTTTGAACTAGCCGCCAAACGCTTGTCTGCTGATACCCTGAGCTTTGCTGCGGGAACCTCTTCTATGACCAAAGGGGAAACGATTCTCGATACGGCAAAAACGTATTTGGCAATGGGAGCGGATATGATGGTGATTCGCCATCGAGAAGCTGGAGTCCCGCAGGCGATCGCAGATGAAATGAATCAACTCGGCGTCCGAGTCGGTATACTCAACGCAGG
>CBKWLJ010000341.1:0-10214 GCA_966675205.1 uncultured bacterium
GAGTACACCCCAACCATTGCATTGATACTTCAGCAAACTGTTGTGGACAACCACTCACACAGAAGCGAGTGGGAAGTGGTGGTCGATTATTCTTAAGTCCGAGTAAATCTAGTTCTTGAGCTGTAGCAGCGACTACATATTCGGCTGGGTCAACGAGTTGAACAGTCGGTGACAGAATCGTCCGCAGTACCGGAGCCAAAAGCGGGTAATGAGTACAGCCATAAATGAGTGTATCGATTTGCTGCTGGAGTAAAGGAGCTAAATACTGCCTTGCTACTTCGGCAGTATAAGGGTCTTGCAATCGGTTGTGTTCGATTAAGGGTACAAACTCAGGACAACCCACTTGCCAGACTTGTGCTGTTGCTTCAATTTCTGTGATGGCACGTCGATAGGCATTGCTGGCAGCCGTCGCTGGGGTAGCAATGACCCCAATGCGACGACCTTGTTGAACAGCAGCACGAGCTCCCGGTAGAATCAGTCCCAGAATTGGCAAATCGAACTCACGACGCAAGGATTCTAGCGCTAGAGCATCAGTTGTATTACAGGCTACGACAACCATTTTGACGCCTTGCTGTACCATCCAAGTGAGAATCTCAAAACCAAACTGCAAGATTTCATCACTTGTCCTCGTTCCGTAAGGAAGACGTGCAGTGTCAGCAAAGTAAAGAATCGATTCGTTTGGTAATTGTCGATAAAGTTCTCTTAAAACAGTAAGACCACCGACACCACTATCGAAAACACCAATGCGGCGCTGCTGTGGTTCTTCTTTCAAAGTCAATGCGGGTTGATAAGTATCGTCCACTGAAGTGTCGGTTTTGTAGGAGTGAGGTGAATTTTGCCCGTGAGGGTTACTGAGGTAGGATGCGGAAAAGTTGGACACAGGTGCTCGTTAAGAAATAGACGTTTAACTATTCTGCTGAATGTATTGGAGAATACCACGAGCGATCGCTTGTGCCATCTGACTGCGGTAGGCGGGATTTGACAGTTTGGCAGCGTCTTCTCTTCCCGTGACAAATCCAACTTCTACTAAAACTGAAGGCATAGAAGTCTTTCTCAGAACGTAAAACCTCGCTTGTCGGACACCGCGATTTTTAACATCTAGACTCTGCAAAATGCTATTGTGAATCGTCTGGGCAAGTCGCTGACCGCTCGAATAATAGTACGTTTCTAATCCACTAATATCAGGTCGCCCCATTCCCATAGAATTGGCGTGGATGCTGACAAATAAGTTAGCATTGGTACGCTCAGCCATAGTAACTCGTGGTGCCAGATCGACGAAATAATCAGAGTTTCGCGTCATCACGGCTTGAATCCCTTGTTGTTCGAGCAATGATGCTACCTGTTGAGCGATCGGCAGGATAACGTCCACCTCTCGCAGCCCACCAATACCCAGAGCTCCTGGGTCTTTACCCCCATGTCCTGGATCGACAATAACGACAAGACGCCCTCTGGGAACACTAGGTAAAGAGACAGGTGGCGGGTTGATTTCTGGGGAAGGGACAGGATTATTTCTGTCTGGCGGTGGTACGGCAATTGAGCTGATAGGAGGTGTTGCTGGTTTTGACGGCTGGAGTTGCAGCGCCAAAAGTTGCTCATTGAGCTGGTTGAGTTCTCCAATTTGGATACCTGTACCCGGTTGCACCAAAATCACAACTGTGCGTGAATCTTGCTGCCGCAGTAGGACTCGTGATAAAGGGCTATCTGCGTTGAGTTGAGGACCTCTGACTTGATCAGCTAAACGCGCACCAGAGATAGTAATTTGATAGGCATTTGCTCTTGCATCCCAATTGCTATTCGCTCTCAGTGTACGATCAGCCTTTATCAAAAGCTGAGTTCCTTGATCGATGAGTTCGACAGACTGAATCGTTGCCAATTCCTTGTCATTATCTGAGGTGGAAATTGGTCGAGAGGGTACTCCTAGCAAAGGAGGTCTCTGAGACGATTGATTTCTCGGAGGCGTGTTGACGGGGGGTGGAGGTGAAGGCGCTATCCGCTGCGGTGTTGGCAATGTCACCGTCCATTGATTGGGCGAGAGTCCTCGGAATTTTACTTCCTTGGGATCTAGGGTGTAACCAGGAACTAATTCAATCACAATTCGAGTTGTATCATCATCAAGTTGCCCCACTCGAATTTCTCGAATTGCCCCTCTTCCTGCCTGATTGACAGTCGGGCGTCCCAAAGTAATCCCCGGTAAATCAATGACCACCCGTGTGGGATTGGGCATTAGGAGAGCCTTGGGTTGAACTCCACCGATTGTGGTGAACACAAGTTGGTTTTGATTGCTATCAAAACGCCATGTTCTGAGTTGACCCGCTTGTGCGGCAGCTGAAAACAGGAAAACACTCAAAAAGCTGGAGAGTAAAAGTAGCCAGCGAAATCTCACAATTATTGCTCCTCATTAAAGCGTGGTTCTGCATCGAGAGGGCGATTTAATAAACAACTCAGCTTTAGAGAGTTGTGGGCGTGAAAACTTACTTCACGTTTCTTCTCATTTTTTAAGATAGGTTTGTAATGTTTAAACGCACTCTTCAACGTTGACTCAAGCTTTTTGCGGCACCCTCTCAATGCATACCAATGGGCTTCTGTCTGCTCAAGACAGTCAACCTCAAGGGACGTAGACTAGCAAATTTAAGTTTCAGAAAAAATAGTATACACAGGTTTTACCAAATCAAAAACATGATTGGGTTGGTGCTTGCTGTTGATCAAATTTAGCAAGCTGGATACATACACAGACAGAACGGATCACGTCTGAAAAATTCACGAATTTTTTTTGGGTTCCTGTGCGGTTTCAACGTTTGTCGATGACTCTTGCTCGTTTCCACCCTGTTCTCCTGCTAACGCTTCTGATCTAGCACCGTCTAAGGCTGGTACTTCTGATAAAGTCGGTTTTGACTCTGCCTCTTGCAATACAACTCGCAATAGAGGAGGAGCGACAAAGGTGGTCAAAATGACCATCATAATAATCGCTGCTTCCATTGCTGGCGATAGGACACCACTAGCTGAGCCTACACCTAAAAATACCAAGCCCACTTCACCTCTAGGAATCATCCCAACACCAATGGCTAGTCGGTTGATTCCAGGTTGACCAAAAACAAAGAAACCCGTCACTACCTTTCCTACAATAGCGATCGCAATCAGGAAAACTGCTAAAACTAATCCCTCCCGATTGCTAGGAACCGCTGGGTTAAGAACACCCAAGTCAGTTTTTGCCCCCACAACCACAAAGAAAATCGGCACTAGCATATCAGCAACAGGAATCACTTGTTCTTCCAATTCCCGACGCTTATCCGTTTCAGCTAAAACCAGTCCCGCTGCAAATGCCCCTAAAATTGCTTCTAATTGAATGACTGCACCAACGTAAGACAAAATAAACGCAAAGATTAGGGCCGTCAGTAGCAACTGCCCGCGAGTCTTCATTTCATTGACTAAGGAAACAAAATAGGGGCTCAAGGCACGACCCAGTAAAATCGCACCAATCAGGAAGACAGCCGCACTCACAATCAAGTAGATGACGTTGCTGATGGCAATTTCACCAGTCTTTGCTAGACTCGCGACAACTGCTAAGACGATAATTCCCAATACATCATCCAGAACAGCTGCGCCAATAATAATTTGACCTTCTTTAGAACTGAGTTGACCTATTTCTGCTAAAACCTTGGCCGTAATGCCAATACTGGTAGCTGTAAGGGCAGCACCCGCAAAAATGGCAGGGACAGCGGGAATATTAAACAAGTAAACCAAGCCAACTGTACCAGTGGCAAAGGGAACGACTACCCCAATAATGGCCACAATCGCAGCTTGAGGTCCAACACGAAGTAGTTCTTTGAGGTCAGACTCGAGTCCAATTTCAAACAACAAAATGATAACGCCGAGTTCGGCCAAGACGGAGATGACCTCGCTTTGAGCTTGAAATACCGAGACGGCTGCTTCTGGACTCAAACCCGCCGTACTCTGAAGAAAACTCACCAGCAATGAGTTGCTTGCTTGTGCGCTGTTTTCTGGGAAGATCAGTAGATGAAGGGCAGAGACCCCCACGACCACACCCCCTACGAGTTCACCCAGTACAGGGGGTAAATTGAGTCGAGCACAAATCTCGCCGCCTAGTTTGCTGGCGAAGTAAATCACGACTAAACTCAGCAGGACTCCTGCTACTATCAATGATTCGCTTACTGCTTCGTTAGGAGTTGCCTCCGCAATGAGGGGCTGCTGAGTCTCCAAAAATGAAAGCAGGTTGGTAGGGTCGAAGAAGCTCACCCAGGCAGTTGTATCAGCCATTAGTTGCGAAAAAATCATCTTTTCTACTCTACAAGCTTCTTAACAAAATCCAGCCTTTCTGGCGGTGGTTTTGCTTTGCTGTTAAACGCGATATAAAAAGTTTACTCATCAGCCAGTTGAAGAATGCGCTGCCAATGCTCAATAGCTACCGGAACGACGGATAATCTGGGCAGGCGGATGAGGTCAAAGCCTGTAAAACAGATATCTTGTTTGATCTGAGTTAGGGTAACGGGTCGAGATAGCGATCGCACTGGGCGAAGATCTACGACCACGCGAAGCGGATTACTTAATTCTGGGTCAGGATAAGGCAAGGATATGATCTCGGCAATCCCCACAACTCGTCGCTCTTTACCCGTGTGGTAAATCAAGGCTTTATCCGCTGGTTGCAGGGTACGAAGATATTTCAGAGCAAGAGGATTTTTGACCCCATTCCAAACGCTACGTCCATCTTGCGCCAAATCAGCGTAGGAATATTCCTGGGGTTCAGTTTTGAGTAGCCAGTAGGCCATTCGTTCTATGAAAAAAGTAGTTGTAGAAAAGACTACTGTAACCTGGTTGCTAAAACTGTAACTGTTGAAAATTTTGCCCCCTGATCGTGGCACAGTAGAAGCCAACGGTAGGTTTTCGTTCTAAAGACGATTTTTATTGTCAAGAAAGATTCTTTAAGCTAAGGCTACGACAAAAGTCGATACATCCTGCTTGTTAGAAAAAATTAGTCTTATTTCTACCTCTATTTTTAAATGAGGTATTTTGAGCTGTGTTTACAATTTGCAGCCTAGAAAACTCTAACTTTTAACCTCCTCACCTTGCTATCTATTTTCAAGGAGATTCATAACATGAATTCAACTTCTATCGCTCGTTCACCTGCTCGCTCAGGTCAGTGGTTACCGATGGTTTCTTTACTCGCCGGACTCATCACTTTAACGTTTAGCACTCCAACACTTGCCCAGGAGAAACAGATGCGAACTCTTACCGTAACAGGTCAAGGCACCGAATCGATTCCCACAACAAAAGCTCAAGTACAGCTAGGGGTTGAAATTCAGGGAAACACAGCGACAGAGGTTCAAGAGGAAGTAGCCCGTCGGTCATCTGCCGTAGTGGAGTTGCTGCGTACTCGCAATGTGGAAAAGCTAGAAACTACAGGCATCCGGCTTAATCCGATTTATAGTTACGAAAACAACGTGCAGCGTCTCACGGGTTACTCGGCGACCAATACCGTGGGCTTTCGCACTCCTACTGAGCAATCCGGTAAACTCTTAGATGATGCAGTCAGAGCGGGTGCCACTCGGATTGACAGTATTAGCTTTACAGCTTCCGATGAAGCGATCGCAGAAGCTCAAAAACAAGCTCTACGTGAAGCCACTCAGGATGCCCAACAACAAGCCGATGTGGTTTTGAGTAGCCTAAATCTCACTCGGAAAGAGATTGTTAGCATTCAAGTCAACGGCGCTACTCCACTTCCACCCATGCCAGTTTTGCAACGAGCGGCTTTAGAGAGTAAAGTCGCTGACACACCCGTCATTGGCGGTGAGCAACAAGTACAAGCTTCTGTTACACTACAAATCACCTACTAGTCAAGGAAAGATTTTAGTAAACAGCCACTGCTGTGACCAACAAAATTTTTGTTAAAAGCGGGAGAGTAGCTAAAATTGAACTTACTCTCCTACAACTGTTTTAAAATTCTGTATCGCTGTAGCTATCAACTGCGCTGGCATCCTCGTCCCGCTTAGATCCCAAAAACTCTAAGCGGTCTACTTGAATTACTGGGGATGAACGCTCCACACCCGTGGTGCGGTCATTCCATCGATCAATCTTCAGAGACCCTTGGATTCCAATTAACTTCCCTTTGCGGACATAATTAGCGGCTAACTCCGCCGTTTTGCCCCATAACTCTAGATTGAACCAGTCAGGCTGATCGCTGTTTCGTGTCGGGCGGTTTACTGCTAGCGTCAGTCTACACTTAACTTTGCCCGACTCAAAATACTTGACATCTGGGTCTCCACCCACGCGACCAACTAGATTGACAACATTAAGACTCATAATAGGTTAGTACATTAGTACTGAGACAGCAAATCTACTTTAGCGAATTTAGCAAGTTGAAAACAATGAGTAAAACCTTAGGAAGATTAACTAACACTTTAAATAAAGAACGAATATACTGAACTAAACTTTCTCCGGATGAGGGATGACCTTACCTGAATGATAGTTTCAGCTTGGTCGTTAGTGATTGAGTGATAATGAATTGCTTTAGCTCACTAGACTCAGCACAAGAAACGTAATAGAATCCACATCGGTTACGGTTCAGTTACATTTCGGTCGTACACAGCAGCATTTGACGTTGGGGGCGTAGAAACGAGTGGGTTTTTTTAGTCGCTTTTCCCTATCACGGGACATGGGTATCGATCTGGGTACTGCTAATACTTTAGTATACGTATCCGGCAAAGGCATTGTTCTTCAAGAGCCATCAGTTGTCGCCATAGATCAGGACGATAAAGTTCCACTAGCTGTGGGTGAGGATGCCAAAAAAATGTTGGGTAGAACCCCAGGTAATGTGGTTGCCCTGCGTCCTCTCCGCGATGGTGTGATTGCCGACTTCGATACAGCTGAATTGATGCTCAAGCATTTTATTCGGCGGGTTCATGAAGGCAGAACGTTGGTTTCACCTCGGATTGTGATTGGTATTCCTAGTGGTGTGACTGGTGTTGAACGACGGGCGGTAATGGAAGCCGCCTCTCAAGCAGGTGCAAGAGATGTTTATTTAATAGATGAGCCTGTGGCAGCAGCCATTGGTGCTGGTTTACCTGTCGCCGAGCCAACAGGCAACATGATTATTGATATCGGGGGTGGCACGACGGAAGTCGCCGTGCTGAGCTTACAAGGGACGGTTCTGAGTGAATCCGTGCGTGTGGCCGGAGATGAATTGAGTGATTCGATTACTCAGTACATGAAAAAAGTCCATAACCTGGTAATCGGGGAACGCACGGCTGAAGAAATAAAAATTCAAATTGGCTCAGCTTACCCGACTCATCACGATGATGATGCCAACTTAGAAGTCCGGGGTTTGCACCTGTTATCAGGCCTACCGCGAACCGTCACCATCAAAGGACCAGAAATCCGAGAAAGTATGTCGGAACCGCTGTCTGTGATTGTTGATGCAGTGAAACGCACTCTAGAACGGACTCCTCCTGAACTAGCCGCTGATATCATTGATCGGGGCATCATGCTCGCGGGTGGTGGCGCTTTATTAAAAGGTTTGGATACACTCATTAGCCATGAGACCGGGATTGTTACCCATGTAGCCGCAGATCCCCTGAGCTGCGTAGTTTTGGGAACCGGCCGAGTTTTGGAGAATTTCAAACAGTTAGAGCGGGTCTTCAGTGGACGTTCTCGCCATCTATAGGAATTAGAGAACAAATAAAACATTTGAGGAGTCTTGTTCTTAACCACATATTTGTATACCTGCAACATGGAGGGCAGGCGTCAGCTAAAAGCTGAGCGTTGCTAAAGAGCTATGTTTATAATGCGTCGCTGGTGGGATCGGCATGGGGTAGCCATTGTACTGGGTGGCTTAACCCTGAGTGCTGCATGGTTGGTTCGCCAGACCCAAGGAGCAGCCCTGTTTGAGGCTTATCAGTTAATGACTCGCCCTTTTCAAGTCGGCCCAGCGAAAGAAGAGCGTCTTACAGATGCGCGAGTCATGGAGCTGCAAGAGCGATTAGTCGAACTTGAAAGCCAAAACCAGAAACTAAAAGACCTGTTAGATTATACCAAAACCCAGAAAAAACAAGGAATTGTTGCACCGATAGTAGGCAGAAGTGCAGACCATTGGTGGCAACAAGTTACTCTCGGTCGCGGGAGTAACGATGGCATCAAAGTTGGCTACATTGTTATGGCTCCTGGTGGTTTAGTGGGTCGGATTGTGAGTGTGACATCCAATAGCAGCCGCGTCTTGCTAATCAGTGACGCCACTAGTCGGGTGGGGGCTGTGGTGAGTCGCAGCCGCAGTATGGGGTTTATCCGAGGACAAGGGTCTAACCGCGCTGTCTTACAGTTTTTTGATAAGGTGCCCGATGTGCGTCGTGGTGATGCGGTGTCTACTTCACCTGTCAGCCAACTTTTCCCACCTGGCTTGCCCATAGGGCGTGTGGAGTCTGTCAATCTTGATAAAAGTCCAGCGCCAGAAGCCATTATTGAGCTAACTGCGCCAGTTCCTTACTTAGAGTGGGTTATGGTTTACCCATCATGAATAATTTTTGAGCCATTAGTCTGCAAACTAATGACTTCTTGACCAATGACGAATGACTAGTAGCCAATGAACAATGACTAATGTTTCTCAGTTTTCCCCCTGGGCTCGGCAAATTCTCAATTGGATCGTAACTTTTGGTTCAGTTCTCCTCTGCTTGCTTGTATTACCTGCGCGTTTACCAGGAATGGAATTACTGGGAATTGCTCCAAACTGGTTGTTGATTTGGGTTGTGGCTTGGAGTCTCAATCGTACAGTCTTGCAGGGAGCGTTAGCAGGGATAGTGCTAGGGTTGGTTCAAGATGGCATGACTTCTCCTCATCCGACTCATGTTATTAGTCTTGCCTTAGTTGGAATTCTAACGGCTCGGATTCAAAAACAGCGTTATATTCAGGAAGATTTTATTTCAGTAGCGTTAATTGTTTTTGGAATGGCAGTTGTTGGGGAAACTGTGACTGCAATTCAGTATAGTTTCATTGGCGATCGCAATATTTCTGAAATTTGGGCAGATCATCAACGCATTGCCCTCTCTTCAGCAATTCTCAGTAGCCTCTGGGCACCAGTCGTATATTATCCACTCAATCGCTGGTGGGAACGAATTAATTCCCTCGATCCATCCTAAAGCCTAGATTTCAAGCCAGCCTTCTATTCGCTGTACCCACAAAGCCCATCCTGAAAATTCCTAACTTGGGCTATATCCCGTTGCGCTAACAACCCTCTAACCTCCCAACTGTCAACCCATTTCCAAGCTAGTTAACCGTTGCCTGTTACGAGGAACTAACAGACAAACAAAAGGTCTAGCTTTGTGCCATTTTGCGCGTTTCTAAAAGGTAATGAGCTGCGGACAGTAAGTCTGTATGAATGCGAGTCGGCTTAAATTGCTTAAGGTACAGGCGAGAACGAATGCCGCAAGTCAGTGCGATCGTGGGAATTGAGAGAGCTTGCCCTGCTATAATATCGGCCTCTGTATCACCAATCATCCAGGCTGAAGTTTGATGCTCTGAGGTTAGCGATGGTTCAGGGTAGGACGAAGCCATTGTTTCTGATATCGCTTTTGCCAAGAGTTGTGTTTTTCCTTCAGCATAGTTGTGATAAGCGGCATCTCGGTCATTGGTTCCGTAAATTCCACTAAACAAACGAGTCAAACCGTGATTTCTTAAAATCTGTGTTGCTTGTGACTGACAGCGTAAAGTCACTAACACCAAACGCACCCCTTGAGAATGTAACAATGCTAAAGCCCAACTCATTCCTGGCTGCATCCGATCTTTCTGCAATAAGGCAGGCTGATTGACAATCTCAATCACGCGCTTCATAAAGAAGTCAATTTGCTCGCCTTGAAGACCCGATCGCATCGCAATCTCTACATCCGGGACGCGGTCCTGCTTCATTTGCCAAAACTGCTGTTTTTTGAGCTGCCCAATGGGTAAAGTTATCCCTTGACGCCGCAGGTAGAACTCTTGTGTGTCCTCTAGTGCCAGTTGATAGGTGGCGTAGTAGCGATCGCTTACATCAACGATAGGACCATCAAAGTCGCAAAAGACTGTAAGCTGTTGCGAGAATGGGTGAGGGTTTTGACGGGGATAGCACTGGGGTGGTTGCAAGTCTGAGGTAGCAACGCCAATCATAAATCTTTACTTACTCGACTCTTTTGAAATGCTTCTTTACACATTAACAGTTAAAACACAAAATTTAATGC
>CBKWLJ010000342.1:0-10207 GCA_966675205.1 uncultured bacterium
CTTCAACGGGTGAACCTGTAGTGGGCACAGCCACACCTAATACTTTAAGCCGAACCAGTAGCGATCGCACTTACACCTTCAACTACAATCTATCAAACCTGACACCAGGAACAAACGGATTCATTGCCGGACTATTTGCATCCACCTCCAACAACTTCGGTAATCGGGCACCTAACTTTAACTTCACCTCAACTCCAGCTCAAAATGCGGGTTACATCCCTGTCAATGGCGCAACAGGAAGAATTACCGTTACCCTGCCTGCGGATTGGGCAGTGGGAGATTACAAGCTTGGCTTTGCTCAAAGTCCCAGTCCAACTGGTGCAGTGATTGCAAGTATACCTTTCCGAGTCACTGCTTAATAAATCCTTAGAGTTAGTCAACACTTTCGTTCAACAATTTCGTACCTAATATCTAACGACAATGGCAGAACAAACAGCAATCAAATTCCCTGAACAAAAGCGATACTCTGAAGAGGATTTGTGTCGTATAGCTGACCAATTAGCGGCAGATGAGGGAAATGAGGACATTACTCAAAAAGAGCTGAAGGCGGCTTTAAAGTACTTCAAACAAGCCATTACTGAAATTTTCAGTGGCAATGATTTGGCTACTTTGGAGCTAACCGGCTTGATGATTCTCAAAGAGGGTATCCGCTCAGGAGGGGTTGCTACTCCTCCACCCACTGAAAGTAATCCCAACCCAGAGCCTGTTGAATATGACGATTATCACGTCGTAACTATTGCTACTCTAGGCGCTTTCAAAGATGCCATCAACGGCAAAACTCAGCAGAAGAAGAAAACTACAAACACTACTAAGAAGTATTGAAGACGGGAGTGGGGAGTCGGGAGTCGGGAGTGGGGCTTTTAATACGACGCCCGAAACCTTTTGGTTGAAACTCTACTCCATTCCGTTCCGACTCCCTCTCTTGTGCAGCCGGACGCAGCGCAACGAGTATTCCCGATTCCTTACCTAGAGCCACTTTGAGTTGGTGCATGTCCATTCTGCTCCATTCCATCCCGACTCCCGATTCCCGACTCCCTACTCCCTTCTTTCACGCACTTGGTTTTCCGGGGCGTGACTTTCTCATCAAATCATGGCTCTTGAAAATCGGATTGAAGAAATATCTGAAGAACTTGCGTTAGAAAAACAACGGGTTAACCGTTTAGAACATGAAGTCGAGCTTCTTAAAGCTGATGTAGGTTTGGCTCGTCAAGAAAGGGAGCTGATGAAACTTGAGGAAAAGAAGAATCGGAAGCAAGTCCAGAAAATGAGAGTGTTTTATGGATTTATTATTGGAGTCATCGCCTTCAATTTAGCCTCAACCATCTCTCCTTCCTTTTTATCAATGGGAGGAATTATTGAGGGGGAAGAAATGGTCAAACAATTTAAGCTCATCTCCGCTTTGCTTTTGTCAATGGCTGTTAGCATCTATCCCCAATCCAAATTTAGTCAAACCATTATTGCTCTTTTAGGTCAAGGAATCTCTGATGTAACCAGAAAAATTGTCAGTGCAGCCGAAATAGAGGAAGATGAACAGTAGTGCCGAGCCGAATCAAGAATTTTCCTATTGGATTAGAGCCTTTGGCACCTGGTTGTCGAGAACTGTAGCTGGAAAATCTAAGCAAGAACTTCCCAAGACTCTAATTGAACATCGTCGTTATATGGATGTTGAGGGAAAGCAGATGTTAGACGGAAGGTTATCTCTACTTAATGATGATGACCCCAGATTTCCTCACCGTCCTGGTGCGATCGCTACCTGGAATTTAGTCAATTATCAAGCTAAAAATGGTGGCGTTTTCGTCACATTGGATAACCTCTATAAGCTTTCACTACAACTAGACCCCTCGAAAAAAAGCTCTGATATGATTAGGCGAGGATTACAGCGCAGTCTGGGACTCACTCATCGGTTCCAGGTGGTTTGGATTTTTCGCTCGGCATCTAACAAATTGAGGCTGACTGTTATTGATGCCTTTGATATTGATTTAGCCTCTCAGTTTATTGATGAAAGTGCTTTCGATGTGGTGAGAATTGCTGCGCTCGAAGCCTTTTCCATGCGTCCCATTCCCTCTATGTCTTGGCGAGAGCGCATTTATCATTTTCCTTGGGAGAACACTCTAAAAGATATTGCACCGAAGAAAAACTGTCCTAAAGACCCTAAAATCAGGCGTCTTTGTAAACGATGTCAAAATGTCACCTTGAGATAGTTACCCTGCTGCCTAATTTGAGGACTGCTTCCAACTCAACTCCATGATTCGGAGTGCTGTTGTCCAACAGAAATAAACACTCGCACTGGTAGGGGACAAGTCCCTGCCAGTTTTCTCATTGAATCTCGAAAAAACTGCATAAGCTGCATGGAGCCAGAGATATGAAGGATTAAACGCCAATAGAGAAATTGGCTTGATCAGAAGGAGGAGAACCATGAAATCCTTCAATTTAGATTTAATCAAAGGTTTGATTGCAGCAGAAACAGCAGAAACGCCACTCATCACTCACAATCGATTCTTAGGGCTGGAGAACCAACAACCTCTGCCAAGAGCCAGAGATGGAAGCGTGTTGCTAGAGACTACATTCCAACCCCTTGCAGAACCCAATGCGGTCAATGGTGTTTTACCTCTAGAGACGAATAGCCTCAATGTGAATGAGTCGGTTACGATGTTGCCTCCCGCCACAAAACCTTTTACTGGCAATGTTTACATTGATGGAATTCTCTGGGGAGGAAACTATTGGGCTGTCGGTGCCAACCGGGTAATCGAGTACTCATTTTGGGGAGCGGGGTCTGAATCTTTTGACAACAACCTTGGTAACTATTGTACTCATGCTTATAACTGGCTTGCTAGTGAAATCGTCGCTGTTGAAGCCGCGTTACAGACTTGGTCTAATGTGGCTAACATTCAGTTTGTCAGAGTAGCAGATAACAATCCCAATGCCACTCTCGGTTTCTACACGGTTGACCACAACCAACTTGGTGCAGGTGTAGCAGGTATGAGTGGTCCCCCTGATCCAAGCATATTGTTCGCAGGAATTACCTATCTAGCCTGGGATTGGGAAGGTTGGCGATATGGCTTACAACAAGGCGGTGGTGGTTTTGCCACTATAGTTCACGAACTGGGTCACGGACTGGGGCTGGCTCACCCTCATGATCACGGAGGAGGTTCTCCTGTTTATCCAGGTGTTACTTTAGGGGATTTCACAGACACAGGAGATTTTGAACTGAACCAAGGGGTTTGGACAACGATGTCCTACAACTCGGGTTTAAAATCTAATAGTCTTAATGCCAATAGTGCTTTTGGACTTCAGGGAACTCCAATGGCATTAGATATTGCGGCTATCCAATATCTTTATGGGGCTAATACGACATTTCGGACAGGTAACGATACCTATGTACTGCCTACGAGCAATGGTATAGGTACTTGTTATTCCTGTATATGGGATGCCGGTGGTACAGATACGATAACTGCGGCGGGAAGTTTGGCAAACGCCTACATCGATCTTCGTCCAGCACCGCTGTTTGGCCCCAATGCGGGAGGATTGATCTGTTCGGTTAACGGAGTGTATGGTGGCTTTACCATTGCTAACGGCGTCACCATTGAAAATGCTGTTGGGGGGGCTGGAAATGACATTATTTATGGAAATAATGGCGCAAACTCTCTTGATGGCGGTTCCGGCAACGATCAACTGTTTGGGTTGGGAGGTAACGACATTCTGGTTGGTGGCGATGGACATGACCGCCTTGATGGTTATGCCACCAGTGGTATGGAATACGATACTCTCGTAGGTGGAATTGGGACTGACACTTTCGTCCTTGGGGGCAACTGGGGAGTCTCCTACTTGGGGAATGGCTTCGCTATCATTGCAGATTGGGATTGGACAAGCGACTTTATCGAAGTGTTTGGCAGTTCTAATCAGTACAATCTCTTTTATCAAAACTGGACTGGTAGTGCTGCTGTAGATACGGCGATTTACTATGGCAGTGATTTGATTGGTGTTGTGCAAGACTCAACCAACGTATCCATTGCACGAGATTTTGTATTTGTCTAAGTTGCTTAAGATGGGATGAACTACATCCTTCTCAACTTGAGAAACAATAAAATTTCTTGCTAGCCCAGCCTAACTCGATCGGCGTCATGGTAATAATTACTTAGAAGCACCCAACTTCGGGAAGGAGGCGATCGCAGATGGCGACCTATCGAGTTGGAGATTGGCGGTTAGAGTTGGCGAGGTTTGCCAAGGGTATCGGTGCGGTAACTCTAATCGGAAGTTGTGCGATCAGCCTTACAGGCATAGCTCCGCTTATCGCGCTTTCTGGAAACCGTGCCTTAGCTCAGAACATTACTCTGGATGGGACTCTAGGACAACCAGGAACATTAACTGGACCTTTTTATTTCATTCCTCAAGCAGCAGGTCAAACAGTCGGCAATAATCTATTTCACAGTTTTGAGAAATTTAATCTTGATAGAGGCGAAGTTGCTGATTTTGAAAGTGCTGCCAATATCCAGAATATTCTATCGCGAGTGACGGGTGGCTCTCCCTCTTCTATTAACGGTCTCATTCTCACAGACAGCGCCAACGTCAACCTCTTTTTAATTAATCCTAGTGGCATTCAGTTTGGCCCTAACGCTCGGCTGGATGTGGGTGGTACCACTAGAGGTTCGTTCGTCGCGACAACTGTTGATGCTTTAGTGTGGCCCAATGGTAGCCAATTTAGTGCAACTAATCCAGGTGGAGCTAATAGTTTACTCACAATTGTTGGCGACCCGAGTGGATTTATTGCTTCCCAAAGAATGCCTCAACCAATAACAGTTTCACGGAGTATCTTAAAGGTTTATGAAGGTCAGAGCCTATTACTACTAGGTGGAGATGTAACTCTTGATCAAAGCTTTTTGTTTGTAGATTATTTTAAGGGAGGACGAATTGAGTTAGGAGGAGTTGCAGGAGCAGGCACAGTAGGACTGAGCGTAAATGGCAACGATTTGGTTTTAGATTTTCCTAATGATGTAACACGAGCTGACCTGTCCATAACCAATGGCTCTTTGATTGATGTAAGTGCTGAAGATGGGGGCAATATAGCCATCCATGCCCGGAATTTAAATATTTCTGGAGACAGTTATCTTCGAGGTGGAATAGGCAGTGGACTGGGCTTTCCAGGTAGTCAGGCAGGAGATATTATTCTCAATGCGACTGAAACAGTTCGTGTTGATAACAGTAGTGTTAAAAGTGCTAGCAGCGGCGTTGAAGGGAATGGTGGCAATATCAATATTACTGCCAGCTCTCTATATTTCTCCAATGCAATAATCAATTCTGGTAATACTGGTCGAGGCAATGCGGGCAGTCTCAATATCAATGTACGTGATGATGTTGAAATGAGCGATACCCTGATTTCTAGTACTACTGCTGACGGTAATGCAGGCGGTATCAACATTGGTGCAGGTCATAATGTCTTTTTGACTAATAGCGGACTCTACAGCAATTTTTTTGGACAGGGTAGTGCAGGAAATATCATCATTCATGCAGGCGGTAATATCAGCATGGAAAATCATGCTGTACTCAGTACCGGCTTCACTGGACAAGGCAATCCAGGCAGCATTGTTATTGATGCAGGCGGGAATTTCTCTATGACTAGTGGTGCGCGACTGAGTGCTAGTACTTCTGGTCGCGGGAATGCAGGCAGTGTAAATATCCGTGCCAATGGAGCTGTTTCTCTGGATAGCAGTCAAATATTCAGCACCGTGCAATGGATAGATGATGAACGGCTAGGTATTGGACGAGGAGGCATAATTTCCATTGATGCTGAGTCTTTGTCTTTGACCAATGATGCACAGTTACAGACTTTGGTCGTGGGTTCACCTAACAGGTTACTAGAAGAGAGAAGTGATGCAGGAGACATCACCATTAGGGTGACTAATGATGTTGCTCTTGCTTCTCACTCCGGAATCAGTAGTGCAGTTGAACAGGGTAGAGTTGGAGATGGCGGAAGTATCCACATAACGGCTGGTTCTCTTGCACTCTCGGATGGGAGTCAATTAACCACTGATATGAGTGGACAAGGGAATGCAGGTACGATTACCATCGGGGTGGATAATCAGCTTGTCCTGACCGAGCAATCAGCTATTTCTACCGCTCTGAATGCCGGAGCAGCGGGTCGGGGAGGAAGTATCGATATTGAAGCTGGCTCAGTTGAACTCACCGATTCTGCCCAGATCAATGCTAGTACAGCAGGTGATGGTAGAGCTGGAGATATTACAGTCAGTTCGGATAATCTTCGGGTAGAGCGAGGAGCCAAGATTCAGACGGCTACGGCAAGTGATGGGGATGCTGGAAACATCACTTTGAGAAAATCAGAAGAGATTGTTCTCAGCGGAGATAGGACAGGTGTGTTTGCCAATACAGAACCTAACTCTACAGGTCAAGGAGGAAGTATCTGGATTAGTACAGGGCGATTGCAAGTCCTAGATGGTGCCCAAGTCACTTTGAGCAGTCAAGGGCTAGGAAATGCAGGAAACCTAGATGCATCGGTCGGTAATCTCCTGTTGGATAACCAAGGAAAAATTATCTCTGAGAGCAACTCAGGTGATGGTGGCAATATTACACTACAATCTCAGGATTTATTACTGTTGCGCCATAACAGTCTCATATCCACTAGTGCAGGCACAGCACAGGCAGGCGGCAATGGCGGTAACATCACTATCAATGCTCCCTTCCTCGTTGCAGTCCCCAAAGAAGATAGCGATATCAGAGCTAATGCTTACACAGGTCGGGGAGGTAATATCAACATTACAACGCAAGGCATCTATGGACTCCAATTCCGCCCACGCCCAACTCCCTTGAGTGACATTACCGCTAGCTCTGATTTCGGGGTCAATGGTACGGTACAAATTAATTCAGCGTTTGATGTTACTCAAGGAGTCACCCATCTCCCAATTGATTTAGTGGATATCTCTAACCAAATTGACCAAACTTGTTCTCCTCGTGGAGCACAGACGAGGAGAGAAAATCGATTTGTGATTACAGGACGCGGTGGTATACCTCCCAGCCCTAACGACACACTACAAGGTGAGTCAGTTATCACCCATTGGGTCACGCTCGACTCCCAGGAAGAGAATACCTTGGATGCTGCCCCAGAAGTGCATCCGTCCAGTACGACGCCCAAGCCACTGGTGGAAGCTCAAAGCTGGGTATACAGCCCCGATGGACAGGTGATTCTTGTGGCTGATACAACGAGAGCTATCCCTAGCAGTTCTTGGCAATCATCCCCATCCTGTCGTGAACTTCAGGTTAGTCCCAAATAGCGATCGCACAACAAATCTGGCTATTAGACCTGTCCGAAAATTAGGAGAAAACTCAGGTGTTGTCTGCATCAAACCTTAATTTCCAGACAAGTTTAGTGGAAGAATTCTCTTACTTATAGGGTGGCTCACAAGCCGTCTTGTAGTACAGCGAAATGAAAAGGTCGCCGGGAGCGCTGGTTGTGTAGGAGGTGGCTACCCCGTCTCCTAAGCAGACTTCATAAGTGGCAAAACCTTCCCCAGTTGACCGATTGATTACCTTCACAATTGAGGGTTGATAGCCAAAAATGTATTGAAAGAATTTGGCTGGGTTGTAGGAAAAAGTTCCTTCACCACCGGCCAGATTGGGTTCAAGTTCTATTTTTTGAACTCTGTTGTTGACAAAAGTAATTTTAAATTCTCCCTTCTTGGGAAAATCAGGAAACAGACGCTGTAAATCTGTGGTGGGATATTGAAGAGTGTATGTGACCTTATTGAGGGGTTGACCAAAGTAGCGATTGATGGTTTCAGGAGTTTGATTGAGTACATAACGCCCTGCCCAAGCTGGCGGGACGGCGAGACTCATTAAAAGTAATAATCCTAAACAAAAAGCTGTAAATTTCAAAAGATAATTGTTTGACTTTTGTTCACGGGCATCTGTCCTCAATGTGGCGAACGATTTCCTCAGCCTGTTCCTGACCTGGTTCATTTTGATTGCCCTTAATGTTGTTGAATTGACGCTTGGGTGTGAGTAACCCGAGTCGGGGAAATGAAACTAGAGTTAGTTTCACTTATTAACTCTTTATAGAGTTCACCATCTTTACCATACTCAGAAATCAGAGCAGTCAGTGAAGAAATTATTGATTGAAAATCTTTATCTTTAAAATCAACATAGTAGTCAGCCATCCGGAGAAAAGCCGGACACGTATCATCATCCATTAGAGCGGTGTAAAATTCTTTATAGTTCATAATGCTCTTATCCGATTTTAGAGCAATCTTTCCTAGAGAATCTTGAATTTCTTCCCAGATTCCATAGGTACCGCCAAAAGCTGTTCTAATGGTTTCAATCTGCTGAGTTATTATTTTTATGTATTCATTGTACTTAGGAACTAAAACTGTGAAAGGCATTTCTTCTCTGATGCGAGTTGCATTAGCGAAATATGCAAGTGTTAAATATAAAGTAGAAACAGCAAAATAGCCTTCTCCACCATTACACCAATTAGCAAAGTGAGATTTTTCATGGGGCCTATAATCTCCTGTGACATAATCTTTGATTTTGATAAACCAGGGAGTTATTCTTTTGACTTCCGAATCATCCCTTTGCTTCTCTTTTAAAAGTTGTAAACGTTCCTTCAATTCTTCGGTAGAAAGTCGGAGAGGATTAAGATAATCTCGCCTTAATTTGGCGACTTCTTCTCTTTTTTGTTCTTGCTCATGTAGCTTAAATTCTTCTTGTAGTTCTTTGATTTTTTGAGTACTGGTTACTATTGCACCAGCTACACCGCCTATTAAACCCAAGATGCCACTCAGGACAATTCCTATTACAGTATCACTCTCCGATTTACTTGAATTATTAGTTTTTGCTAAAGCCGAAGAAGTTAGAGCACTGCCCATAACTATAATTAGCAAAAAAATGAGAGATGCTTTTAGAAGAACCTTTGGAAATGTATTTGGGTCATTCATCATTTTTATAGCTCGGTTTTACTATTGTTATTGTAGAATTTGTTATTTTTTTGTTGGCTAGCTTTCTGAGAAATTAGCTAGATAATATCTTTTATAAGATTTCAAGTTTTTCCAAAAATTTTCCGGTATGTCTTAACGCTTTCTTACAATAGAGAATTGTCTATCTATTCATCAAACTAACTGCATAGTATTGATTTGATAGCTTTGGCGATCGCTGCTGTCATCAGTGGTGGAACTCCATTGCACAGTAACGTACCAAACACAGCCGGTGGCGATGGTAATTGATACCAGTCCTGCAACCCCATCCATCGAGCCACCACACGAGCTGAGGGACGATACCAATCTTTTCCATCCCAGATATTCAGCCCATCCCAACGGGAATAACCCTTTTGGTCAATCCATGCCGCACTTCTGAGCGTCCACATCGGCTGGTTAATGCTGCGGTATTGCGGTTTTTTGAATCTAGCTCCAGCTCGTTCAATTGCATACAGTCCTGGTTCCAGATTACTAACAACGAGTTCCTGATATCGAGTTGGTTCACTCAACTCAAACTTCAAATCTTGAACTACACTCAGCCAGCCGGGAGGATTCTTATAAGTTGGTGGCGGCACGGGATTCAAAATAGGCATGGGAATATCATGCCGAGTCGCTATTAAAATAAATCGCTTTCGTCTCTGGGCGGTTCCATACCAAGAGGCATCAATAACACCATATTTGACTTTATAGCTCAGCTTCTTCAACTTTTTGATGAGAATATCGAGGCACTGAGAATTCTTATATTTGGGCACATTTTCAATCACAAACACCTTGGGCAGTTGTTCACCCATTCCTCTAGCAGCAGCCCGTGCTACTACCAAATCTATATCATCTTCCTTGTGAGTGTGATTGGCTAAACTTAGGTTCTTACAAGACTGTGTGAGAAACACAACATCCGGTAATCGTTCACGAAATCCCCCTCGCTGGGCATGGTCTTGAAGTGTTTCCCTGATAACATCTGCTTTGTAATTGAGTTGATAATAATCAGCGATCGCATCACTCAATTTTGGTCTTTCTGGGTCACAGTCAATATTTGCACCAACTCTAAATCCCTCTTGAACAAATCCAGCTAACCCCACACCACCTCCGCCGCACCAGCATTCTATAACGGGAGCATTGGCAAGAGGAATTGGTTTTGTCACCTGAGTCCAAGTTGGAGGAGCTACAGGATTAGAAACTAAAAGCTTCGAAGTCATAAAAGCTAGAAATATTAAGCTTTGCAAGAGTTG